>JBBSKN010000158.1:0-7636 GCA_038256265.1 Phormidesmidales cyanobacterium
CTTTGGTCACCCGTTTCCTGACCTCTTTGAGTCTGTCTTGAGTACTTTTACAGAGTTACCTATGCCTAGACGGTCTTCTTCGTCACAACAGCCCAATCCCTGGTACGGTCAACCTGTCCCGGCTTAAGTTGATACCCTGATGCGCTACTATGGCGGCCCCGAGCTGAGCGTCTCGATCCATGCCTACAGCATTTGGGCTGGGGTTTACCTGGTGATCTACAGCCTGGCAATCTTGACCGGGCCACCCAAGCAGCGCCGCCGCAAAAAGATTCTCCACCGCTACGGACAGCGACGTTGGGCAGCTCAGCTCGCCCCCGTTCCGGCGTAGAGAACCACAGTTCAGCTGTTGTAGGGTTAAGACCTGTCCTGGTAATGAAGCCTTGGCCTTGTTCTGCCTTGCCGCTGGGACGCATTTCCACTCTGGTCGAGATGTTGGCCGCCCTGAACGCATATGTCTGGGGCGGCCAAGTTTTTTGGATTCCTGCCCACCGTTTCGTTGAAGGAATCCCGATTATGTTGAGTTTGACTCGTCAAGATCCCCGAGTTCTTCAAGAACTCGGGGATCTAAATCCTCTGCACCTTGCCAGCTCTACCCCCCAGCCGGGGCTATCTGGTAACTGGCTCACCGGATGGGGTGCAGGGGGCGATTAACCACCTGCATCTGCTACCTGAGAGCTGGGCATGACGCCGCAGCTACAGGAGGTGATCGCTCGTCAGCGAGAAAAGTGCGGGCTGTAGCCCTTTCCCCCTAGTGCCGTAGCGCTCTTGGGCTAGACGCGGCTGGACAAAGGGGTTGAGCAGGGGGGCGAGTGAGGGCTGTCCTAGGATTGTTCAGGCTGAGATTGTTGCCAGTGGTTCATTTCCTCGGCGATGAAGTGGTTGACTAAGTCGCGGTAGAGCGCCGCGATCGCATCACCGTTTAGTCCTTCTGCCTCGGCCCATGCCCGACGCTGCTGAAGCATGGCCTGAACGCGATCGGGGGCTTTGACCGCCGTCTCGCTGGTTTTGAACCGAGACGCCGCCTTGACATAGGCAAAGCGCTGGCCCAAAAGGTTAATCACCTGGCGATCAAGCTGATCGATCTCAGCGCGAATATCGGCCATATTTTGGCACTGGTCGGGAGTATGCATAAGGTTCAGGGGAGGACGATGTTGCCTAACTCGGCTTGCAGGGCGGCGATCACATCATACTCCCGCTCAAACACCACCGTCAGGTGCTCGAACACGGGCAAAAACTTCTGGTAAGCCGTCACGTTCTCTGGAATCGGCTAATGACGGTAGGTCTCGCCAATCAGGGTCGATACTGCATCTAAGGAAGGCACTCGGCCCAGGGCATAGAGGCCCAGAGGGGCCAATGCTTACCAGCACTCGATCTACGCTGATCGCCTAGGGCAGCCAAAAGCTCGGCAGCCCCTTCAACCCCTGCCGCACCCAGCGATTGGCCGATCGCATCACCTGAATGTGCGGCTCGTCGGGTATCACAGGCAAAATCTCGGCGGGCTGCCCCTGTCCCAGCGCTGCAATCACATGGTTCGCCGCCTCTAGCCCGGTCACGTAGGCCTTCTCCTGTGACCAAGAGCCGTGGCGGGTGACAACCCAATCGCCCGCCATGAAGAGGTTGTCGAAGCTGGTGGTGGCGGGCAGCAGGTAGCGGTAGCTGCCGGGGGCAAAGTGAGTCACCCCCTGGGGAATGCGCACCACGGCGTGGTCAATAATCTTGGCCTCGCCAAAGGCGGAGATGCACCCAGCTAAATCTTGCTGCACCTGCCTGAGCACCTGGTCGTCATCCAGCGCTAGGAGTTGGTTGGCGTGGTAGTAATCGGCCTCCACCACGGTGCCCGGCTCGTCGCGATACTCGTCGTGGAGGGCGTTGAGGTCAAAGAACGTCCAGCCCGTGGTGGGGTGAAAGCCAAAGCAGGCATTGGAGGGCAGGGGAATATCGACCTTGCGATCGCACCACAGCCGCGTAGCCAGCACGTCAACGGCCCCCAGGTTACGAATATTGCTGAACTCTTGGCGATCCCTGAGCTGGGCCGACTGCTGCACAATCTTCTTTAGCCCGCTGATGCCCACGGCAAACACCACCGCATCGGCCTCAAACACCTCATCGCCCCCGGTACCACTACAGACCACCGCCGTCACCCGGTTATTCTCTACCTGCACATCCGACACCCGGTGGTTGGCGAGAATCTTGCCCCCGGCCCGCGCGATCGCCTCCGTCCAGGGCCGAAAGATCTGCGCTCCCACTGTGCCCCGACACCAGCGCACATCAAAGTCGGGCTGGTGGGCCAAGATGAAGTAATAGAGCATCCCCAGAGCTGCCGCCGCCGAGCACTGCTCACCAGGGGCAAACAGCCCCACCAACAGCATCGGCTCAAAAGATTCGTGGTAGAGCCGGGCCGACACGCCATACTGGCGAAACAGCTCGCGGGCGGTGATGCGATCGTACTTTTGCCAGGCTTCGTCGGAGTTGTCGAAGTCGATCAACGCTTGCAGCAGGGGCAGGGCCGAGAGCCGGTCGATCAGCGGCAGCCGCTTGAAATCGGTATAGAGAAACGTGCCCAGAGGCGTTGGCAGGTAGGGCTGGGCCTGAAACAGCGGCGACTCCACCTCTAGCCCCTGGGGCGAATACTGGGCCGATCGCGTCCACTCGGTAAACGGCTGAATGCCCAGGTGATCTGTCAGGGCAAAGATATTGCGGTAGGGGTACCAGAACCCGTGGATGCCCGCCTCAACGGCGCGACCCTGGGGCGTTTGCCAGCCCGCCACCAGGCCACCGGGGTAGGCTCCGGCCTCTAGCAGCGTGACGGCGTAGCCCTGGCGGGCCAGGTGGTAGGCGGCTCCTAAGCCGGCCCAGCCTGCGCCCACGACAACAACCTGCTTGCGCTCTGTGTATTCTGTTGTCATGGTTAGCTCCGTCGCCTAGGCCTGCTCTTTTACTCTAAGCGACTTGACTCACTCAGACCCGGCTTCGGGCTGCTCGGCGATCGCTTCGGCATTGGCCAGGGCGATGTCGGCGATGTTGCGATCGCGAAACGTCAGCGTATAGATCTCAGTGGGCATATCGATCCCGGCGGCTTGCAGCGCTTCTTTAATCGCCTGAGATGCCGCCGAGGTCACCTGCAAAAACGACTGACGGCGAGAGTTGACCCAAAACAGCACCTCCAGATTCACGGTGCTGGCCGCCAGTTCATGGACCAAAATCAGCGGCGGTGGCTCTTTCTCTACCCCCTCGACCTGGGTAACGGCCTCGGTGATCACCTGCCGGGCGGCGGTGATGTTGTCTTCGTAGTCAATGCCCACGATCACATCGCTGCGCCGCACCGGAGATTCGGTATTGTTAACAATGCTGCTCTGAAACACCTTTTGGTTGGGAATGTACACCAGCCGCCCGTCGTAGGTGCGCATGGTGGTCGCCCGCAGCTGAATCTGCACTACGGTGCCCTCGTAGGTGCCAATCACCACCTGGTCGCTGATGCGAAAGGGGCGGGCCGCCAGCAAAATGACGCCAGAAATGTAGTTGCTGAGCACGTCTTTGAGGCTGAAGCCAATGGCCACGCTGGTCAGCCCCAGGGTGCCGAGCAGCGTGGCAAAGTCGAGACCCAAAACCCCCAGGGCGACAATGCTGCCGATCACCCAAACGCCGCCGTAGCACAGCCGCCCAATCAAAATTTCGGTGCTGCGATCGCCCTCGGTTTGCTCAGCCCACAGCAGCCCCACCCGTCGCACCCCCTTGGCCACAATCCAGGTCAGGCCCACCAGCACGATGGCCCCCATCAGCGACGGCAACAGCACAATCGTGTCGTCTATCAGCTGACGCGCCGTGCCGTTTAGCCGTTGCAGTACGTCAATCGCTAAGTTGGGCTGGGCCAGCACCGGGTTGAGCCGGTCAGCCCACTGCTGGGCCAGTTCTTCAACGGTCAGGCCAAAATCTGTGGCATCTTGCTGGGTGACGGTCATTATCACCCGGTTATTCACCGTCAGCAGGGCAATCTGGCGATCTTCGTCCACCTGCACGGTGACGGCACTAAGTTCTTGAGACTGGCTCAGCAGTCCCCCAATGCGGCGGTTGATAATTGCCGCGCGATCGGCGGCACTCAGCCCCGGCAAGCTGCCCACCTGAAATACCGGCTGGCCACGCACTAACACATCGGCAAAGAATACCGCGTCTTCGGTCGGCCCTGGGGCGGCTGGGGCGGGGCCGGGTAGCGCTGGTGCTGGCGAAGGTTCTGCGGGGCTAGCCTCCTCCTCCTGCGCCTGAAGCCCAGCCCAAGGAAGCAGCAGGATGAGCACCAGGACTACGCCCCCTACCCGCGATCGCCAAATCCGCTGAAAAATGCTGACCTCCCGCTGGTTAAATCGTCTCCACAGTTTAGGATCAAGGTCAGGCCGAGACACCTCTCCAACGGCCAGTCCATCGTTTTAAATCACTATTTGCAGCCCGATGAACCGTAAAAAACTTGTGAAAAACGGCGTCAATACGGTGATGGGGGTCAACGAAGCCACCCGCGACACCACTATCCACACCGATTTAACCAATCCCCAGTGGGACAAGCAAGCCACGCTGACCTATCTGGGGGCGACGATCGCCCAGATAGCCACGATGACCGGGCTGCTGTGGGCGATGGATTTTGCCCTAGGGCGCTTCGACACTGGCGCTCTACCCCAGGGGGCAACCACTGCAATCGCCTGCGCGTTTTTTGCCTTTATAACGCTGCGATCGCGCCTCTTCTCGCTGCTCGACAACACCCGCAACAGCGGCCGCTACAAGTCGCTCCAGCGGCCCGGCTGGGCACCGCCGCCGCTAGCCTTCCCCATCGTGTGGATGAGCATAGCCGTGCTGCGGGTGGTTTCGGCTTACCTGGTGTGGTCGGCGATGGGGCAAACGTTTTTGAGCTGGCCGCTGATGCTCTACGTGGCCCACCTCAGCCTGGGCGACACCTGGAATACAATTTTCACGGTAGAAGGCCGCCTGGGTGCAGCGGTGCCGATGGTGATTGTGGGGCCGTTGCTCTCGGTAGTGGTAGTCACAGTCGGCTACTTTCAGGTGGTGCCGCTGGCAGGGTGGGTGATTTTACCGTCGCTGGTGTGGCTGGCGATCGCAACCGCCCTTTGCATTAGCCTGTGGCGACTGAATGGCCAGGAACCCCTGTATCCAGTCATATCCAAAGCCGAGTTATAGGGTGCATTCGCGCAGGAATGCACCGCTCAGGAATCTATCTTCATAGCGATTTTGTCTGATTGTAGGCGCGGTAAAACACCCCGTAGAATCCCTGTGGTATGAGAATTAACACGCTAATCTAAGGGCTTTTCTAAACTCGTATTAGGGCCAAAGTAGCGCGGCACAAAGCTGCCGTGTAAGCCGTAGGGCACGTGGTGGGGCAGTTTCAGCCGAGCGACGGGGCCAGCGGCAACGTCTTTGCCGTCGAGAATGACCAGATCAGAGCAGCGGCGCTCGGCGTTGTACATCAGCACCAGCACCCAGCCGTCGTCTAGGTCACTAGCACCGGGGCAAGGCACAAACAGCGGCTCACCCATAAAACCGCGCGGGGCCGCACTCCACACTTGCGTATCGCCCGTCTGGGTGTCGAGCTTGAGCAGGGCTTGCAGAGGCGCATTGCCCACAGCATCGTGGGCGGTACCTATATATAGATGTCGGTAGGGTCGCCCCACAGCATCAGGGTGCAGGGTGGGGAACTCGACGCAGCGGGTGAGCAGATGGGTGACTGCGGCCTGCCCCGCCGCCAAATCTACCGTAAAGCGCCACAGCTGTCCGGCGGGCACCTGGTCAAAATCGATTTGGCGGAAGTCGCTCGCGCCCTCTAGGGAAGGAAATTTGTCATAGCAGATCGAGTCGATCACAATCTGGCCGTCTTGCTCAAAGGCATTGGCGTGGTGAAACACAAAGCAGGGGTCAGTCTCCACCACCTGCATGGGGTCGCCGTTGCGGGGCACGATCAAAATTTTCGTGGGCTGCTTGGGGTTGTAGCTAATGCATTCTGCCGCACCCTTGAAACCCAGCAAAAAGGGCAGCGGCCCAAAGCTCACCGGGTTTTGAAAGAAAATGGCGTAGTTGGGGGTGATGGCAAAATCGTGGATGAAGGCAAAGCCAGGAATGCTGTGGCTGTGCTGGCTAATGGCGTTGCCCTTGGTGTCTAGCTCGTAGAGCTTAAGGGTGCTCGACAGGCCAGTTTTGATCGAGAAACCCACCAGCCGTTCGTCGCCGTGGTGGCCAGGGTCAATTTTAGGGTGGGCGGTGAAGGAGCCGCCGGGGCCAATGAGCCCATTTAAATAGTCAAGTCCCAGGGTCTCTAGGGTAGCTGGATCCAGCCGGTGGGGTTCCGCCGCTTCCCACAGGGCCAGCAATTTGTCGGCCCAGTAGACGATGTGGGTGTTGGCAATATTCTTCAGCCTGAGGTCAAAGGCGTTGGCCAGGGGGCCGCCGGGCTTTTGGGTGCCAAACACGCCTCGAAACAGCGGCTTTTGGGCCTGCTGCTCGGCCACGTAGCCCGCCGTGCGCACAAAGCGGTTGCGAAAGTAGGCCCGTCCGCCCTGAATGGCGACGCTACTGATCATGCCGTCGCCGTCGAAGGGGTGCTTAACCGGGTGGCCGTGAATATCGGTCAGGCCAGGGCCGTTGCGAAACAGGGTGCCCTCTAGCTCTGGGGGAATGGTGCCCTCAATGTCGGTAATCCAGTAGCTGTGCTCATCGGGCTGGGAGCGAAAGCCGCTGGCCCAGTCTGCGACGGAGTAGGCGGCCTCGGTAGAACTCGCCTCTGAAGCGGTCATGGTGGGGGAGTTGATGATGGGGTAAGTGGTCATAGCAATAGATTAGGTAGGGGAATAGATGTAGGGTGCATCCGCGCAGCGATGCACCGTTCCTCGGTAATTAGTCGCGCTTCGCGAAGCGTTCCGGCCCGGAATCATCCACGGTCACCGGATGCTCTGTCGCAGAGGACGAAAATAGACCCGTGGCAACCAGGGGCGTATCGGCGGGGGGCAGGCTTTCGGCGTGGCCTGGATCGCTATCGCCTACCCCCTGGGATGAAGAGTTGGGCAGCAAGAACAACAGCGGCAGGGGCAGCAACGTGGTGAGGTTGGTAATTAGCACTAGCTGCCACAGATTGTCAAAGTTGGTTTCAGTGACGCCGAGCCAGTGGGTGAGCACCGCCCCCAGCTCATGGGAGAGCAGCCCGGCCAGATTCACCACCGACATCAGTAGGGCAAACAGGGTGGCCTCAACGCCGGGGGGGCAGAGGCGGGCCGAGAGCACCAGCACGGGCATAAAGGCGATCTCGCCCATCACCGTCAATACCAGGCTGTCGCCCAGGCTAAACCACTCATCGCCAATGCCCAGGCTGCGGTTGATGTGGGTGACCAGCAGCAGCATGCTCATGCCCAGTACGCTGGAAAGCAACGTGGACCAGGCAAAGATGGTGCGAAAGGGCACCGTGCGCAAAAACCGCTGAAACACCCAGATGCCCAGCAGCGCCGCTAGGCTGGTGACCAGCCGCACCCGGCCCAAAAACTCGGGCTGAAAGCCCAGGTCGTTGGTGGTGAAGAAAAAGAAAGCGGCATCGGCGGTGGGGGTGGCCTGCCAGAGAAATAAGAATAGAGCGGGCATCCAGATGGCGCGC
>JBBSKN010000159.1:0-7597 GCA_038256265.1 Phormidesmidales cyanobacterium
CATCGTTCCCGATTTGAATTCGTACCGGTAACGATACCGGGCTCTGGGCAATGCCGCAGAGCCTTTTATCTCTTCTCAACAGGGTGCTCATTAATACATTGCACCCAATATCCCTTTGTCCCGCCTTACGTTGATACCCTCCCCCTCGACATAGGGTGTTAGCTCCCACTTGCCGCGCTCATTGAGACGAAAAATCTCAACCGTGATGCGATCGCTGCCGATCAAGACATATTCTTGCAAACTCTCTATGCGGCGATACTGGGCAAACTTGCCGCCCCGGTCGTAGGCCTCGGTGCCGGGAGAAAGCACCTCTGCAATCAGACAGGGATAGCGGCAAAACTTGAGCGCCCCCCGGTCTCGACTGTCGCAGGTCATGCTGCCATCGGCGTAGAAAAAGGGGCCACTCTCGGTAACGCCAAGCTTGGCATCAGAGCCCAACACCCGGCAGCCTTTACCCCTGAGGTGATTTTTGAGCAGCGTCGTCAGGTTTACCGCAATTTCGCTATGGGGCAGCATGCTACCAGCCATGGCATAGACGTCGCCCTCGATATACTCGTAGCGCAGCGCTTGCAGCGGCTCCCAATTTAAATAGTCTTGGGGGCTGAGGTAGGGATATTGAATGCTAGAAACCATGGCTCTACGCCGCTAATCATCTACTGCCTGGGTTTGCTGGGTTTGATCGCGAATTAGGTCGCTCCAGTTGTCGTCGGTCCTGGCGGCGGTCAGGTCGGCCGTGGGGTCGGCGGCATGCTCGTCGGCTGCGCTATACAAAAAGTCGTGGAGACTACGATGCTCGACGGGGACGTTTTGATGCTCGATCACGTCTGGGTTTTCGGAGGTCACGGGCTGGCCTGAGTGGATCACTAGGCTCCATTATGGTCTATCCCACCGAGGATGTTGATGCCTTGATCTCGGCCCGTGGGAACGGGCTTTGAAACCAGAGTCCCCCGCTGGCGACAGTGGGGGTGGGCCCCGACTATTAGAGAATAAGCATATCTGTATACCCTTTACCACCCAATGACTCAGCGGCACCAGTACTTAAAATGGTTGGCTCGCCTGCGCCGCCAAAAGCACCGGCTGTGGCTGACCCGCAAACCCGCGCCCCTGGCCAGCGTCAATCGGCTGCTGTGGCGCAAATCGGTATCCTCCCTGAGCTTTTTTGTGATGCTGACGCTGTCGGGGATCATTTCATCCCTGGCGCTCTGCCTTAGCTGGGCCATTTACCCAGCCAGCGCCTGGGCCACCACCTGGTATCCGGTAGCCCAGGCCGGCCAGCAGGAGCAGTTTGTCGATCTTGACTCCATAGAACCCCTCGACCAAGGCCATGTTCGAGTGAGGAGCTACTACGTTGATCGCCGTTCTGGCACGCCCCAGCGCACCGACTATTTGACCGAGTACGATTGCGATCGCCGCCGTTTTCGCGATGTGGAATACGATGGCCCTGTGGGCAGCAGCAGCTGGATGCCCGTGGCACCTGACCCGTTGAATTCGGCGGCTCTGGCGTATGTGTGCGGGTTGGGGAGAGGGTAGATGGGACCGTACACCCCACTAACCCGTCACCCTTGGCTTGGCAGATTACCAGCCCACGACCATGACCCGTACGGTTTCTCCGGCAGGGATCAACTTCGTTCCTACGGGCACGATCGCCAGGGCATTGGTGCCCGCTAGGTTGATCAAATTACCAGAGATGTGGCCGCCCCCGGCCAGCTCAAAACTGTATCCATCAGCGGACATCTCTAGCCTGCCCCACAGGTAGGTTTCTCGCTGCCCCCCAGTTTTGAGGTCGTGGCGGGTGATGGCGGGCACAAAGACTGGTCCCCAGCCAGCCCCCCGGCCCGATCGCTTGCGCAGTGCCGGAGCCACAAACCGCCAAAACGTCACTAGGGCCGACACCGGGTTGCCCGGCAGGCCAAAGTAGAGGGGCACAGAGCCATTTTCGGCAGGGAACGTTGCCACCGTCAGGGGCTTGCCGGGTTTGACCGCCACCGCGCGAATGTGCAGTGTTGCCCCCAGCTCCGCCAAAATTTCATCCACGTAGTCGTAGTCGCCCACCGATACCCCGCCCGACGACACAATCACATCCGCCTGAGCCAGCGCCGACTGAATCGCCGCCCGTAGCGACTGCGGCTGGTCGGGCACAATGCCCAGAGAAACTGGAATCGCCCCCGCCTGCCGCACCAGCGCCGCTAAAGCGTACTGATTAGAATCGACAATTTGCCCCGGCTGGAGGGGCGTCTCTGGGGAAACCAGCTCGTCACCCGTGGAGAGAATCGCCACCCGAAGCTGAGGAAATACCGGCACCTGAACACACTGAGCCGCCGCCAGCACAGCTAGTTCTGGCCCGCCGATGGCCAGGCCTCGTGCCATCAGCGGTTCGCCTGCGCGGCAGTAGCTGCCCCGGTGGCGCACAAACTGCTCTGGCTCTGGCTCGGCTAAGACCAAAACCTGATCGCCCGAGCGCTGAGTCACCTCTTGCATGACAATGGTGTCGGCCCCAGCGGGCAGCATGGAGCCAGTGAGAATGCGAGCCGCCTGGCCAGGGCCGACGGGTAGAGTGGGCGATCGCCCCGCCGGAATTGTCTCGATCACCGTCAGTGACTGAGGGTTGTCAACACTCGTCCCCCGCACATCCTCATAGCGCACCGCATAGCCATCCATCGCTGAATTATCCCAGTGGGGAAAGTCGAGCGGACTGGGGATGGCCTGGGCCAGAACGCGCCCCAGAGCCGCCTCTAAGGAAACGCGCTCAACCTCCGTAGGCAGAGGCGTCAGGTCAAGAATTTTGGCAGCGGCCTCGGCGACAGGGAACATGGGGGAAATGAGTTTTGAGCTTTGGACCGTAGGGGTGGGCACTGCCCACTATTGGGAAGAACGTTTTCCACAGATCACCCTAGAAATCGGGCCGGGTGATCAGGCAGCTGAGGCAGAGAGCCACAGACCCAGCCAGGGTGGCGGCGGCTGAGGCATCGGTACCCAGAAAGACCAACAGGCTGTATAGCCCCAACCCCACACTGGCCACCAAACCCAGGGGCGTGGTGAGAAAGTCAAAAAACTCCAGCAATCCTTCGAGGAACCGCAAAAATTGAAGCCAGCGGGCCAAAAGTGCCATAGAGGTGTATCGCTCAGAGCGTTGGCTAAAGGCTAGAAAGTCAGCTTAGGTAACTCTCTCTAGAATAACTGTCGTATCCTTAACCGAAGTAGTCTGCCAAGTCAAAAATGACAGATGAGTAGGGGTCACGGTTTACGGTTTACGGTGCACGGCTTGCCTTGAACCGCATACCTTGAACCGTAGACCGTGACCCTTATGCCCCAGCCCCCTGTCATCATCAGCGCTAGTACAACGCCTGCATCAGCCGTTTGCGGTAGGTGAGGGTGAGCGGGTCGCTGTCGCCCAGTAGCTTAAAGAGCGCCAGCATCGCTTTACGGCCAGCGTCTTTGCAGTAGGTGCGATCGCGCTCCACCACCCCCAAAAAGCCCTCCAGAGCGGCGGCAAAATCGCCCGACAGGGCGTCATTACCGGCTTTCCTGTAGGCTATATCTAGCTCAGAATCTCCCAGCTCAGCGAGGGATTGGCGCAGGGTCAATAGCCCTCGGAGACCATCGGCTTGGTCACTGGTGGTGCGATCGCTCGGGTCGATCAACTCCAAATACTGAGCCGCCAAAGCATCATCCCCTTGCTCCAGATACACCTGGGCGGCCTTGAGCAAAATCTGGCCGTTGTTGGGGTAGCGGGTGAGCAGGTTGGCCAACGCTGGCAGCACCTCGGCCATATCACCATTGGCCTGGGCCGCCGCCAACGCCGCCAGGTCTTGCTCTAACGGCGATTGCAGCCCTAGCTTATTTAGCAGCTCGCGCAATTGCGGCTCGGGCAGCACCCCCACAAAACCCTCCTGCACCTCCCCCTGGGTGACAATGCGCACGTCGGGCACCCCCTCCACCCCAAAGGCCTTGGCCAGCTCAGGGTTTTGGTCAATGTCGATCTTGGCCAGGGTAAAGTCGTACTCCTGGGCCAGGCTTTCAAGCATGGGCTTGAGCAGCTGGCAGGGGCCACACCAGGTGGCAAAAAAATCGACGATTACCGGCTGCTCAAACGACGGTTGCAGCACCGCTTGGTCAAACTCAGCTTGGTTAACAACAATAGCCTGTCCCATCGATCCCTCTTCCTTTGAAGTTCTTCTAAAAAATTGCGCTGCCGAATCGTGCTCAAAACAGAATGCGTAACCCCAGAGCACTAAAAACGGGGCCTTAAAAACAAGTCATAGAGCGACAGCAGCACTTCTACCACAATCAGCAGCACCACATACCACTCCAGCCGCAGGCCCGTCTGGTGACGCTGGAGGTCGAGCACCGTCTCGGCGGTGCGGCTGACTAGGTCAAGCTTGCGCTCCAGGGCCGAGTGGCGATCGCGAATTTCGTACTCGTCTTCCAAGCGATGGTAGAGAGGGTCAAGGTCGGGGTACTCCCACAGCAGCTCAGGCTTATCGACAATTTCGACCCGGCCCACAATTTTGTGCTGAATCATCAGTGTTTGGCCAATTTGCTTGAGCAACTGGTTGCCCTTAACATTCACCGAGCGCTGGTGCTGCAATTCAGCTGCATAGGGTTCGATGCGGTCAAACACCGCCGCCGCCCCAATTTCGTAATGAGCTAGCACAACGCTCTTAGCCATCACGTCGGCGACGATTTGCAGCCGCATTTCATCCAACGCAGACAGCAAAATCATCCCATCCTGCACCTTACCGTTGCCGTTGGGGGCCAGGCGAATGGTGACGGCCTCAGTTTCGGCCTGACCAAAAGGCGACTGAATATAGGGCTTGAGGGTGCTGATAAACGTCTGCTCGGCTGTCTCCGATAGGCCAAACAGCACCACCGCCCCATAGTCAAACAACACCCCCTGTCCGCCGCCTGCCACCGGCACGATTAGCGGCGACACAGGCAGCGTCGCTGCGGGGGCCGCAGAGCCAGCCTGGACAAGCGATCCTAGCTTCATGCGCTGAAGGTCAATGCGCTGACCTAGAAAGTAGGCGCGCACGGTCACATCAGTAGTTTTGACTGGGGCAGGAATAGCCGCCGTTGGGTTTACAGTAGTCATGGGTAGACGAATTTTAGAACAGGCCATTCACGGCAAACTTCACTAGCTGTTAGAGGGGGTAAAGTTCACCCATTAAACCGGGTCAAAAACCCTTGCAGGACATCCTTGTCGAGATCAGGCCCTATGCACCCCATCCTAGGCTATGTTAGAAAATTGGCATCATCTGCGTAAGGCAGCTACGCGGCATTGTCCCCACCTGGCCCCTCTATCGTTGAGAGCCAGGGCCAGGTTTCCTTGGCAGAGCTGCCAGGGGCAGTCCGGTTATTGTGGAGGGGGGCCGTGGCTATGAAGCGTGTAGTGTTTATTCTCGGTGTCTTAGAAGACGAAGACGTTGACTGGTTGATTGAGTCCGGTCAGCGGTTAGAGCTTCAGCCTGGCGATGTGCTGATTCGCGAAGGTGAACCCTGCGACCAGCTCTTCCTTATTTTAGACGGTGCCCTAGAAGTCTCGGTGGTGGCCTTAACCACTTCGCCCCTTGCCCAGCTGGCCACGGGCGAAGTGGTAGGAGAAATGTCGTTTGTGGATGGTCAACCCCCCTCAGCAACGGTCACCGCCCTGCAGCCCAGCATTGTG
Organism: Phormidesmidales cyanobacterium; assembly: GCA_038256265.1. GTDB lineage: Bacteria > Cyanobacteriota > Cyanobacteriia > Phormidesmidales > Phormidesmidaceae > Nodosilinea. The sequence goes on from JBBSKN010000159.1 coordinate 5,666, forward strand.
CTGGCTATTTCTTGCGGTCAGCTGCGCCATAAGCTTCAGCAAGACATCTGGTTTGCCTCTCGCTTTTATCGCGCCCTAGCCATTTTGCTCTCTAGCCGCCTGCGCAGCACCGTGAAGCATTTGCAGGGCGAGCACTGGCGACCGGTGGCTACCCTCAACGATGTTGGCCTAGACGAAATGGGCGACATGCTCTCCATGGGCGGCATTCGCTTTGATTGGATGCTAAAACGCCTGCGCGACGTAAACTCTAACCCCTGGGAAGACATTGAGGTGGACGGCGCTGACTGAGGTATAGAGCGTATCTATTCAAGGATTCTGCTACCATTCAGGCAAGACATCTGAGGGTAAACTGTAGAGCAGCTATTTCGGCACGTCTTAGGGTCATCTGCCCCTGGGGTGCCTCCCGGTCGAGATAAGCGGTTACCAGCGGGCCTGAGTTGAGATCACAAGCTCAACAATCGGCTTGAATCATTACTCGCGGCCACGGGTTAGCTACTGTGATAGGTTCCTTAGCCTCTTTTGCTAAAGTGGCTAAATTATACGTTCCCTGCCAAGTCAATTCTGGGCCTTGTATTTGCTAGTGTCAGAGCATGCCACTCCATACCAAACTTAGTAACATTCTCATTGTTGAAGATAGCAAGGGGCGTCGAGAAATTGTCTTAGACGGGTCGGTGTACTCCATTGGCCGCGACCCCAAGTGCGACATTCGGCTGTCGTCTCAGTTTGTGTCGCGGCACCACGCTACCCTGGTGCAGCTGCCCAAGGACGACGACACGTTTTATTACCGCATCGTAGACGGCAACCTCAAGGGCAAACCCAGCGCCAACGGCATGCTGATCAATGGCCGCAAGCTTCAGGCCCACGACCTTAAAAATGAGGATGAAATTGTGTTTGGCCCCCAGGCCCGCGCCATCTACTATCAGCTCAAGCGCGATAGCCAGTCGACTCTGCCCCCTGACGAGTTTGACATCACGTTGATCAGCCCCAACATGGTGGAAGAGGGCGATGAAGAAAGCGACAGCTTAGACGACGATACTGAAATATAGTGCTTTGCCCTGAACTGGCCCCCCGATTAGGGGGCTAATTCAGGGTACCTTTAGTACTTTTTTAAGGTTCTTGATTCAGGCGGTCTGTTTCTAAGCCTGACAAGCCATTAGACCGCGGCGCAGATAGCTTCGCTAATGGCGCTAAACATTTGCTCGCAGTGGTTGTTGAGCCTGAGGGGTAGCTCTTCGTTTTTAACGACTAAATTGACCCAGGTGGAGTCGGCGGCGACGGTGGGTGGATTGATCAATACCTCAATGGTGGTGAGCTGAGACAGAGATACCTGCCCCGGCTGCTCTTTTGCCACCAGATAGTCTTTGGTTTCGTAGATCATCTTTAGCCCGCAGGATTGCAGCGTGCTGACTAGTGAATCTCGCAACCGGGCGGTGGCGGTAGATACAGGGAGTGAGTTGGTATACCGAGCCATGGGTATCCTCCGCTTAAATTTAGCGTAACAGTTAGGTCAGTACCTAAGGTTGAATGGGCTAATAAAAATAGCCACTCACCAATACCCTTTGACTGCGGGGTGATGGCACAAGTTCCTTTTGTATCTTAATGTATACCATATTTTTTTTGGACGACAGGGCCAGGGGGCAGGGTCGCGCGTCGGCCTACTGCCTGTCTTGCCTGTAAGCTTGAGAAAACGATGCGACAAGTTATGTCCGGTAAGCTGGTGGTGTTTGAAGGGGTTGAGGGCTGTGGTAAGTCAACTCAGCTAAAGCGTTTGCAGGCGGCGCTGCAAGGGAGCGATCGCCTACAGCAGCTCCAGGTGCTCACCACCCGTGAGCCGGGGGGAACAGAGCTGGGGCTGGGGCTGCGGCAGCTGCTGCTGGGCTACCAGGGGGCAGCCCCAATGGTCAGCCGGGCCGAGCTGCTGCTCTACGCCGC
>JBBSKN010000160.1:0-7582 GCA_038256265.1 Phormidesmidales cyanobacterium
TAGACGGATGTCCGGGCTACGCCCCTGCTTTTCTGCGCTTAAAGCCCTCTTCGAGCAGTTTTTCAGGCTAGAGGTGTTCGATTTCCCCAAAATGCATCGATATGGATCCTTTTCATGAATCAAATAGGATTGCTATAGCAAAAACTTTGGCAAATGTCTTTATCGCTCCTTATTAAATATCATTCAATTATATATATCAAGCGTAGAGTTGTTGGGTTTTGCTATCGCGCCACCCAACCTACGCAATAGTAAACTACCGAAACGATTAGATCCTTTAGTGAAAAGTTGCGGAAAGCAGATTGCCTTTCGAATAACTCAATAAAAACTTACTGAAACACAGACTTAGCTACGCCTCATCTACAATAGACAAAATTTGGCTATACAAAGCCGAAGATACTCTAAAATCTGAGGCTGAAATCAGAGCATCCATAAAAGGCTTAACAGCAACAATCAGCTTCTTTTGCTTTGCTTCAACCAAAATACCCAACAAGCCAGTAATTCTGACTCCCAAACGGTTTGCTTCAGCTCTGCCACGACGCTCATCAATTAAGAGCAAATCAGCATTAAGCTCTAGGGCGAGTGCGATCGCCTCAGATTCTTCTGGATCTAGTTTGGCTTCAAATTTGAGACGCTCCACAACGGCCTGATCGGCTACTTGTCTAGCCTCAATCCAGGGAGTTGTTTTTACTTCCAAAGCACCCGGCACTGGAGGATCAATTTCTGTTAGCTCACGGTAGACTGCTTCAGGAATAGTGATTTCCCCATAGAGTTGCGCTAAAAGCTGCAAGTGTTGAATGGCTGCCAAATTAGTGATGGCAGATGTGTCACTAATAACGATCACAGCCGACCTAACGTCCTTAAATTTTTCAAATCCAATTCAAAATCTTCAACATCATAGACATAGAGCGGGATGTTGCGTTGTTTGAGCAGTTGACGAAATGCATTGAGTGACATCTCGGCAAGCTGGCTAGCATAGCCTATTGTTAATCGCCCAGTTTGAAATAGGTATAGAGCAATTTCTTGACGAAATTCGCTTGGGGTCAGTTGAGAAGCTTCTACCAAATCATCTGAAATAATAACACTCATAGCAAAATCACCTTCCTAGCAAGCACTATAGGTATCAAAGAATTAAGTGGCGTAGGTTGACTACTAAATAGCTCGTAGAGGTTTTCTGTGCCGTCGTCGTAGGCCAGGTACTCTTCAAAGCTTTGGAAGCGCTGCTTGAGTTGAACCATTACAAGGAAGAGGCCTAGGTCGAATCTGGGTCTGGTTAAGTCAAGTCTAGCGTCACCTGAGCAGCGTGCTTAGCACCGCTACAAATAAGGCTGGCGAAGTTTTTCGCCAGCCTCAGGTCTAATTGTGCAAGGTTGCGGGGTTGAGCAGTGTGCCCTTACTCGGTGTCGTCGTGGGCGTAGCGGTGGTAGAGGAAGTCGAGAGCTTCGTTGCGCAGTTCGTAGAACTTGGGGTCTTCCATGATGCGGGCGCGATCGCGTGGGCGAGCAAAGGGCACCTGCATCACCTCGCCGATTTTGGCGGCGGGGCCGTTGGTCATCATCACCACGCGATCGCTCAAAAACAGCGCCTCGTCGATGTCGTGGGTGATCATTAGCACGGTGATCTGGTTGTCTCGCCAGATGGTCAGCAGCTCTTCTTGCAGTTCTTCGCGAGTGATCGGGTCTAATGCACCGAAAGGCTCGTCGAGAATTAGCACCTTGGGCCGCAGGGCTAGGGCGCGGGCAATGCAGACCCGCTGCTTCATGCCGCCGGAGAGCGCACCGGGCTTTTTGTTGGCCACATCGGCCAGGCCCACCATCTCCAGGTGCTCCATGACGATGTGCTTTTTCGCCGCCTCGGGCTTGTTGGGGAACACCGACTTCACGCCGAGATAGATGTTTTCATAGGCGGTGAGCCAGGGCAGCAGTGAGTAGTTTTGAAACACCACCATGCGATCGGGGCCAGGCTCCTGGATGGCTTGAGATTGTAGGCGCACCTCGCCCTCAGTGGGCTGGCGAAACCCGGCCACCATATCGAGCAGAGTTGACTTGCCACAGCCCGAGTGGCCGATGACGCAGACAAATTCGCCTTCATTCACCGCCAGGTCAATGCCGTCGAGCACGACAAAGTCGCCGTTAGGGGTGGGGTAGACCTTAGTGAGGTTGTCAATAACCAAGAACGGTTCCTGGGTCTGCTGGTAGCTAAGGGATTGGGTAGGTGAGTTTAACACTTGCATAGTCGGGGGTGTGGGTGAATGGGTGAGGGTAGGGGCTGAGCACTGCTCAGCCCCTACAGCGAATTCGTTGCACAGATAGGGGGGAGAGGATTAGCGGACAGGCACGGAATCCATGGGCACTTCTTCGATCCGTAGGTCGCGCTTGATGGCGAACTTCTCTAGATACTTCAGCGGCTCGTCGGGGTCAAATTCTATGCCATCAAAGAGATGGGTAATGTGGCGATCGCGACCAATATCGACCAGACCTAGATCACGGGCGGCCTGGCCAAAGATATCGGCCCGCTTGATCCGCTCGGCCACTTCTAACCAGTTGCGGGGGAAGGGGGTAATGCCCCAGCGGGCCATCTGGGTCATCATCCACACGGTCTCAGAGATATCGGGGTAGTTGGCCCTGCCGGTGAAAAACCGAACGTAGTTGTGCACCGGTTCGGGGGCGCTGCCGTCACCCCGGTCGTAGGGGTCAAGAAAGCCGGGGCGAATGTGGGCTTCGTCGGCCCCCACATACTCGGGCTTGGCCAGCATTTCGGCGATTTCTTCGCGGTTACGGCGGTCGTCGCAGTATTCACAGGCCTCCAGCAGGGCCTTGACCAGGGCCACATGGGTCTTGGGATATTGCTCGGCCCAGTCTTCGGTGACGCCCAGCACTTTCTCAATGTGGCCGGGCCAGATGTCGTTGTCGGTGGCCATCACCACGCCCAGTCCTTCGGCCACGGCGCGGGCATTCCAGGGTTCACCGACGCAGTAGCCGTCGATGGTGCCTGTCTTCAGGTTTGACACCATCTGCGCGGGCGGAATCACCGTGACGCTGACATCGCGGTCGGGGTCGATGCCACCAGAGGCCAGCCAGTAGCGCAGCAGCAGGTTGTGCATGGAGGTGGGGTGCACGGCGGCCAGGGTGTGCACCTGGTCGGGGCGGCGGTCGAGGTTGGCCTTAAAGTCGGCCAGGGTACGCACCCCGGCATCAAACAGCCGCTTGCTGAAGGTAATGGCGTTGCCATTGCGGCTCAGGGTCAGGGCGCTGACCATGGGCCTGGGCCGCTGGTTGCCGTAGCCCAGGGTGATGCCCAGGGGCATGCCCGCCACCATCATGGCGGCGTCGAGGCGATTGGTGGTGACGCCGTCGGCGATCGCATTCCAGCTGGGCTCGCGGTTGAGGGTGACATTGGTGAGGCCGTGGGCCTCAAACAGGCCCTTTTCTTTGGCCACCACCAGGGGCGCACAGTCGATCAGCGGAATAAAGCCCAGCTCTAGGTTGACCTTCTCTAGGCCGTTGGCGGCCATGGCCACCACGGGCTTGGCCTTGTGCAGCTTGGCCCGCTTTTGCTGGTTAAGAAAGTAGACAATTTCGTTGCGCAGGCTGTAGTAGCTGGGGTTTTTCACCACCTCCATGCGCTCGCGGGGGCGGGGGAAGGGCACATCGACGACCTGGCCGACGTGGGCCTCGGGGCCATTGGTCATCAGCACGATGCGATCGCTCAGCAGCAGCGCCTCATCGACATCGTGGGTGACCATGACGCAGGTGACTTCGTTTTCTTGGCAAATTTTCATCAGCTGCTCTTGCAGACCGCCGCGAGTCAGGGCATCCAGTGCGCCAAAGGGTTCATCCAGCAGCAGCAGTTTGGGGCGAATGGCCAGGGCGCGGGCGATCGCCACCCGCTGCTTCATGCCGCCCGAGATCTGGCCGGGGCGCTTGTTGGCCGCCTTTTGCAGGCCCACCATCTCCATGTGGTGGTCAATCATGCGATCGCGCACCGGCTGGGGGTGCTTTTTCATCACCCGGTTCACCGCCAGGGCAATGTTTTCGCGCACCGTCAGCCAGGGCAGCAGCGAATAGTTTTGAAACACCACCATGCGGTCTGGCCCCGGCTCCGTCACCTGCCGCCCCTCCAGCACAATGCCGCCCGCGCTGGGGGTATCTAGCCCCGAGAGAATGTTTAGCAGGGTCGATTTGCCACAGCCTGAGTGACCCACCAGAGAGACAAACTCCCCCTTATGAATTTGCAGGTCGATATTTTTTAGGGCAATGTATTCGCCCCCATCGGGCAGCTTAAAGACGCGATCAACGTGGTCAACTTCTACAAATACAGCCATGGTGATCAGGGAGTGAAGGTGCAGACGGACGCAAGCATTTTGAATTAGCGATTTTGAATTTTGCGGCTCCTGCTCCCCTCACCCCCTGGGAGAGGGGGTGGGGGTGAGGGCCGTAGGGTGCATCCGCGCAGCGATGCACCGTTAAAGAAAGAACCGGTAGGGTGGGCACTGCCCACCGCCAACCTCGGCAGAATCACAGGTTGATTTTTGGGAAGCGGGAGTGAAATGGTGGGCAGTGCCCACCCTACGGGCTCCCCTCTCCCCCAGGGAGAGGGGGTGGGGGTGAGGGCCGCTACTGCTTTTGCTCTTCGGGCAGCACCAGGGTGCTGACAAACACAATCAAACGGTCGAGCAGCAGACCGACAATGCCCACGTAGATAATGGCGATAATAATGTCGCTAATGCGCGAGCTGTTCCAGGCATCCCAGATAAAGAAGCCGATGCCCACGCCGCCGATCAGCATCTCCGCCGCCACGATCGCCAGCCAAGACAGGCCAATGCCGATTCTCAGGCCGGTGAAAATATAGGGCACGGTGGCCGGAAACAAAATCTTAAAGAAGTACTGCGACTTCGACAGCTGCAACACCCGCGCCACGTTGTTGTAGTCTTGCGGAATCTGGCGCACACCCTCGGTGGTGTTGATGATGATCGGCCAGATCGCCGTAATAAAAATCACGAAGATGGCCGAGGGGTTGGCCTGTTGAAAGGCCGCCAGGGAGATCGGCAGCCAGGCCAGAGGTGGCACCGTACGCAAAATTTGAAACAGCGGGTCGAGGGCGTTATACATCAGCGAGCTGGTGCCCACCAAAATGCCCAGGGCAATGCCCACCGCCGCCGCTAGGGTAAAGCCCAGGGCCACCCGTTGCAGACTGCTCCACACCTGCCAAAATAGCCCCCGGTCGGTGCCGCCGTAGTCAAAGAAGGGGTTGACGATCAGCTCCCAGGTGTCTTGCACCGTGCGCACCGGGGTGGGTAGGTTGGCGTCTGGCCCCATGGTCATCACCTGCCAGATCACCAGAAAAATCAGGATGGCCACCAGGGGTGCAATCAGCCCCTTGAGCCAATTCAACGCCTGACCGCCGAACTGTTGCAGGTTAAAGCGCGATCGCGCTGGACGAATATCGAGGGGTGCCGTCATGGTCGGTAGGTCTCCAGGGCGTACAGCAGAGGAATAGTGCGGACTGGGGGACAGGAAAAAGTAAAGAAAAGGCTTTCTGGCTCCCCTCTCCCGCTGGGAGAGGGGTTGGGGGTGAGGGTGGCGGGGGATGGTGGGCAGTGCCCACCCTACAAGTGCTACACGCGTTTGATGGCCAGGCTGTCGAGGTAGGCCTGGGGGTTCTCAGGGTCGAAGGTGATGCCGTCAAAGAAAGTTTCCACGCCGCGCGAAGTGCTCTCGGGAATCATGGCTTCTTGCCCCAGGGCGGTGGCCGCCTCGCGCCAGAGGTCTTCGCGGTTGACTGCATCGACCCAGGCCTGGGTGTCGGTGTCGGCGGGTAGATAACCCCAGCGAATGTTCTCGGTTAAGAACCACAGGTCGTGGCTCTTAAAGGGATAAGAGGCATTGTCAGCCCAATACTTCTGCATCAGGTCGGGCTGCTCGACCACCTTGCCATTACCGTAGTCAAACTTGCCCACCGAGCGGTCGATGATGTCGTCGTAGGGCACGTTAAACCAGGCCCGCTCCGAGAGAATGCGGCACATTTCTTCTTTGTTTTCAGCTTCGCTGCACCACATGGCGGCTTCCAGGGTGCCCATCAGCAGCGCTTTGGCAGCCTTGGGGTTGGCATCGACCCAGTCGGCCCGCATGCCCAGGGCTTTTTCGGGGTGGTCTTTCCACATTTCGCCCGTGGTGAGGGCGTTGTACCCGATGTCTTGGTTGACGGTTTGCAGGGGCCAGGGTTCGCCCACGCAGAAGGCATCCATGTTGCCCACTTTGACGTTGGCCACCATCTGGGGCGGCGGCACCACAATGGTTGAGATATCTTGGTCGGGGTCAATGCCGCCCGCTGCCAGCCAGTAGCGCATCCACAGGTCGTGGGTGCCGCCGGGGAAGGTCATCGCCGCCTTGAGTTCGTTACCAGCAGACTTGCGCTGGGCAAAAACTTCCTTTAGAGGGCTGCTATCGACGCCGACTTCCAAGTCTTTGTAGTCGTTAGAGAGACAAATGCCCTGGCCGTTGGTGTTGAGGCGAGCCAAGATGTACATCGGCACCTTGTTACCATCGGTGACAATGCCCTCCGAGATCAGGTAGGGCATGGGGGTGAGAATGTGCGCCCCGTCGATGCCGCCGCCGCCGGAGCCCAGCACCAGGTTGTCGCGGGTGGTGCCCCAGGACGCCTGCTTTTCGACCGACACGTCGGTCATGCCGTACTTGTCGTAGAAACCTTTGACCTTGGCAATGATCAGCGGAGCCGAGTCGGTCAGGGCAATAAAGCCCAGCTTGGCGGTGGTGACTTCCGGCGCATCTGCAGGGTCAACAGCAACATCCGTGGGGGTTTCTGCCGCCTGATCAGCCCCACCCTGGCTGCACGCATGGAGCAGCACAGTACCCGCGGCGGCGGTGCCTGCGGTCATCAAAAATCTACGGCGATTTAATCGAGTCATGTGGTGCTTTCTCCAACGGTATGCGATGCAAAAACAAACGGAAAAACTAGCTAAAACACTGGCCTATCGCTGCTTTACCCTGACCATTGACGAACTAGAACCAACCCAAATGACTGCGTTGATAACACCACAACTTGGCTTTCCATAGAATCAGAATTGATTCGGTCAAATTGTGGCGAAATTAGCAGAATATGAGCGGCACAGATGCATGAACGAACAGGGTCAGAGCCTAGCCTTGCCCCCGAAGTCTTGTGTTTTCAAGGCTCACAGGCTATGGGGCAGAGGTGTGGACAGACTAAGCTGTACCTAAAAAAACATGGTTTAGACTTACCAAGATCGAAGCCCCAGGATGGTTTTTTAACTAAAATACCGAATAAAAATCAGGATCTCTGCATATTTAAATCGCGGCATTGAAAGCTAAGTTATTCAAACTGAGCGTTGTGTTTTGTATTTTTGATTACCCTTTGCAGAAATCCATCCTTTTATCGCATGCTTCATATGTAGATTCTGCATAACTCTGGGGTATCAACGTAAGGCGGGACAAAGGGATATTGGGTGCAATGTATTAATGAGCACCCTGTTGAGAAGAGATAAAAGGCTCTGCGGCATTGCCCAGAGCCCGGTATCGTTACCGGTACGAATTCAAATCGGGAACGA
>JBBSKN010000161.1:0-7560 GCA_038256265.1 Phormidesmidales cyanobacterium
GCCATTATGGTGAAGTTCCTCGGAACGTGGCTGAGGCCATTATCTCTAAAAACGCTGGGAACGCTTAGAAAGGAAAGGACACGTAACGTAAATGGCACGCGAAAAGTTTGAACGCAATAAACCCCACGTCAACATTGGCACTATTGGCCACGTTGACCATGGCAAGACCACTCTGACGGCGGCTATCACCATGACGCTGGCTGCTGCTGGTGGCGCTAAGGCTCGTAAATACGACGAAATCGACGCTGCCCCCGAAGAGAAGGCACGTGGTATCACCATTAATACGGCCCACGTGGAGTATGAGACTGAAAATCGCCACTACGCCCACGTTGACTGCCCTGGCCACGCTGACTATGTGAAAAACATGATCACTGGTGCGGCTCAAATGGACGGAGCTATCCTGGTGTGCTCTGCCGCCGATGGCCCTATGCCTCAAACTCGGGAGCACATTCTGCTAGCTAAGCAGGTAGGCGTGCCCAGCATTGTTGTTTTCCTGAACAAGCAAGATCAGGTAGATGATGAAGAATTGCTGGAGCTAGTAGAGCTAGAGGTGCGTGAGCTACTCGACTCCTACGAGTTCCCCGGCGATGAAATCCCTATCACTTCTGGCTCTGCTCTTTTGGCCGTAGAAGCTCTAACTTCTACCCCTGCAACCAAGCGCGGTGACAACGAGTGGGTCGACAAAATCCTGACTTTGATGGATAGCGTTGATGATTACATCCCCACTCCTGAGCGCGATATCGATAAGCCCTTCCTGATGGCTGTTGAGGACGTGTTCTCCATCACTGGCCGGGGCACTGTAGCCACTGGGCGCATTGAGCGTGGCAAGGTCAAGGTGGGTGAAACCGTCGAGCTAGTCGGCATCCGCGACACTCGCAACACCACCGTGACTGGGGTAGAAATGTTCCAGAAGACCTTAGATGAAGGGATGGCTGGGGACAACGTAGGTCTGCTACTGCGCGGTGTACAGAAAGAAGACATTGAGCGCGGTATGGTGCTAGCCAAGCCCGGCAGCATCACACCTCACACTCAGTTCGAGTCTGAGGTGTACATCCTCAAGAAAGAAGAGGGCGGTCGTCACACTCCTTTCTTTCCCGGTTACAAACCTCAGTTCTACGTCCGTACCACTGACGTAACCGGCAGCATCATGGCCTTCACCGCCGACGACGGCAGCGATGCTGAAATGGTTATGCCTGGGGATCGCATCAAAATGACTGTAGAGCTGATTAACCCCATCGCTATTGAGCAGGGTATGCGCTTTGCTATCCGTGAGGGTGGTCGTACCGTGGGAGCCGGCGTGGTTTCCAAAATCCTCAAGTAGCCTAGGGCTAACTTGAGTAAGACAGGGGAAATCCTCCTAGAGGATTTCTCCTGTCTTGTTGCTCTAGTTTTCATTGGACTAGGGTACTGGTATTGGCTTTGACTTTGAACCTTGACAATTTATCTGCCTAAGAATTATGGCTACTATTCAGCAACAAAAGATTCGCATTCGCCTGAAGGCCTTTGACCGCAGACTGCTTGATACCTCCTGCGAAAAAATCGTTGACACGGCCAACCGCACTAACGCTACAGCAATTGGTCCCATTCCTTTGCCCACTAAGCGACGGATTTATTGCGTACTGCGCTCTCCCCACGTGGACAAGGATTCGCGAGAGCACTTCGAGAGTCGCACTCATCGCCGCATTATCGATATTTATCAGCCCTCGTCTAAGACTATTGATGCTTTAATGAAACTCGATCTGCCTGCTGGGGTAGATATTGAAGTTAAGCTATAGAGCATTTTTGAAACCCGCCGAAGGCCCAGCCCCGGCGGGTTTTTAGTATCTTATCCCAAAGAACTATAGGGTAGAACGATGCAGTTATAGGCAGCATCCTCAGGGTGAGTTGGGTTAGAATATCAATATGTAAATAACTGTTACAGCCTGCCCTGCTCCGGCATGGCGTGCTGGAATCTGCAAGAGGCGATAATGGCATTCTCCGAGTCCATATCTGTGCGAGAGCTACCGCTTTTCCCATTACCTGAGCTAGTTCTGTTTCCGGGGAGGCACCTGCCGCTTCATGTGTTTGAACCCCGCTACCGCATCATGATGAATACTGTACTCCAGAGCGATCGCCGATTTGGGGTGCTGATGCTTGACCCCACGACGGGTCAGCCTGCCAATGTGGGTTGTTGCGCCGAGATTCTTCACTATCAGCGGCTGCCCGATGATCGCCTCAAGATCTTGACCATTGGTCAGCAGCGGTTTCGGTTACTCAGATATGTGCGTGAGAAGCCCTATCGGGTGGGTCTAGTGGAGTGGGTCGAGGACAAACCTACCAGCGAAGATTTGCACCCACTAGCCTCTGACGTAGACCGCCTACTGCGGGATGTGGTACATCTCTCGGCTAAGCTTACCGAGCAAGATATCGATTTGCCTGAAAATATTCCTGATATTCCCATTGAACTGTCTTACTGGGTAGCCAGCAATTTGCACGGAGTCGCCCTTGAGCAGCAGGCCCTGCTCGAGATGGACGATACCAGTGTGCGACTCGAGCGTGAAGCCGAGATTTTAACCTCTACTCGCAATCATTTGGCCGCTCGCACGGCCCTCAAAGGGGTGCTTGAGTAGCCTGGGTTCTGGCCTTGGCGGCAGATAGGTTAGGCTCGATGACCGCTATGCAGTAGCTGCCAAAATTGATCAGGGTTTCGGTGCAGGTCAGCAATTCTCCCAGGGCTTGTTGACCTAGTTTGCTATGGATGCTGATTTCTAGGTCAATAAAAAATAGGTACTCCCCTAGTGATCGCTTGGTGGGCCGTGACTCAATACGGCTGAGGTTAATGCCATAGCGGGCCAGCACATCGAGGGGTTTGAGCAGGGCCCCAGGCCCATTGATAGGTAAGCTAAAGGCCAGAGAGGTAACTTGCCCCTCTTGACTTGAAGCTTTTAGGGGATCGCCCTTAAGCACCCAAAACTTGGTGCAGTTATCAGTATGATCGTTGATATCGTGGGCCAAAATGGGCAGGTCGTAGAGCTGTGCCGCCCATTCAGACGAAATTGCGGCCACAGCATTGTCATCCACCAGATGTCCTAAAGAATCTGTAGTTGAACGGGTGGGAATTAGGTCGGCCTGGGGGAGATGGTGCTCAAGCCACCGTTGACATTGAGACAGCGCCTGGGGGTGAGAGTAAACCACTCCAATAGCCCCTAAATCTTGGGCATGGGAGAGCAGGCCGTGGCGAATGGGCATTACCATGGCGTGGTGAATTTTGAGCTGCTGAAGCTGCCAAAGAGTATCGAGGGTAACGGTGACGCCACCCTCGGTGGAATTTTCTACTGGCACAATGGTGAGGGTTGTCATCCCAGCGGCGGTGGCCTGCATGGCCTTGGGAATAGTGGGCATGGCCATGAGCTTGACGGATTGGCCGGTGCGTTGTTCTAGGTCGAGGCTGTAGGCCAGGGCAGCGAGCTGGGAGTAGGTGCCCTCTGGCCCCAGGTAGGCGATGGTGACGGTCATAGATATCCGCGGATGCAGGCTTGTTCCATACTACGTCTCGGCTGTCGCGATACTGCGTCTCGGCTGATCCGATCACCCATTCTGACTAAAGGGGTCAAATTAATCGAGCCTTAACCCAAAAACAGGCTGACTCTGACGAACAAAGCCAACATTCCCCAGTAGTATGTAATGGGCTTTGCCGGAGCCTAAGTTCTGGTGGGGAGTGAAGATTGTGGTTAAGGGCATTAAAAAGCGGTTTAGCATTAAGCCCTCTAGGGTAAGGGCCTTAGTAACCCTGGGGTCGGGGGCATTTTTGTTAGGGGCAGTGGTGCCCTTGGCCACAGCTCTGGGTACGGGGGCCATCAACGTCAGTAACGTAGGACTAGCAGCGTCGCCTGCTGCCGATCAGCCCCAGACCTTAAATGCCCAGCTCTTTGCCTTCATAGACGCCCCTGGGGTAGATGCTTTTCCGACAGTGGTGAGCAGTGAACGACTGTGCCGTCGCTCCGCCGGGCAGTCTTTGGTAGTAGAGAATAGCCCCGCTAACGCCCTATTTCAGGGAGCAGCGCTGGGCACGGCGGTAGCTACCCTAGGCACCGAGGCGATCGCTCAGCTTGGGGCAGAACCCTGGCCAGGTATTCATACCCAGGCCACCGAAGCCCGCGTGCCGGTGTTGATGTACCACGATGTGCTAACTCCACCCGAGGTGTTCTTTGATCTCACCCCCGAAGACTTTGAAAACCACTTGCAAACTATTCTGGACAATGGCTTAACCCCAATTAGCCCAGACGAGCTGGTGCAGCATTTACGCACAGGTTCATCCTTGCCAGAGAAACCCGTGCTTATCACCCTAGACGATGGCTACGTAGGGCACTACGAGCACGTGCTGCCGCTGCTGCGAAAGTATCAGGTACCGGCCACATTTTTCGTGTTTCCAGGCAAGATAGACGGTGAGGTAGCCGGGCGCTCAACCTTGACCTGGGCTCAGCTTAAAACCATGGCCGCTGAGCCGCTGGTCACCATAGCTTCCCACAGTGTCACCCATCCCCCCGACCTGCGCGACTTGAGCGATGAAGATTTAGCCTATGAGGTGGTGGAGTCTAAGCGGCGACTAGAGAGCGAGTTGGGCATTCCTATGCGCTACTTTAGCTACCCCACAGGTCACTACGATGAGCGCGTGGCGCGTGCGGTAGCCGATGCCGGATACCTGGCCGCGTTTACAATGCGCCAGCAGAATGAGCAGTTTGCTGGTGCCTCGGAGTCACTGCTGGCCATCGAGCGGTTTGGTCAATCTAGCTTAGCAGACTTGATAGACGTGGCCTGGGGTGGGCCACCTGCCCCAGGGGTGGCCCCGGTTGCGGTGGCCGATTCGGAGTTTAACTTTGCCACCCCCGTCGAGCAGCAGAAGCTCGATCTAGAAGGGCAGTCGTTTACCCTGATCAGCGGCGGGCACCCGGTCACCATCCACGCCAACAGCCGCTACCAACTGCCAGAAATGTTGGCGGGCAGTAATATCACCGGAGCGGTTGACGGGGCATTCTTTTCTCTTCAATACCTCGATTCGAATGTGATGATTGGCCCAGTTTTGAGCCAGAGTACTAAGCAGTTTGTGCCGGGCTACGCGGGAGAAACCCCTAGACTTAACAGTCGCCCCCTAGTGCTGATGGCGCCCGACGGGGTGTTGTTTGTCCCCTTTGATGCCGATCGCCACAATACGCTAGCTGGTCTAGCTCGCGAGCTGCCTGGGGTCACCGATGCCTTTGTAGCAGCGGCCTGGCTAGTTAAAGACGGGCTGCCGCAGCCCGCCAGCAGTTTTGGCACGTTGTTTGATTACGATGCTCGCCGACACCGGGCCTTTTGGGGCATCAATATCGCTGGGCAGCCGGTGGTGGGGGTGACTCACACCATGGTGGACTCAGTAAAGCTGGGCGAAATGCTCTATCAGTCTGGCCTCCGTGATGCCGTGATGCTCGACTCAGGCGCTAGCACGTCTCTGGCTTATAAAGGCGATTCGCTGGTGGGCTACATTCCTCGCCCGGTGCCTCACCTGGTCGGGCTGGTGCCCCCTGATGCCAACGACGGTAGCCCCTGTCCCTTGGTAGTTGATGGAGACAACCCTACGACCGTGAAGCGCGAGCTAAAACTCACGAATGAATGATTTCCTGTAGGTATAGCCCCAGTCGCTCATGTTAGGACAGAGCCGTCATTCCCGCGTAGGCGGGAATCCACTAGCCCGTAATTGCCCTCGAATAGATTCCCGTGGAAACGGGAATGACAGGCAGGGATCGTTACGAGCAAAACGTCCTAATGATGTCGGCTATAGCCCTATCTTAGGGCAGGTGTCTGGGAGGATGAGTCAAGCGGTGCTTTCCCCTAGGCCTTTGTTGGGAAAATTGTCTAGGCCTAGTTCCCAAAACCGGCATACCAAAAGTATGTGGCCATGGGAATCACCGTGGCTAGCACCAGCAGTACCACCAAGAGAATAGTCGTATTGCCGCGATTTTCGGCGGTTGCTTCGGCGGAGGCGAAGGTGCTTTCGCTATCAAAGGAGTCGTCAAAGGCAGGCGGGCCAGGATCTTCTTTGCCGCTGAGCACGACCCCGAGGCGATCGCTGGCAGCCAGAAAAGCCTGGTTATATTTATCGCCCTCTAACAGAGGATAGAGCACCGTCTCCTGGGCAACGCTGGTGGCAACGTCTGACTCTAGTAAGGCGGCAGATTGGTCGCCCACCCGAATGCCCACGGTTTTGGTCACCTCGTCGAGCACCAGCAGGGTTTGGCTAGACTGCTCTTCGGGGGTAGGGTACCAGCGCTCAAACAGCTTGTCAGTAAAGGTTTGGATGGTTTCGCCATAATCAATGTGATGAATGGTGACAAGGCGAACCTCATTGCCAGTGGTGGCAGCCAAATCACCCAACCGGCTCGAAATCTTGTTCTCGTTGATGCGGCTGATGATATTTGCCTCATCGACCACCCAGGTGGAGTCACCAGCGGCTACGGTGGGAACCTGGAAAACGGCTACAGCGCCAGCGGGGGAAACCGCTAGCCCAAATACCATAACCAAAGGTAACGCCAGGCCCACAAGGCCAGTCTGGCAGAGCCAAACCAGCCGAGCAAACCTTTGTTGCAAGGAGTAACGTTTCATGGGCCTAAGCTTGGGTGACTACTGGACTGCGGGGAGCGATGAAATCGCCTGCCGAACCCTGATATCCAATATACGGGGCTTAGAGCCTAGAGGGAACCAGTTGTATTAGACAGTTGCATTAGGCAGAGGGCAAGTTGCGCAGCCGAATCAGCTGACGACGCATCAGCGGCGAGGCGTCCATGGCAGACACCTCGTTGACCTCCACCTGAGACTCTAGCTGTTCAATGAACTCATCGCTGCCGTAGGAGAAGGCGTCGAGCAGCTGTTCTAGCAGATGATCGCGATTCGCCATGGCGTGGCTATCTTCTAAAATACGGAATTTGAGGGTGATGGCACAGTCATAAACGCCAACCTGAGCCTCAACCGACGGACGGGGTGCAGACGTAGCCATAGTCAAATGTGTACTCCTAAACTGGATGTGAAAGGAGTCATCAGAGGAGACTGGGGGCTAGAGAATTTATCCTGCCGGGGGCTTGCAGGGGCATCGGTGCGTAGTCCTAGTATGGATATGAGCACGGAATGTTGATGCAATCCCTATGATGACAATTAAGTTACCTATCCTTTGCGGCAGCTACACCAGTGTTAGCTAGTCAGCGGCACCACTAAAGAAGATTCCTTGATTCAATCAAATCAAAAAACAATGCCGCACTCCATTTTTGTGTTGCGCTTTTACAGGATTGACATGATCTGATGAGGGCAAGATTAATGGCACAGAGAATTTCCCGTACATTTGCAGATAAGGCCGTTCTTTTTATACTTTGAATCTGTTTAAAGCTTAAAAACAGGATCGTTCTGACGGTTTATCGGGTATCAACGTAAGGCGGGACAAAGGGATATTGGGTGCAATGTATTAATGAGCACCCTGTTGAGAAGAGATAAAAGGCTCTGCGGCATTGCCCAGAGCCCGGTATCGTTACCGGTACGAATTCAAATCGGGAACGA
>JBBSKN010000162.1:0-7452 GCA_038256265.1 Phormidesmidales cyanobacterium
CCGTATACCGTGCACCGCGTACCCCCGAAACCCGAAACCCGATACCCCTTTCCCCCCCTCACCTCACCTCTTCGTAAAACTGCTTTAGCCTGGTGGCGGGCACTCCCACTCCCCAGAGCAAGCCGATCATGAGATAGATGACGTTGGCTTTCAAGACTCCCCAGGCGGCAACCCGGCGGTCGGAGGATTGCACCACCCGGTTAAGCTGGCGAATGCGGCCTCGGCGGCAGAGCTTAAGGCAGAGGTCGGCTTCTTCCATAATCGGCAGGGCGGGGTCAAAGCCACCGCAGGCGAGAAAGTCAGTGCGGCGGCAAAACATCGCCTGGTCGCCAAACAGCAGCCGTAGCCCCCGCCTGAAAAATAGGTGGGGGCGAAACAGCAGCGGCGCGTAGTAGGTTTTGAGGGCGTTGTGGAGCGAGATGGCCCAGCGAGTGGCATGGGGGCCAGTCATGAGCGACACAAACCCGCCGCAGGCGATGTCTGGGTTGGCCAGGGTGCTGTGCACCAAGGGCACTAGGTCGTCGGGCACCAGGGTATCGGCATGGAGAAAGCACAGGGCGTCGCCTTTGGCAGCGGCAGCCCCCAGGTTCATTTGCACTGAGCGGCCTGGGGCGGGGGCGTGAATCACGGTGAGGGGCAGCCGGTCGGCGTAGGCGCGGGCGATGGTGATGGTGCGATCACTGCTACCCCCATCCACTAGCAAAATCTCGCGGGGGGGCGGGCTGAGACTCTGTAACAGACCCAGGGTGCGGCCCAGGCAGGTCGCTTCGTTCCAGGTGGGAATGATGATGGAAACCGACATTTCATACCCCCTAACTATAGATAACCGTAATACGACACAGCCACCCTGATTAGATGACGGGAGGGTTGCCGCTGCGATCGCCCCTGGGCAGCCCTGACCTATAAGCTGCCCGGGGAGAGAATTATTAGAACAAAATTGGCTCTCTGCGTGGCCGGGGGGCAACCATCGGTGCTATATTAGTTATCGCGATTATGGCGGGTGTAGCCAAGTGGTTAAGGCAGTGGATTGTGATTCCACCATTCGTGGGTTCGAGCCCCATCATCCGCCCTGTTTTCAAGAATTAGCAAGATAGGCTGAACGCTAGCCAAGTGACCTGCTGTGAGTTAGGGTCGCGAGCAAACGCCTGAAACGGCTTTGCACCGAGAACACCCCGACCCATCGGCAAACACTTTAAGATAAGTAAAGACTTTACCTGGCGCTGGGAGCTTAATTTTTTCGTGCAACTTGCTCCTCGGCCAACCGATGATCGGACTGAAAAGTCCTCCCCAGGCTCCATCGTGCTAGACACCCGCGATCTCTCCAAGGTGTACGGGCGGGGCAAACAGCGGTTTGAAGCGGTGAAACAGGTTTCCTTGACCCTGCACCAGGGCGAGGTGCTGGCCTTTTTAGGCCCCAACGGGGCTGGCAAAACTACCACCATCAAAATGATGGCTGGCCTGGTGCGCCCTACCCAGGGGCGGGTTAGCGTGATGGGAGAAGACCCCCACCGCCAGCCCTTGGCCCTGCGCCACATTGGGGCGGTGCTAGAGGGCAACCGCAATTTGTACTGGCGTCTGACCCCGGCAGAAAATCTGGAATATTTCGGCGTCCTGCGGCAGGTGCCCCGCAAGGTGGCCCATCGCCGAGGGCTAGAACTGCTGGCCCGGTTTGGGCTGGAGGAAAAGCGCCATACCCCGGTGCAAAAGCTCTCGCGCGGAATGCAGCAAAAGGTGGCGATCACCGTCGCCCTGATCCACAATCCCAAGCTGCTGCTGCTGGATGAACCCACCCTGGGGCTGGACGTGGAGGCGGGCGAAATGGTCAAAGCCCTGGTGCGCCAGATTGCCCAGGAAGGTCGAGCCATTTTGTTGACCACCCACCAACTCGATGTGGCCGAAGAACTCTCCGACCGGGTGGCCATCATTCGCCGGGGACGCATCATTGCCGAGCAGTCTACCGAGGCATTGCTGCAAGAATTTTCCAGCTCCACCTATCACCTGGAGGTAGAAGGCGAGCTTTCCCCCCAACAGATCCACACCGTGACCCAGATGGGGGCGAGGGTGCAGGGAACGCAGATTGCCTACGCTGGCACCCCAGAAAATCTCTACGGGCTGCTGGGGGCACTGAGCCCTATGCCGCTAGTGTCGGTGCAGCGCGATCGCGCCGACCTTACCCAGGTATTTCTCAAACTGGTCAAAGACCACCCGGAGTCTTCCCCATGCCCATGATCGATCTGCTGCACGCCGAACTCAAGCGCACCTGGATTCAGTTCATCCGCTACCCTACGGAGGTGATCTCAGGGGTCGTCATCATCATGGCGGTCTTCTACGGGCTGTTTGCCAGTGCCCAGTACATGGCCGGGCCAGGATTTGCCTTTGGCGATCGCCTCGATGCCGTGGTGCTCGGCTACGCCCTGTGGACGCTAATTATTTCTGTCAACAACGACATTGCCATCAATCTACAGATCGAAGCCGAAACCGGCACCCTGGAGCAGGTCTTTCTCTCCCCCTATGGGGCTCCGCGAGTGTTTTTGGCCAGAGCCTTTGCCAGCCTGGTCCTGCGGTTGGTCATCCTAGTTGTGGTATTGCTACTGCTGATGGGGCTCTCCGGCAGTCGCCTGGCCTTTCCGCCCGTGCTGCTGCTGCCGCTGGCTTCGCTGCTGCTGGCCGGTTACGGCCTGGCCTTTTTGATGGGGGCGGCGGCGCTGGTGTTCAAACGGGTGCAGCAAATTTTGGGAATTTTTCAGTTCCTGCTGCTGTTTTTGCTGGCCGCCCCCTTAGAGGAATCCACCGGCTTGATGCAGTATCTGCGGTTTCTATTGCCCATGCTGCCCAGCACTGGACTGCTGCGCGACCTGATGGCTCGAGGCCGAGAGCTAGACTGGTTTACCTACGGTCTGGCCCTACTCAACGGAGTTGTCTATTTTGCCCTGGGGATGCTCGTTTTCCGCTGGGCCGAAGCCACCGCCAAACAGCGGGGCTCCCTGAGCGGGTATTAATCCCTGATGGATACCAAAACCGCCCATGGCCCATGCGGTGAACCGGAATCGCCTGGGGGCCAGCCGGTTGTTTCAGGATTGGCTTGCGTTAGCAACCTCCGCCAGGGCCGGGCAGAAACTCGGCGATGCGGCTGATCGCCCGGTCTAGTACGTCTGGCGGATGGACCAGGGCCAAGCGCACATAGCCCTCCCCCGCTTTGCCAAAGCCAATGCCCGGAGCGAGAGCTACCCCGGTTCGCGCCACCAGCTCCAGACAAAATTCTTTAGAATGCTTGGCCCAAGGGTCGGGCAGTTTGGCCCAGATATACATCGTGGCCTCGGGCACTGGCACCGCCCAGCCGATGCGATGCAGTGCCTGCACCGCCGCATCGCGCCGCTGCCGAAAGGTTTCGACCATGTGGTGCACGGTGGCCTGAGGGCCGGTAAGGGCTGCGATCGCCCCTCGCTGAATGCCCGGATACTGGTTGAAATCGACATTGGCCTTGACCTGACGCAGAGCGGTAATTAACTCAGCGTTGCCGATCGCATAGCCCACCCGAAAGCCGCCCATGTTGTACGACTTTGACATGGTGAAAAATTCCACCGTGCAGGTTTTTTCAGGGTCAGCCTGGAGGGCCGAGATCGCGGGCTGGCCGGTGAAGGTGAGATCCACGTAGGGAAAGTCGTGGGCCAGTACTAAGTCGTGCCGCTGGCAAAAGGCCACCGCCTCCTGCCAAAATTCTAAAGAGGCGGTACCGGTAGTGGGGTTGTGGGGGTAACTTAGCACCATCAGCCGCGACTGCTCTAGCACCGCCGCAGGAATGTCTTTGAACCGGGGCAAAAAGCCGTCTTCGGCTTGCAGGGGCATGGGGTAAATCTGCCCATTGGCCAGGTACACGCCCCCGGCATGGGAAGGATAGCCGGGGTCCATCAGCAGAGCAAAATCGCCGGGGTTGAGAATGGCCAGGGGCAGGTGGGCGGTGCCCTCTTGGGAGCCGATCAGCAGCAGCACCTCGGTCTCGGGATCTACGGCCCCGCCAAACTTGTCGGTGTACCAGCGGGCAGCGGCCTCGCGAAAGTCTCTGGTGCCCGAAAACAAGCAGTAGCCGTGGGTGGTGGGGTCGCTGAGGGCGGCGGCGATCGCAGCGAGTACGTGGGGCGGCGTTGGCAAGTCTGACGACCCAAGGGACAAATCAACAATGGATTTGCCCGCCGCGCGGGCTTGAGCCTTGGCCCGATCCATATCGGCAAATACGTTGGCCTGGAGAGGCCTCATGCGCTCGGCAATCTGCATGGTGTTGGGTGGGAAGCTGGCTGCTTCTGACAAAGCAGGGTGGATGGAAGGGCCTGTTGGCGAGAGCATCATTATAAAGCCTTCCGCCAGCCCGTTACGTTTCCCCCTGGCTCACGCGATCTGAGACAATGACTTTGACAGATTTTTGGGACGGTTGGGGTAGCGATGGCAATGGCAGAACGACAGGTGATCGGCGTCGATTTGGGCGGCTCAGCCATCAAGCTGGGGCGCTTTACCCAGGCGGGCGACTGCTTGAATGACCTCACTGTGCCGACACCTCAACCCTCGACCCCAGAGGCAGTGACGGCGGCGATGGCGGCGGCGATCGCCGCTCTTGACCCCGACCGCGAAACCGTCGCCATTGGCGTGGGCACCCCCGGCCCCGCCGACGCGGCGGGCCGCATTGCCCGCGTCGCCATCAACCTGGCCGGGTGGCATGACGTGCCCATCGCCGACGTGCTCGAAGCGCAGACGGGCCGCCCCGTTACCGTGGCCAACGACGCCAACTGCGCCGGGCTGGGCGAGGCCTGGCTCGGGGCCGGCCGGGCCTACAACGATTTAATTGTGCTCACCCTGGGAACCGGGGTGGGGGGTGCGATTGTGCTCGACGGCAGGCTGTTTGTCGGGCGTCATGGCACCGCTGGAGAGCTGGGGCTGATCACCCTTAACCCCGAGGGGCCGCCCTGCAACAGTGGTAACCGAGGTTCCCTAGAGCAGCACTGTTCGGTACAGGCGATTGTGCGCGAGACGGGGCTGACCCCGGCGGCGTTGTATGACAAAGCCCAGGCGGGAGATGGAGAGGCGATCGCCTTCTGGCAAACCTATGGTCGCTGGCTGGGGGCGGGCATCGCCAGCCTGGTCTACGTGCTCACCCCCGAGGCGGTGATTGTCGGCGGCGGCATTAGCGCCGCAGCGGATCTGTTTTTGCCCACAACCCTGGCGGAGCTAGAGACCCGCGTGCTACCCAGCTCCCGCGAAGGCATGCGGGTGCTGGTGGCGGAGCTGGGCAACCAGGCGGGCATCGCCGGGGCGGCTCGACTGGCGCTTCAGCGGTATAGCTAGCGCTACGAACACACTCCTCTTTCGGAAGATGGCCCCCGGCAAAAAATCCGCCAGGATAAAATCACCCTAAAGTTCAAAGGAGTAGCCATGGCCCTCGACGGCGTCATTGTAGACATTGATGGCACGTTGGTCTTAAGCAACGATGCCCATGCCCATTCCTGGGTCGAGGCCTTTGCCAACCAGGGTTTTGAGGTAGCGTTTGATCGGGTGCGACCGCTGATGGGTATGGGCAGCGATCAGCTCATTCCCAAGCTCTTTCCTGAGCTAGATAAAGAAACCGACCCCGGCAAGGCGATCGCCAGCTACCGTAAAGAACTCGTTTTGAGAGATTACGTGCCCCACATCCAGTCTGCCAACGGTTCCCGAGCGCTGGTGCAAAAAATGCGAGAGGCGGGCCTGCATTTAGTCATTGCTACCTCCGCCAGCCCTGAAGAACTGGAGGTCATGCTCAAAATCGCTGACGTGGAAGGTTTGCTGCCCCAAGCTACCACCTCCGACGACGCCGAAAATTCTAAACCAGCCCCCGACATTGTCGAAGCCGCTCTGCAGAAGGCTCAGCTCGATCCAAATCGCGCTGTCATGCTGGCCGATACCCCCTACGACATCGAAGCGGCAGGCAAGGCCGGGATGGGGGTGATTGCCATGCGCTGCGGTGGCTTTAGCGACGAGGACTTAGCGGGGGCGATCGCCATCTATGACGACCCCGCCGATTTACTGCGCCACTACGACCACTCACCTCTGGGGCAGCCATAGTGCTAAGTCCAGCTGTGAGATTTTAGCCCAGCTCCCATTTCTCCATGGGCAAGTTCTCCTATGACTGCGATCGCAGCCTCCCCCGCCATCAGCCCCATCCCTGTAGAGTAACGACAGACTAAACCACTCCTGTTAAAAAAAAGAGCGTCCTAATGGACGCTCTTTTTAGATAGCTATTCTTTGCTGAGAAACCTCAGGCTCCTCAAACAAAAATCTAGTTCTCCAAAACCACCTTGGCTACCATGCCCGCCCCACGGTGGGGAGCGCAGTAGTAGGTATAGGTACCAGCGGGCATGTCGTCGGTAAAGGTGGTGGAGTAGTTTTCGCCGGGGGCAAAGGTCAGCTGGCTGTGGGAAATACCATCGGCCAGAGCCTTGTCGCCGGGAACGTTAGCCGCGTCAAAAATGACGTTGTGGGGAGCCATCTTGTTGTTGACCCAGGTAACAGTGTCGCCGGGCTTAACGGTGACAGTGCTAGGTTCAAACACGAGCAGCCCCGCATCGGAACCCATTTTGACGTCGTAGTTGGTGGCCGCAGCGGGGGCAGAAGCCAGGGTTAGGGTACCCACAACTAAGAGAGCAGACAGAAAAACTAAACCCAAACGCTGGGCGGCGCGAATTACACGTTGCATATGTACCTCTAAAACTCGTATCTCCAGTTCAATCAAACAGACTGTCGCTAAACAGCCTCCTTAATGGCATATTACCTGTTTTGCGGGATAACTAGGCAGGATAGCCCTAGGGTAATTGCCGACCCAGGCAGCCTACGGGGCCGCTGCTAACCAGAAACCCGGACAGCCAGCTCGTCTAGACTCAGCCTAGTTAAGCGAGGGCGCTGAGTAGCGGGTCTTGCCAGCACCCCACATATCGCCAACCACGCGGGGCTGCAAAAGAATATGACCAGCGATCGCCACTAGGTCTTCCTCAGTCAGGCTCCGCATCTTGGGATAAATATCAGCACTTTTCTTACTAGGGTGCACCTGAGAAATATCGGTTAGACCATCGTAGGTCATAGGCTCTTTTAGGTAGGCCACCAGAGCCTCAATATTGTCGCGGGGAGGCAAAGCACCGGCCAAAGCCTCAGGCTCTAAACCAACGGTAGGGTTGGTCTTGGTAATACCCCCGACGTGGCAGGTGCCACAGGCATAGTTAAACTGACGACGGCCACGGGTTATCTGCTCTAGAGACAGCGCAACGGTATCCCCGCCGGAGTTGAGCTGTACGGTACGGATGGCCTCATCTAGCTCAGCCGCAACAGCGTCTCCCATTACCAGGTGGCTGACAAAGAAGAGTGCGACCGCAACTAGCCAAATGCATCTCTTCACCATGGTTCTCCTCGAAATATATAGGGCTTGGGTATGAAATC
>JBBSKN010000163.1:0-7417 GCA_038256265.1 Phormidesmidales cyanobacterium
CGGTTGGCGGATAAGGGCGATCGCCTGCTGCAAGCCCTGCGCCCCCTGCGGGGGCAGACCGGCTACGGGGCGGGCAACATCATTCACCTCTGTCAGTATCTGGGGCTGAGCATCAGCGGAGTTGACTTCTCGCACCTGGCGATTTGGCAGGGCGACCTGCGCCGGGTGAGTCTGCAAGGGGCTAACTTTAGCCAGGCCCAGTTTGGCGATACGGCCTTTGCCACAGCTCTGGGCCGTAACCCGGTGGCGGCCTTTAGCCCCGACGGCAGCCAGCTCGCGGCGGGCGACCATGAGGGCCGCCTGCTGCTGTGGAACCTGCACCGGGGCAAGTTGATCTGGATGTTTGACGAGGGTCAAGGGATTTGGGCTTTGGCCTTTAGCCCCCAGGGCGATCTGTTGGCAGTCGGCACCGAGAACGGCCAAATCTGGCTGTGGCCAGTGGGGGCAACCTACCAGACCGATGTGCTAGAAGCCCACCAGGCTCCGGTCGGTGCCCTAGCCTTTAGCCCCGACGGCAGCCAGCTGGCCTCTGGGGACGACAGCGGTGAGCTGGGTCTGTGGGAAGTGGCCTCTGGGTTTAAGCAGGGCACCCTAGCAGGCCACGGCGGTAGAATCCACAGTCTGGCCTACGACAAAACGGGCGAGCAGTTAGTCAGCGGCGGCGACGACCAGCGGGCCTGCCTGTGGGCGGTGGCCGATCGCACCCTGCTCAAGTACCTCCAGGTGCGTTCAACCGCCAGCCTGCGCACCGCCGGGTTTCTCTCTGACCCCAACGACCCCGCCTGCCCGCCAATTCCTTTTGCGGCGGGCTACGACGACCGCTGCCTGACGATCTGGAATTTGGAAACCGGCCTGCCCTGCTGGATTCTGCCCGCCGATACGCAGGCTCTCCCAGCCATGGCGGTCAGCCCCAGCGGGCTCTATCTGGTGTGCAGTTGCCAAGATTTTTCCGTCGCCCTGTGGGATATTCCCCGTCGCCGCCTCTGTCACACCCTGCCTTCCTCCGGTGCTCCGGTGTGGACCCTGGCCTTTAGCGCCGACAGCCATTACTTTGTCACTGGCAGCGATTACACAATCAGGCTTTGGCATACCCAGCGAGGCCAGTGCTGGCGCAGTTTTCTCAGCCAGGCACACCCGGTGCGCTGCCTTGCCTTTAGCGCCGCCAGCGGCACCATTCTCACCGGCCACGACGACACCCACCTGCGGCTGTGGCAGGTGACGGCGGACAGCCCTTACGCCCGTGGCCCCCGCACCCTGGCGGGCCACGGTAGCTCGGTGCGAGCGGTGGCCCTCAGCCCCGACGGACGGTGGTTAGCCAGCAGCGCCGACGACCAAACCCTGCGCCTGTGGTCAACCGCTACGGGGCAGAGTCAGTGGGTCTGGGCGACCACAAGCCCCGCCGCCCTGCTCTGCTTTAGCCCCGATGGCCAGTGGTTGGCCAGCGGCAGTGCCGACGGCATTGCGGTGTGGAACACGGCTACGGGCATGGCCGCCGGGGAGTTAGAAGGCCCTGTGGACGACCCCTGTGCCCTGACCTTTAGCCCCGATGGGGAGTGGATTGTGGCCGGAGGGCGCGACGGCGTGATCAGTCTCTGGCGACGAGACCAGCGCCGTCGGGCTTACACCCTGCCGGGGCACCAGGGCCAGGTGCACAGCCTAGCCCTGGGCCTCGACATGTTGGCCAGTGCCAGCCACGATGGCACGGTCCGCTGGTGGCCGCTCAACGGCGGCGTTCACGGATTGTCTCCGAAGGAGAATCGTCCCCTTGGTCAGTGGCGACACCCTGACGAGCAGTGGCTTCAGGGGGTGACCTTAAACCCGGCGGGCGATGTTCTCGCCGTTACCAGCACAGAGGCCCAGGTAGAAGTCTGGGATGTTGCCACCAACCAGCGCCGCCACACCCTACAGGGCCACAGCCAGGGCATTTGGCAGATCGCGGTGTGCCCCAGATGCACTCACTTAATTACCGCCAGCCAAGACGATGAAATTCGCGTCTGGGAACTCGATACGGGCCTCTGCCAGCAGACCCTGCGGCCCGATCGCCCCTACGAAGGGGTCAATATCTGCGAGGCCAGCGGTCTGTCAGATACCGAGGAACGCATGCTGAGGTCATTGGGTGCAATTGTCAGCTATTAATCGTTCTCCAAACACGGCATCAACTTGCCCCTAGCGAAGAAACCGAAGCAGCCCTAGAGGACTTTCTCCGGTTTGTGCAGGAGTATGGCGATTAGACCTCAGTAGTATGGTGAAGCTGGGCTGAATGGCCCGCCGCTGACTAGACAATATTTTTCGCGCTCCTATGACGACCCTTGCCAAGACCATTGCCGCCGAGCTAGACATTCGCCCTGCTCAGGTAGAGGCCACCTTAGAGCTTTTTGCCGAAGGGGCGACGGTGCCTTTTGTGGCCCGCTACCGTAAGGAGCGCACGGGGGATTTAGACGAAGTGCAGCTGCGGCAGATTGCCGAGCGCCACCAGTATTTGACGGAGCTTGAGGATCGGCGACAGACGGTGCTAAGCGAGATCCAATCCCAGGGCAAGCTTACCGAGCCGTTAAAAGCCGCCATTCTTGCCTGCCAGCAAAAGACGGAGCTAGAAGATCTCTACCTGCCCTACCGACCCAAGCGCCGCACCCGGGCCACCATGGCTAAAGAAAAGGGGCTAGAACCCCTGGCCCAGCGCCTTGAGGAGCTAAATAAAACCGGGAAAAAGGCGGTGCTGCTTCAGGAGGCCCAGGGGTTTGTGAATCTTGGGCTGGGGGTGGAGTCTGCGGAGGCAGCGCTCCAGGGGGCGGCGGATATTTTGGCGGAGCAGGTGGCGGAGCAGGCTGCCCTGCGGCGGTATGTCAGGGATCAGCTGCTGAAGCAGGGGCAGTTCACCGCCAGCATTAAGAAAGGCCACCCCGAGGGCAGCACCAAGTACGAGATGTATCGGGCTTACCAGGCCCCGGTGCGGGCGATCGCATCCCACAACCTGCTGGCGATTCTACGGGGCGATCGCGAAGGCATTCTCAAGGTAGGTCTAGAGGTTGACTCGGAAACCATTCTGCAAACCATAGAAAAGCGGGTGGTCAAAACCCCCGTTGCCGATATTCGCCGGTTCTACCGAGAGCTGATTCAGGATGCCTATGGCCGGTTGATCAAGCCCTCGCTGACCAGCGAAGTGATGGCCGAGAAAAAAGCCTGGGCCGATGAGGTGTCGATTCAAAACTTTGAGGCGAATCTAAAGAACCTCTTGCTGTCGCCCCCGGCGGGGATGAAGCCCACCCTGGGGGTTGACCCCGGCTTTCGCACCGGCTGCAAGGTGGCGGCGGTGGATGGCACCGGCAAGTTTTTGGAGTACCAGGCGGTGTTTCCCCACCAGTCCCAAAATCAGCGGCAGCAGGCGGCGAATACCCTGGCGGGGATGATTCGTAAACACAAGATTGAGCTGATTGCCATTGGCAATGGCACCGCCAGCCGCGAAACCGATGCTTTTGTGGGGGAGGTGCTGAAAACCCTGACCAATCCCCCGGTGAAGGTGCTGGTGAATGAGTCGGGGGCATCGATCTACTCGGCCAGTGAGGTGGCGGCGGCGGAATTTCCCGACCTGGATCTGACAGTGCGGGGGGCGATCAGCATTGCCCGGCGGCTGCAAGACCCCCTGGCGGAGCTGGTCAAGATCGACCCCAAATCCATTGGCGTGGGCCAGTACCAGCACGATGTCGACCAAAAGCGGCTGAAGCAAAAGCTGGATGAAACCATCGAGAGCTGCGTTAACTATGTGGGCGTTGACCTGAACATGGCCTCCCGAGAGCTGCTCACCTATGTGTCGGGGCTAACCCCGGCGGTGGCCAACAATATTGTCGAGTTTCGCGATGCCAACGGCGCATTTCAGTCGCGCAAAGAATTGCTGAAGGTGAAAAAGCTTGGGCCAAAGGCCTTTGAGCAGGCGGCGGGGTTTCTGCGCATTCGCCAGGGCAAAAACCCGCTCGACAATACGGCGGTGCACCCGGAGAGCTACGGGATTGTGGATGCGATCGCAGCCGACCTCTCCCTGCCCCTGGCCGATATTCCCAAAGCCGCCGACCGCCTCCAGCGCCTCGACATCAAAAAATACACCACCGCCGAGGCTGGCGAACTCACCCTGCGCGACATTCTCACCGAGCTAGAGAAGCCCGGTCGCGACCCCCGCGAGCA
This sequence comes from Phormidesmidales cyanobacterium, assembly GCA_038256265.1. Taxonomy (GTDB): domain Bacteria; phylum Cyanobacteriota; class Cyanobacteriia; order Phormidesmidales; family Phormidesmidaceae; genus Nodosilinea. The sequence continues at coordinate 4,177 of JBBSKN010000163.1, forward strand.
GTTTACCTACGCCCGCTTTCAGGAGGGGGTGAATGAGATCACCGACCTGAAGCCGGGCATGACCCTGGAGGGCAGCGTCACCAACGTCACTAACTTTGGCGCGTTTGTCGATGTGGGGGTACACCAGGACGGGCTGGTGCATATTTCGCAGCTTGCCGATCGCTTCGTCAGCGACCCCAACGAGATTGTGAAAGTGGGCCAGGTGGTCAAGGTGCGGGTGATGGAGGTGGATGTGAAGCTCAAGCGCATCGGCCTGTCGATGCGCCAGGCGTAGGCGCGTCACCCAGTCCGCAGGGTGCGGAGCCGATTGATCGCGGCGGCTAGCTCTAGGCCGCGAAAGCTGACCAGATCACCCATGGGCCAGTCGGTGAGACAGTCTAGCCCGTACTGCTCCACATCGGCCATCACGGCGGCGATCGCCGCTGGCAGTGGGGTGGTGGCTGTCATGTGGTAGCGCTGGGCGTAGACAATCGCCTCGGCGATCGCCCGCACCTGCCCCGGCTCCACCAGCTGCTCCACCGCCGACAGGTCAATGGCCTCGGTGCCGATTTGCAGCTGGTCCACATCCCGCGCCCGCAGCTTGACGCTGTGCTTGCCTTTGCTGGGGTCAATGCTGCCGGGCTGAATGACGCGGGGGGTGAGGCGGCCAAAATTGAGGCCGCCCTCAGGGTCGCGCTCGGTTTTGTATTCTGCTGCGATCGCCTTTGCCTGCTCGGTCACATCCTGGGGGCAAAACTCATCCATGGCAATCACGGTATCGGCCACGTCGAAGTAGTCGCCGCTGCCCCCCATCACCAGCACCGTCGAGATGCCGTGGTCGGTGTAGAGCTGCCGAACCTTGTCGATAAAGGGGGTGATCGGCTCGCGGTCTTTGGCGATTAGGGCCTGCATTCTGCGATCTCGAATCATAAAATTCGTCGCTGAGGTGTCTTCATCCACCAGCAGCGCCGTCGCCCCCGCCTCAATCGCTTCGATAATGTTGGCCGCTTGAGAGGTGCTGCCGCTGGCGTTGGGCGTCGAGAATTGCTGGGTCGATTTGCCCTGGGGCAGGCTGCCAATAAACGGCGAAATATCCACCCCAGCAATGCTGCGGCCATCTTCAGCTCGCACCTTGACCGCCGCTGGCTCCGTCACCACCTGCTCCCGCCCATCGCCAGGGATGTGATTATACACCCCCGCCTCGATTGCCCGCAGCAGGGTCGATTTACCGTGGTAGCCGCCGCCCACGATCAGCGTGATGCCCTGGGGAACGCCCATGCCCGTCACCGCGTCAGCGTGGGGACAGGTCAGCGTCACCCGTAGAGAATCAGGAGATTTGAAAGGAACCGCCTGCTCCGCCAGGGGCCGCTCATCCACGCCGCTGTGCCGGGGCAAAATCGCGCCGTCGGCGACAAAGGCGACGAGGTTGTGGGTAGAGAGCTGCGATCGCAACACTTCCGCATCCTCCGCCACATCCACCTGACGCTGAATCGCCGCCCCATCCAGTGCCCTATAGAACAGAGTCTTCTCCACCAGCTCCGGCACCGCCCGACAGAGCAGCTCCGCCCCCTGCCGCCCCGCAATCCGCCGCCCAAAGGCCGGTAGCCCCACGGTAAACCGCAGCTCCACCGCGTCTGCCGTCACCCCTGTCGCACTGCGTTTCAGCATCGCCTGACTGGGGCGCACAATGCCCACTAGCCCACTCTTGCCCGAGCCTGACGTGCGCTGCACCACCTGGGTCGCCCGATGAAACTCGCGGGTTAGGTAGTCGGCCAGGGCCACTGCCCGACAGGGCAACTCCCAAAGGCTTTTAGGAAACCCCGCCACTGCCTGTGGCACTACCACCCGCACTCGACTCGGAGCCGCAAACGGGTCATCCTGCACATGGTCAATGTGCAGCACAAACTCTCCAAAGTCATACTCTCCCTTCAGCGACTTGTAAGCCCCATAGCCCTGGCCATCCAGGCGCTGAAGCTGGTCATAAAGGTCATTTTTGGTAATCATTCTGTAACGTGGAGAGCCGTCCACTAAGTACTCTATCGCACCCTTCAACTCCGCCCAGGGCAAGCCCCTCCTTTCGACTTCGCGCCCTTAGGCAAAGGAAACACCCAAGAATTTTGCTCCTTTCAAGGGCGTAGGCCCTGCGTCCCTACCCATCCACCCATCCACCCATCCACTCACCTACCCACCCACTCTCCCCCTCACCACTGCCACCGCCACATCCATCGCCGCCACCATGCTGTTGGCATCGGCAATCCCTTTCCCCGCAATATCAAACGCCGTACCGTGATCCGGCGACGTGCGAACAAAGGGTAGACCTACCGTCGTATTCACCGCCCGGTCAAAGGCCATCAGCTTCACCGGAATCAGCCCCTGGTCGTGGTAGAGAGCCAGGTAGGCATCGTGGGCAGTTTCTACCGCGTTCCCACCCGTGCCAAACCAGGCTTGCCCAGGGCGTACCCACATCGTATCGGGGGGCACCGGGCCGTCAAGCTGCACCTGGGGATAGTGGTGGCGTTGCTGCTCCAGCCAGGGAATTAGCCAATCGGTTTCTTCGCGGCCCAGCTGCCCGCCTTCGCCGCTGTGGGGGTTTAACCCGGCCACGGCAATGCGCGGCTGGCTCAGACCAAAATCTTGCTTCAGGCTGTCAATTAACAAATCGAGCTTTTGGGTGAGCAGCTCTGGCGACAGGGCCTCGGGCACTTGGCCTAGGGGAATATGGGTCGTGGCCAGCAGCGCCCGCAGCCACCAGCCGGTGTGGGGCGACTGGGCCACAAAAGCCATACCAAAGCGATCGCACCCTGCCCCCTCCGCCAGCAGTTCGGTCTGGCCGGGGTAGTGGTGCCCGGCAGCTTTCCAGACTGATTTAGCAATTGGCCCCGTGACGATCGCATCGTACTTCCCCGCTACCGCACCCTCAATGGCGGCCTGCAGGTAAGCAAAGCTGGCCGCCCCAGTGGCGGCACTGGGCTGACCAAAGGCCAAGGCCTCTAGGGGCAGCGGCGGCGATATCTCGACAAAATTCAAGGGTTCTAACGCTGGCAGCGGCCCAGAATAGCTCGATTGCACCAGGGCGATCGCCGTTTGGTTCAAGAGCGATCGCGTGCCGAAGAGGGTAATGTCTGCGATCGCCGCCCAGTCCCTCCCACCCAAGGCCTTGAGCACCACCTCGGGGCCAATACCCGCCGGGTCGCCCAGGGTAATCGCCAGCCGAGGGCGCAGAGAAGACCAATCAAAAGCCAAGTCTGTCGGGGATGCCATA
>JBBSKN010000164.1:0-7247 GCA_038256265.1 Phormidesmidales cyanobacterium
CTTGATCATAGAGACAGGTGGTGGCTGACATGGTACAGACCCTGAGGTACGCAAATTTCAGCGTCTCATGTCAGCTCGCCCTTTCCCCCTCGCGTCACGAGATTTCAACCCTTTCACCCACTTGTGTCAGGCAGTCAGGGCTGCGAGGCGTACCCCAATACCGTATTCTGACCAGCAGGTGCCAAATCTACGTCTACATCCCGATCAGCGCATCTATTTTTTTCTTTGGGCTGCTTGATCTGGGGCCTTGGACGAGAACCCTCAGTCTTTGCCCCCCGGCACCCCGTCCACCGATCACAGTGAGCCTGTTTATCATGAGCGCCCCAATCACATTCAACCTGTCTCAGGGTTCGCTGCGGTTTGCCTTCTCAACCGAGGCGGCCCTGGCCCTCAAGGCGGCCCTAGATGGACTGATGACTACGCTCAAGGCGGCGGCAGCCCAGGGGGCAGAACCTGCCCGCCGCACTCCCCAGCCCCCCATGGAGTATCGCCACACCGGGGAGGTGTTTTTAGAGGTTTTTTGCAACCCCAACATTTGGCCCAGCCCCTTTGCCGCCAAGGCGCTGGTGACGCTGCGAGATGATCGCATTCGAGTGACGACCGAGGTTGAGCTATCGCAGCTGTTTGAGGATGTGAGCGCCTACCTCAGCCAAACCTAACTACCCCGCGCGCGAAAGTAGCTAAGTTTTCCTCTCTACCCAGAGAGCGATCGCAGCTTGAGAGGCCACACCCCCAGGGCTAGACAGGGTAGAATATGAGCGCAAAACACCGCTGGCGACGAGCAACACCGTTTCTTATCGGCGCGGTTTAGTTGTTTCTACGGAGATAGCTTCTTAGGGAACCGTTCCTTGAGAGACAATCTATCGCCCACCGCCTAGCGTTTGACGTTTCTACGGCAGCAAAGCTATGTACCCTGACGATCTCGCCCAAACGCTGCAAAAGGGGATTCGCGTGACCCTCGGGGCCACGGCTTCTCTAATTGAAGCCATTCAAGATCCTGAAAACTCTAACCAAAAATTTTCTGAGATAGGCAGTGACGTTAACCGTCTGACCGAAGAGTTGGAAGTCAAAGGCGAAACCACCGAGCGCGAAGCCCGCCAGCTGGTGGATGCCCTGCTGAGCCAGGTGCCTAATCCGTTTGCAGGTGCTGAGTCAGAGACCCGCACGACGACGATTACCACTGTGGCCAGCCCGGTGGTCAACGTCTCTGTGCAGAATGATCTAGAAGTCTTGACCCAAGAGCTGGCAGAGATCCGCCAGGAAATTGAGATCCTGAAAGGCTAGGACTAATGCCTCGATAAGCGCAGATTCCCCAAACGAAGCCTGTCAATATGGGGTTTTTCTTCGGGAATCTGATGGCGGCAGCTATGGGAAGCCGTGCGGCGCTAGAAAGGATGACCTAAAGAGGCCACATTCTGAGCTGAGGGCGGCTTCTGATGGTTCGGCGAATAAGGTTTTGAGGCGAGCAGCTGTCCCAGGACAGCGGCGATTTCCGTTACATCTACACCCAAAGAGTTGTGAGCTGGGGCAACCTCGGCATAGTTTGCGGAGGGCGACAGCCGTACCCAGGCTTGGGTCAGCCGGTGGGTGAGCGGGTCGGCAGTGGCAGACTCTACTACCAGCATGGGCGCTGCGATTTGCCCTAGCCGCTGCTGAAGCAGCTCGCCGTGGATGGCGGCGGCCCGACGCCGAAAAAGAGTTTTGCAGGCGGCGGCGGCCTGGTGCAGGCAGTGATGGCGATCGCGCATTGTCTTTGCCCAGGGGCCGTTACCCAGCCAGGGCAGCACTAAAGGGAGGGGCGACCAGGGGGCAACCAGCCAGCGATCGCGCCGCCAGCGGCCCCGCAGCCCCGACTCAGTTACTCCTTCGGGAGCGATCACTGTCAAGCTCTGCACCTGGTCGGGGTAGGTGAGGGCATACTGACCCGCTACCCAAGCGCCGAGAGAGTGGGCCACCAGCCGACAGCGCTGGATGCGCAGGGCGCTCAGCAGACCATGCAAACTCTCTACCTGGAGGGCAATGGAATAGGGGGTTTTGTCGGCCCGCAGCGATTCACCAAAGCCCAGCAGGTCGGGGGCTAGGCAGTGATGATCTACCGCCAGGTGCTGCATCACCGGCAGCCATTGAGCGCTGTCAGACCAAGAGCCGTGGAGAAACACTACCGTTTCATCCCTGGGCTGACCGGATTCTTGCCAAAAGACGCTCCCCAAGGGGAGTTTTATGCGGCCAGTACGGAGGGGAATTTCAGCGGGTAATGGCATAGCGGTGTGGGGTGGTAGATGACGGATAAGCTGGCCGTCAGAATGATGAATTTACAACTTCGGGCTTCACTCGCGGGCGACCGGGGAGGAGTGCCCTAGCGACCAAACCCAGCTGGTTCACCCCAACGCTTAGGCCAAAACCGTTTCACCCTTAAAGAAATCTTGCAGGTGCTGACGGTGATCGTGGGACAAACTGTCCCAGGGCAGCTCGTTGGGGGCAAAGGCCTGGGCCGCTAAAACTTCGCGGGGGTCGGCGGCGTAGGGTTTACCCGACACCCGTACCGCCACGGTAATACACACCGAGTGAAAGCGGGGGTCGCGTCCTGGCTGCGAATAGACCCCCACCAGGCGCTCTAGCCCCAGAGTTTCTAGCCCCGCCTCTTCCTTTAGCTCTCGAGTGGCGGCGGTGATCACATCTTCACCCCAGTCGACAATGCCGCCGGGTAGACTCCACAGGCCGTTGTCGCGGCGGCGCACCAGCACGATGGCGCCGTCAGCCCGGAGGGGAATGACGCAGGTGCCCAAAATCGGGCGGCGCAGCAGCAGCCCGATCAACGTACGAAAAGCGTGGACAAAGTATGTCATGGGTTAGAGCGTTGCTAGGTCGGCCAGCACTTCGTCGGCGTGGGTTTCGGCTTTGACCTTGAGATAGATTTTCTCGAGGTTGCCGTCGGGGCCGATGATAAAGGTGCTGCGGGTAATACCCATATATTCTTTGCCCATAAACTTTTTCAGGCCATAAACGCCGAACTGGCTGGCCACTTCGCCGCCCTCATCCACCAGCAGCGGAAAGGGCAGGCTGAACTTGTCGATAAATTTGGTGTGAGATTTGGCATCGTCGGTGCTGACCCCCAGCACCACGGCATCGTTGCCCTGGTAGTCGGCGTAGCGATCGCGAAAACCACAGGCCTCTTTGGTGCAGCCAGGGGTGTTGTCGCGGGGGTAAAAATACAGCACTACCCGCTGGCCCTTGAGGTCGGCCAGGCTATGGGTCTTACCGGTGGCATCGGGAAGGCTAAAGTCGGGGGCGGGGTCGCCAACGGAGAGAGTCATAGTAAACTGTTCAAAGTAGGGGACGGGGATGGGCCATCGCCTATTGTAGAGCGTTGGCCCAGGGTAGCAGGTTCCAAAAAGTGGCCGGATTAAGGGCCAGTGCCCTTAATCCGCCTGGCGGTGTACGTGGAATACGGAGGACTGGTCGGTGGGCATCACCAACAGATCGCTGATGTTGACGTGGGCGGGGCGGGTGATGGCAAACAGAATAACATCGGCCACGTCATCCCCCGTGAGGGGGGTCATGCCCTGGTAGACGCCCTTAGCGCGATCGGCATCGCCGCCAAAGCGCACCACGCTAAACTCGGTTTCGACCAGGCCGGGGTCAATGTTGGTGACCCGCACCGGGGTGCCCAACAGATCGAGCTTAAGGCCCTCAGAGAGCGATCGCACCGCCGCCTTGGTGGCGCAGTAGACGCTGCCGCCGGGGTAGGTCTGTCGCCCGGCGATCGACCCCACATTCACCACGTGGCCCTGGTGCCGCGCCACCATGCCCGGCACCACTGCCCGCGTCACGTAGAGCAGCCCCTTGATGTTGGTGTCGATCATGGCTTCCCAGTCGTCGAGGGGGGCTTCGTACTGTTTATCTAGCCCCCGGCTCAGCCCGGCGTTGTTGATCAAAATGTCGATTGCCCGCCACTCTTCGGGGAGTTCGGCGATCGCAGCGCTGACCGCATCGGCCTGGCGCACGTCGAGCACCAGGGGCAGCACCTCCACTGGCTGCTGCTGCTGAAGTTCTTCGGCCAGAGCTTGCAGAGGCTCTAAGCGCCGGGCCGCTAAAATTAGCCGCGCCCCAGTGGGGGCCAGCTGACGGGCGCAGGCCGCCCCAATGCCGCTGCTGGCCCCGGTAATCAGGACGGTTTGGTTGGCAAGAGATGCAGGCATGGGTAGGTGGGAGTAATTAAAGCAATGATAGACTCTGTTAGCCGATACCTTATTGTGGGGAGACTCCCTCAATTATTTTCTGGATTTTTGACGCTGGCGTCGATTTCATCGAGGGTTTGCAAGACCAGGCGCTTGGCCTGGAGCTGCCAGCCCCACTTTTGCACCTGAAAGGCCACATAAAACCCAATGCCTGTGGCGATCAAATCTAGAGGCTGCTGCGCCGAAATCCCCAGCAGCAGCCCCAGCCCGCCAATGCCCCAAAAGGGCAGCGCCACGGTCTGACGGTTTTCTTCGACTAGCTTGGCGAGAAAGTTGTTGGGGATGGTTGCCGCCACTACTTCCCGCACGGCCCCCTGCTTGGGGTAGGGCACGGCAAAGCTGAACTTGCGGCGCAGTTTTTCAATTTTGCGGGCATCGGTGCTGTACTCCGTCAGCTCGTCTTCTGCCATGCGAATGAGCTGCTCAGCGATGGTCATAGGAGGCTTGTCCAAATCGAGATTAGGGGTGGCTAGAGAGCCCGCCCAGTCAATTATCCCACCGGAGCGCCCCTCCCCCACCGGATTTATCATTGGTAGGGCAGGTAAAATCTCACCAGTCAGTCCTAGTGAGATCCCTTACATCAGATAAACCCGAATGACTCGGCTGGCTAATCTCGCACAACTTTGCCCTGGATGCGGCGGTAGATTTTTTCGGCTTCGACCCAGACAAACAGCAGCGTGCTAAAGCCAAAGCAGACTAGCAGCTCGAAGGGGCTGAGCAGATGGGTGCCAAAGAAATTGCGCAGGGGGGTGACGTAGATCAGCATCAGCTGAAGCACCAGGGTGAGCACCACGGCCCCCAGCACGAAGGGGTTCGACCAAGGCGACATTTCAATGGTGAGCCGAGAGCTAGACCGGACGGCGATCGCATGGCCCATCTGAGCCAGACAGAGCGTCGTAAACACCATCGTCTTCCAGCGAGTGGGGTCGCCCTCCTGCTGCGCCCAGTGGTAGGCCCACACCATCAAGGTCACCGAGATAATCGCAAACACCACCCCAATCCGCAGCATGTAGGCCCCCAGTCCACGGGCAAAAATGCCCTCTTGGGGGTCGTGCGGCGGGCGCTCCATGACGTCGGGTTCGGCAGGCTCCACCGCCAGGGCCAGGGCCGGGAACCCGTCGGTGACCAGGTTCATCCACAAAATTTGCAAGGGGCTGAGGGGCACATCTAAGATGGGCAGCAGCAGCGGCGATAGGGCAATGGTGAGCAGCTCGCCGATGTTAGAGCCGAGAATGTATTTCACAAAACGGCGAATGTTGGTGTAGACCACCCGGCCCTCTTCGGTGGCGGCAACGATGGTGGCGAAGTTGTCGTCAAGCAGTACCATGTCGCTGGCTTCTTTGCTCACGTCGGTGCCGGTGATGCCCATGGCGATGCCAATCTCGGCCTGTTTGAGAGCGGGGGCATCGTTGACGCCGTCGCCGGTCATGGCGACGATCTGGTGGTCTGTTTGCAGGGCTTTAACAATTCGCAGCTTGTGCTCGGGCGATACCCGAGCGTAGATGTTGACCACTTTGACCGCCGCCTCTAGCTCTGCCTGAGACATTTTCTCTAGCTCAGCCCCGCTCAGGGATTGGGCGTCGCCCTCGGCGATGCCCAGATCTTGGGCGATCGCCATGGCGGTCAGCTGGTGGTCGCCGGTAATCATCATCGGGCGAATGCCAGCGGCCCGGCAGCGCTCCACCGCCACCCGCACCTCGGGGCGCAGGGCGTCGATCATGCCCACTAGGCCCAGCCACACTAGGTCTTGCTCGGCGGCGTCGGGGTCGCCCTCGGCGGGCACGGTGCTTAGGGGGCGGTAGGCAAAGCCCAGCACCCGCAGCCCCTGGGCAGCCATTTCGGCACTGTCGGCGAGAATGCGCGATCGCCTGTCCTCATCTAGCGAAAACCGCTCCGTCCCTTTCAAACCGCCGTCACAGCGCTCCAACAGCATCTCGGGCGACCCCTTGGCCAGCATCAGGTAGGGGGTTTGGGCCACGTCCCCCGGCAGCTTTAAGTCATTCTCCAGGGCCTCGACCCCGTTAAACACTACGCTCATGCGCTTGCGCTCCGACGAAAAGGGAAACTCTGCCACGCGCTGCAGCTCATGGCCCAGGCGATGGCGGTCAAGGCCACTCTTGGCGGCCATCACCACCAGACAACCCTCGGTGGGGTCGCCCATAATTGCCCAGTCGCCCGCCTCCTTTTGCAGCACGGCGTCGTTGCACAGCAGGCCATCCAGCAGCAAAAGCCCCAAATCTGCGGCCTGGTGAGGGTCAACGGGCTGGCCCTGGTTGAGAAACTCACCCTCTGGCGCGTAGCCCTCGCCGGTCACTTCCACAGCCTGGGTGAGGGTGCGCACCTGCTGCACCACCATTTTGTTTTGGGTCAGGGTGCCGGTTTTGTCAGAGCAAATCGTCGTTACCGACCCCAGGGTCTCGACCGCAGGCAGGCGACGAATCAGGGCGTGGCGGCGCACCATGCGTTGGGTGCCAATGGCCAACGTCACCGTGATCACCGCCGGCAGCCCTTCGGGCACCACCGCCACGGCCATGCTCAAAGCCACCTCTAGCAGCCGCTCAAAGGCCTGCCAGCCGCCAAAGATTACGCCGCCCACTACCACAATGGCCACCAGGCTCAGCGACCCGGCCACCAGCACATTGCCCAGCTGGGTCATGCGCTGTTGCAGAGGGGTAGGTTCGGTTTCGACCCCCTGGATCATGGCGGCTATGCGGCCCAGCTCAGTTTTCATGCCGGTGCCGGTGACCAGTACCCGGCCTCGGCCCTGGGCCACTTCGGTGCCTTGAAAGACCAGGTTCTTGCGATCAGCCAGCGACGTCTCGGCGGCTAGGGTGCGGGTGGCCTGCTTGTTGACCCCCTGAGCCTCGCCAGTCAGGGCCGACTCGCGCAGCTGGAGGTTGCTGGCCTCTAGCAGGCGACCATCGGCGGCGACTTGATCGCCCGCTTCGAGCAGCATGATGTCGCCGGGCACCAGGTCTTGGGAGGGCACGTCTTGCAGACGTCCGTCGC
>JBBSKN010000165.1:0-7065 GCA_038256265.1 Phormidesmidales cyanobacterium
GAGCATGTCCTGTGTAATGCCCATCACTTGAGAGAGTTGCAGTACATCTGGGAGCAGTACGGCCAAGGGTGGGCCTTTCAGATGAGCCTGCTATTGACGACTATTCACCACATCGTGGAGGCCCTTAAAGCTAAAGGGAAAAGCGCGTTATCCAATTCGGACTTGGCGGCCTTTGAGGCCCGTTATCAGGTCATCTTAGAGCAAGGGTTGACCGACAATCCACTCCCTTCGCTCGCCCAGACCAGACCCAAAAAACGAGGACGACCCAAACGCTCACCCTCGCGTAACTTGCTGGAGCGACTACAGACGCATCAAGCCTCGGTGCTCGGCTTTATGCATGATTTCACCCTCCCTTTTGATAACAATCAAGCCGAGCGGGACGTGCGCATGATGAAACTCAAGCAGAAAATATCGGGCAGCTTCCGGTCTGAGGAGGGGGCGAGACAGTTCTGTCGCATTCGGGGCTATCTCGCGACCCTGCGCAAGCAGGGTCACAATGTCTTGGATGCTCTCCTTGACCTGTTTGCGGGTAATCCTAAATCACCCCTGCTACAGCCTGAGTAGTTACAAATTGATAAAAGCACTTGACGTTAACCATGCCCATATCTCCCAACAACACTCCGCTGCTGAACCACAGCTACTCTCCAGAATTTCTCTTTCTATGATGACCCCTATTCTGGCATGCCATAAGTCGTGAAGATGGTCTCAAAACCCCTCCAATACCCTGTCTAAAATCACAGTCTGTCCATCCACTCCCCTACCGCCGCACCCGCTCCCCCAGTCGTGCGGCTAGCTGCTTCGCCTCAGGTATTGGTAACAGAAACGCCCCCACAGTGAAAACCAGCAGCCCCACGCCGCCGGGGATCACCAGCTGTAGCGCTAGCACCCCCAAGCCCTCGGTGCCGAGCCAGGTTTCGAGCCATTGCAGGGTGCCCCAGGCGGCGGTGCCAGCGATGAAGCTTAAGAGGGTTAGGAGTGCGATCGCCCCTCCCCATTCCCCCAGCGGCAGCCCCCGCAGCTTGCGGTGCAAGAGCGCCGTCAGCGCCAGGGTCGAAAACACATTTACCCCCACCGTGGCCAGCACCAGACCCGGTGCCCCCAGCCAGCGAATGAAGAAAAAGTCGAGCACCCCGTTGAGCACAATGTTGATCAGGCTGATGCGAAAGGGCGTCTGCCCATCGCCTAGGGCATAAAACACCCGCACCAGTACATCGCGGGCCAGGTACACAAACATGCCGATGCCATAGACCATCAGCACCGAGGTCACCAGGGTAGAGGCCTCCTGATCGAACGCCCCGCGCTCGTAGATCACCCGCACAATCGGCAGCGCCAGCACCACAAACAGCGCCCCCAGGGGCAGCATAGTCAGCGCGGTGAATAGTAAACTCTGGCGAATGCGGGTTTTTAGCTCGGGCCAGTGCTCCGGCGCGGCCAGCCGAGCAAACATCGGCAAAAACGGCACCAAAATCACGTTCGAGATAATGCCCAAGGGCGTCTGCACCAGCAAATTCGCGTAGCTCAGCGCCGCCGCCGTGCCCGGAATAAACGAGGCAAAGAATAAATCGGTAAACAGATTAATTTGCAGCATCCCCGATGACAGGGTGGCGGGCACCAGCACCCGCATCACCTCGCGCACCCCCGGAATCGACCAGTCAAACCGCAGGCGCGGTCGCCCCAGCCCCGATTTCCACAGCGCCGGAATTTGCGCCAGCCACTGCAACACCGCCCCGCCCAGAGTGCTGGCCGCCAGCACCGCCCCGCCCAGCAGATAAAACTCTGGATTCGTGATGTTGCCGCCAATGGTGGCGTAGAGCAGCCCCAGCCCCACCAGCACTGCCCCGCTGGAAAAAATCGGGCTAATCGAGGGCAGCCAAAACTGGCTATCGGCATTGAGCGCCCCAAAGCCAATGCCAATCAGCCCCGCCAGCAGCGCCATCGGCGACATAATCCGCAGCTGGAGCACGGCGATGTCTCGCGCCACCGGCTCAAACTGCCCCAGCCCTGGGGCAATGGTGTCGATAATCGGCCCCGCCAGCACAAACAGCAGCAGCGACACCCCAATTAAAAGCAATCCCACCAGGGTGTTGACCGCCTCGATCAGCTTGGCCGTGTCTTTGCGGTCTTGCCGCGCCACCACGCTGACGATCGCACTGTGAAACGGCCCGTTGATGCCCCCCAGCAAGATCAGCAAAAATCCCGGAATGATGTAGGCAAAGCTGTAGGCATCGGCCACCGGCCCCACCGCAAAGGCCGCCCCGATCGCCTGCTGGCGAAACAGCCCGACAAACTTGCTGAGAATGGTGGCCACGGCCACAATGCCCGCGATATTGGCAAGCGATCGAGAAGGTTTTGCGTCTGACACAGGGCATCGCCGGGGATAAACAGCATCTGAGCCACGGTCGGCCCTCAGAACCATCCCCCATTTAACTGCATAATTGAACTAGGTCGAACTGGTGGGTAGATAACTATGGTGCAAGCCCCATCCACATTTCTAACGCTAGAAGATTTTCTAGTCCGCTATGGCGATGACCCTCGCTACGAACTGATCGACGGAGAGCTGCGCGATTTGGAACCCACTGGCCCCCATGAATCGGTCGCGGGTAAAGTAGCGGGCTACCTGTTTGCCGAAATTCTGCGGCGCGGGGAGCGATGGACAATTCCTAAGAACTGTTTGATTCAGCCTCCCGCCCACCAGGCCACCGCTCTGCGCCCCGACGTGATCATTCTCGATGAACCAGCGCTAGCGGCAGAACCCCTGTGGCAGCGAGAGCCAATCGTGACCTCGGGCAGGCCCATTGTCATGGTGGTGGAGGTAGTAAGCACCAACTGGCAAGATGACTATGCCCGCAAAGTAGAGGAGTATGCCCTGCTCGGCATTGCCGAGTACTGGATTGTGGATTTTCGGGGGCTAGGCGGGGTGGAGTTTATCGGCAGACCTAAGCAGCCCAGCCTGACGGTGTGCCAACTCACAGGGCCAGATTATGAAAAGCGGGTTTATCGGCTAGGGGAGGCGATCGCATCCCACCTATTCCCCGACCTACAGCTGCGGCTAGATGATCTGATGCCCTAAGCTCAGAAGGCTATCCCAGGGATAGCCTTCTGAGCTTAGGGCAAGTGTTAAAGTCTTACCACGCAAAGCTTTCTCACTCGGCCCATGTATGACCTTGTTTCAGCCGCCCTGGGGGCCCAGCAGCTCACCCAGGCGGCTCAGCTCATCAAACAATGGCAGCAAAAAAATCCTCAAGACCCGTGGCTGAAGCTGGCCATGGGGCAGTATTGGGAGGCCAAAACCGAGCTAGAGAAGGCCCAGGTCACCTATACCCGTCTATTACAAAGCACCGCTAACACCAAGGTGCTCAGCCAGGCGAGAGAAGGCGTGCAGCGGGTGCGCGACCAGCTAGCCCAGCAGCGAGAGCACAACCTCAGCGCCGCCAAGCAGCAGCCGGGGGCCGAGGCGGCGGCGGTACTGATTTTAGAGCCGGTGACGGGCGATCGCAGAGAAGCCGCCGCCCAGGCCCTAGCCCGCGTCATGCAGATCGACGCCTACACTGCCCGCACCCGCCTGCCCAGCAAAACCTGGCGGCTGCTGAGAACCGGGCCAGCCGGGGAGCTGCAATATCTCTGCGAGCAGCTGCGGGCTGCGGGTGCCCCGGCCCAATGGGTCAAGGCGGAGCAGATTAAGGCCTTGCCCACCTTTCGGGTGCAGGCCATTCAGGCGGTAGACCCCCAGGTGACCCTGATCTGTCACAACAGCGCCGGGCAAAAGGGCACCATTCAGCTGGCCTGGGGCGACATCACCCAGTGGGTGGTGGGGCAGCTGCCGATCTACGAGTCGGTGGTTGACCTCGATGCCCGAGGCCGGCTCAAGCGCAAAGACTCAACCCAAGACTACGGCGAGATCATCGACTGGCATTTGCACGGGCGGGGCTGTATTTTGCGGTTCTGCGATCGCACCTATCGATACCGCGACGCCATCCCCCTGCCGCCCGCCGACGCGTTCCCCTCGCCGCTAATTGCCACCATCGCCTGGAAGGCCATGAAGCGCTATTTCGAAGACTGCATTACCCCAGCGCCCAGGGTCGACTTCACCGGCTTTGGCGAGAGCGCCCTCGACCTGCTGGAGCTGCTGCCTCCCTTTAGCAGCTACGTAGACCTGGGGCGCACCCTGCCCTCTCCTTGGGATGGCGCGTTTCATCTCTACAGCAGCATGCGATTTCTCACTCAAGAGAAAAGAGCCCAGGGTGCTTAAACCCCAAGCCCTTAAACCCTAGATCTCATTGGCTTGACACGAGGCCTGACCTATCGAACTTTGACTTGCTTAGCCATGTCCAAAAAGGGAGACAGGCTGGGGCCAGGGCGGCGGCGGCGGGGCATAGCCGTGCCTACGCTGGTCAAATATTTGCTGGCAAAGCCTGTGGGCACAGGCCCAGCTGGGGCAGCAGCTACGGGCGCGGGGGCCGGGGCTGCCTTCGCCGGGGCTTTGGTCTGCGCCGGAGCCTTGGTAGATGCCTTAGCAGGGGCAAGCTCGGCCTTAGCCTTGGCGGGCTCAGCCTTGGCGGGCTCAGCGGACTCACTATCACTGACAGATTCAGCTAGATCGCTGACAGATTCAGCTAGCTCCATGAAAAATTCAGACTTTTTGCCCAGGCCCACTAGACCGCCAATGGTTTTGAAGATGCCGCCAATCAATCCAAAGATCGCGCCAAAAATAGACTTGATTAAACCCATAGGTCTGTCCTTGATGACTCTGTGTTTCTGCCTTAATTATCAAGTTCCGTTACGCCCTATCACCAGCGAAGGCGACATCTAGACAAAAAAGTTAACACTGACTCTCAGCCTTCGGCTGGCCCCAGGGGTGCCACCGAGAGGGGTTATGTCCAGCGCTGCATTATTTAGCGAAAAGAGCAAATTTGCATAAGCAGACCTTTACTTCCCTTAAAACTTCGTTAGGATAATTAATAACGATGTTAATTTTTCTTAACCCTCATGGTTGTTCAACAACGCCTTCTATCCCTGGGCGGCCTTGCGCTACAGCCCAACCAGTCCACCAATACCGCCTTTCAGATTTCTTGGGCAATTCTGAGAGTTGTGGCCGGGGTCGTTATGGTTCATAACGGTCTTGACAAACTAGCCAACATTGAAAGCTTTGCCCAGGCCTACGTCGCCTACCTGGGGCTACCCTTTCCCATTACCCTCAGCTACATGGCCGCCTACACCGAGCTAATCGGCGCTCCCCTAGTGGCTCTGGGCCTGTTCACTCGCCCGGCGGCGATGGGTCTGTTTTTCACCATGACGGTGGCCATGTACCACCACATCAAGGTCGCGGGCTTCAGCATTCCCTACCTAGAGTTGTCGGCCATCTACGCGGCCACTTTCTTGTTCTTTGTGATCAATGGCGGCGGTCGGTTCTCGATCGATGCGCTGCTGGCCAACGTGTTCAACGGGCTGCGCACCAATCAAACCAACGGCAAGCGCGCTTCCTTAGAAGACGTGTTTCAGCGCTCAGATAAAGCTAAGTCGACTCTCTAACTTGTCTCAAAAACTGTACAAAGCCCGCGTATACCCTGGGTATACGCGGGCTTTGTGTTGTTAAGTATGGGGTTCGCCAAACAGCACTAGAGAACAGGTGGCTTCGTCGATCACCTGGTGGGTGACATCGCTGACAGACAGGCCCCCGGCGGTGCGCCGCCGCATGGATCGCAGCACGATCAGGTCATAGTTGCGGGCGGTTTCGAGAATCACCTCGGCGGGGTTGTCGTTCTCTAGGGTCTGCAAATTCCAGCTGATTTGGGGGCCGGTGGCCATCAGCTTGGCTAGGGCATCTTCTAGGGCTTTGACCTGGCCATCGGGGGTGTGGCGATCGCACACGTGCAGCAGCGTCACCGAGGCATTGTGGGTGTCGGCAAAGATTTGGGCAAACCGCACCGTGCGCGCCGCCTGAGGGGTGACATTTTTCATCGGCACCAAGATCCGGTGAATGTCGATGGGCTCGCTCAGCAGCCGGGCCACCGCCACCGGGCAGTGGCTCGACCAAAACACCTCGTCTACCAGGGTGCCAAACAGCTTGGCCCGAAACCCCTGGCGGCTCCAGCCCAGCAAAATCAGGCTGGCGTTTTGCTCGCGGGCGGCGCGGGTAATGCCCTCTGACACGTCGTCGTCGATGCGCAGCACCGAGTAGGCCTGGGCGTTAAATTCTTGGCTGAGGCTCTCGGCCTTTTGCAACAGCTTGCGGCTCTGATCTAGGGCATCGACCAGATTGGGGTCATCCATGTGCACGTGGGCACGGGCCACGGTGACGGGGATCACGTAGCCCCCTTCGTGGGTAGCCAGCAGCGCCGCCATTTCGATCAAGTAGCGCTGGGTGATGGGGTTATAGATTGGCACCACCACCGTAAACGGGCCGGTGATGGTCAAATCGGCGCGGCTTTCGGGGGCAGACCCATAGTCAAACCACAGCGAGTCTGCCTCGGCGCGCACTAGCTTAGGCTCCACCAGCCGCCCAGCAAAGCGGGCAGTGAGCAGCGGCCCAGTCACCGAGGTGACCAGCATCATCACAATCACAGCGTTGAACTCTAGCTCTGAGATAATTCCCTGCTGGAGACCCACCAGGGCCGCAGCCAGGGTGGCGGCCACCTGGGGCATTGACAGCGACCACATGGTCAAAATTTGCGCCCAGCGGTAGCCAAAGAAGGGTTTGGTGATTAGGGCGGCCACAAATTTGCTGGCGATTAGGGTGGCGGTGAGGGCCAGGGTAAAGGCCAGGTTAGTGGTCATTGACTCCATAAACACTTGCAGGTCGAGCAGCAGGCCCATGCACACAAAGAAAAACGGAATGAACAGCACTCCGCCGACAAACTCTACTTTTTCTTTGACCGGGCCGTGGCCCACCACGTCGTTGACCGCCAGCCCCGCCAAAAACGCCCCGACAATTTTGTCAACGTTGATCAGCTGCGACCCCAGCGCCGCCAAAAACACCGCCGCCAGCACAAACAAAAACTGGTTGCCCTCGCGATCGCCGTTGCGCTTAAAGTATTGCTTGCCCACCCAGTCGATGCCCACCAGCAC
>JBBSKN010000166.1:0-7042 GCA_038256265.1 Phormidesmidales cyanobacterium
AATTCCAGACATTACGACACACATCCAGGATGTGCTCAATCTCTGAAACCTGCTCAGCAGTTGGCTTTAGCTTGTATTCCCACGTCATGGTTAGCATGACAGCATTATAATCTAAGAATCACAACATGATTTCTTAGGCTAAGTGAATCGCTCCCTTCGGTTGCCTGCCGCTTCACCACCCCTCAAGCCTTCGGCTATGGGCGGAGCACTGCGACGGAGCTTGGTAGAATAGAACGGTTGTATTCAGACCAGAGCCTTGATTGAACGCTATACTCTGCCCGAAATGGGCGACCTGTGGACCGACGACTACAAGTTTAAGACCTGGCTGCGGGTTGAAATTGCCGTGTGCGAGGCCCAGGCAGAGCTGGGGTATATCCCGCAGGATGCGGTAGACGAGATCAAGGCCAAAGCGAAATTTGACCCCAAGCGCATTCTTGAGATCGAGGCGGAGGTGCGCCACGATGTGATTGCCTTTCTCACCAACGTCAATGAGTACGTGGGCGATGCGGGGCGCTACATTCACCTCGGCATGACCAGCTCTGACATGCTCGACACGGCGCTGTCGCTCCAGCTGGTGGATAGCCTCCAGGTGATCATGACCCATGTGGAGAGCCTGATTCAGGCAATTCGCTACCGCGCCCAAGAGCACCGCGACACGGTGATGATTGGCCGATCGCACGGCATTCACGCCGAGCCGATTACCTTTGGCTTTAAGCTGGCTGGCTGGCTGGCGGAGATGCTGCGCCACCGCGAGCGGCTGACCCATTTGCAAGATACGATCGCCGTGGGCAAAATCTCGGGGGCGGTGGGCACCTACGCCAACATTGACCCCAAGATCGAAGCCCTGGCCTGCCAAAACCTGGGCCTGCGCCCCGACACCGCCTCCACCCAGGTGATCTCCCGCGATATCCACGCCGACTTTATGAATGCCCTGGCGCTGCTGGGGGCCAGCATGGAGCGGTTCGCGGTCGAGATTCGCAACCTCCAGCGCACCGACGTGCTGGAAGTGGAGGAGTTTTTCTCTAAAAAACAAAAGGGCTCGTCGGCGATGCCCCACAAGCGCAACCCGATTCGCTCAGAGCGGCTGACCGGCATGGCCAGACTGCTGCGGGGCAACGCCATGGCGGCGCTGGAGAACGTGGCCCTGTGGCACGAGCGCGATATTTCCCACAGCTCGGTGGAGCGGGTGGCGTTTCCTGACAGCTGCATTCTCACCCACTTTATGCTGGTGGAAACCACGGAGCTGATCAAGCACCTGCTGGTCTACCCCCAAAACATGGCCCGCAATATGAATGTCTACGGCGGCGTGGTGTTTAGCCAGGGGGTGATGCTGGCCCTGGTGGATAAGGGGCTGGGGCGGGAAGAGGCCTATGCGATCGTGCAGGGGTGCGCCCACCAGGCCTGGAACACCGACGACGGCAACTTTAGGGCGCTGATCGAGGCCGATGATCGGGTGCAGGCCAACCTATCCGCCGCAGAGATTGACCACTGCTTTAGCCCCGATCGCCACCTGCGCCACCTCGATCAGGTCTACCAGCGGCTGGGCATTTAGTGGTCTGTCAAGCCTCAATTTGTAGGTTGGGTGAAGCGCTAGCGGAACCCAACAAAGTTTACTGCTGTTGGGTTTCACTTCGTTTCACCCAACCTACGCGAAGTGGAGTTCTGCCCGAAGTTCTGCCTGAGGGCATAGTTAAACAATATGGGTAAACAATATGGGCTGAGACTTAAGCGGCGGCTGGCTGGCAACCGCCCAAAGTCCTCCTTTTTTTTCCAGTTGGGACAGTAGTTTAGATATGCTGGTCTATACCCAGGTCATTGCTGTATGCCACCCATGCCCCCCGAAGATGTCGTCGAGTCAACGCCCCTCAATGATGCTG
This sequence comes from Phormidesmidales cyanobacterium, assembly GCA_038256265.1. GTDB lineage: Bacteria > Cyanobacteriota > Cyanobacteriia > Phormidesmidales > Phormidesmidaceae > Nodosilinea. Next base: position 1,878 of record JBBSKN010000166.1, read on the forward strand.
CCAACGCCCCTGAGACCGGCTTTACGGTGGTGGGCATTGGGGCGTCGGCGGGGGGGCTAGAGGCCTTTACCCAGCTGCTGGGCAATCTGCCTGCGGATACGGGCATGGCGGTGGTGCTGGTGCAGCACCTCGACCCCAACCATAACAGCATGCTGAGCGATATTTTGGGCCGGGCTACCTCAATGTCGGTAGAGACGGCAACCGATGGCATGGCGGTGGCCCCTAACCAGGTCTATGTGATTCCGCCCAACACGGTTCTGACGTTGCAGGGGGGGCAGCTGCGGCTGCGGCCCAGAGATGCTAGTCAGCGACCGCACAAACCGATTGATACGTTTTTTGAGTCGCTGGCCCGCGATCGCGGCCACAACGCCATTGGGGTGGTGCTGTCGGGGGGCGACTCAGACGGCACCCTGGGGCTAGAGGCGATCAAGGCGGCGGGGGGCATTACCTTTGCCCAGTCTGAGGACTCAGCCCAGATCAGCAGCATGCCCCACATGGCCATTGCCACCGGGCAGGTTGACTTTGTGCAGCCCCCCGCCAAAATTGCCGCTACCCTGACCAGGCTCAGCCGCCACCCCTACGTCAGTCGCCCGGTGGCTGAGCTGCCAGAAACCGCCGCACCAGAAACCACCGCAGTGGTGAGCGAGACCGAGACCCTGGCGGCTATTTTTGTCCTGCTGAGGGCCTCTAGCCGAGTCGACTTTAGCCAGTACAAGCTCACCACCATCAAACGTCGCATTCTGCGGCGCATGGCGTTGCACCACATTGAGCAGATCGATCGCTACCGGCAGTATTTGCAGGAGACCCCGGCGGAGGTGCAGGCGCTGTACCAGGAAATTTTGATCAACGTCACCAGCTTCTTTCGCGATGCCGGGGCCTTTGACCGTCTCAAGAAAGAGGTGTTTCCGGCGCTGTTGCGCGACAGTCAAAAACTGACCCCCGAGGGCCAGCGTGACCTGCCGCTGCGCATTTGGGTGGCGGGCTGCTCAACGGGTGAAGAAGCCTACTCCATAGCGATTTGCCTGCTGGAATTTTTGGCCCACCAGCCCCAGCATCCATCGATTCAAATCTTTGCCACCGATGTCAGCGAACAGTCGATCAAAATCGCCCGCCAGGGCATATATCTGCCCGCCAAAGTGGCAGACGTGTCGGCAGATCGGCTGCAGCGCTTTTTTGTGCCGGTGGAAGGGGGCTACCAAATTAACAAGCTGGTGCGAGAGCTGTGCCTTTTTGCCCGCCAAAATTTAACTGGTGACCCGCCCTTTTCGCGACTCGACCTGATCAGCTGCCGCAACGTGCTGATTTACTTTGGCAGTGCCCTGCAAAAGAAAGTGCTGCCCATGTTTCACTACGGCCTCAAGCCGGGGGGCTTTTTAATGCTGGGCTCGTCTGAAACCGTGGGCGAGTTTACTGACCTGTTTGCCATGCTCGATCTCCAGCACAAGATCTACGCCAAGCAGTCGTCTGCCCGGCGGCTAAATTTAGATCTGGGGGAAAGTAGCCCCGATCGCCAGGCGACTGCGCCCCCCCCCGACTACCAAGAGCCGCGCCCCACCCCAGATCTCTACAGCGCCGCCGACCAGGTAGTGCTGAGCCACTACAGCCCGGTGGGGGTGGTGGTCAACGGCCAGCTCGATATTTTGCAGTTTCGCGGCCAAACCAGCGCCTACCTAGAGCCAGCCCCTGGGCGGGCCAGTCTCAACCTGCTGACCATGGCCAAAGACTCGCTGCGCCTAGACCTGCGCACCGCCCTCTACCAGGCTAAGCAGCTGAGCCAGCCCGTTCACAAAACTGGGTCGCTGCGGGAGGGCGATCGCCTGTGCCCGGTGGCCATTGATGTGCTGCCCTTTCAGCCCGCTGCCGAGGGTGAGACCTGCTTTTTGGTACTGTTTGCGACTGGATCTGGCGATCGCGACGGTGACGCTCAGGGCGAAGCTAAGGGAGCTGCCCCGACTTTGACCCCCGATACCCCCGCCCCCGATCACCAAGATGTGCTCCGCCTACAGCAAGAGCTAGAAACCACCAAGTCGCACCTGCAATCGATCATTGAAGAGCAGGAGGCCACCAACCAAAACCTGCGGGCCGCCAACGAAGAAATTCTCTCTAGCAATGAGGAGCTACAAAGCACCAACGAAGAACTGCAAACCGCCAAGGAAGAAATTCAGGCCACCAACGAAGAACTCAGCACCATCAACGACGAGCTATATAGCCGCAATGCCGACACCACCCGCATCAGCAACGACTTTCAAAACCTGCTGGGCAGCATTAACATTCCCATTCTCATGCTGCAGGGCGATCTCAGCATTCGCCGCTTTACCCCGACGGCGGCGGCGTTGTTTAACCTGATCCCCACCGATATTGGCCGCCCCCTTAGCGACATTAACCACCGGCTGATCATGAGCGACCTAGAGTCGCAGATCGTAGCGGTGATCAGCACCCTCAACCAGCACAGCCAAGAGGTGCAAGACCAAGATGGCTGCTGGTACGATCTGCGCATTCGCCCCTACCGCACCCTCGACGACCGCATTGATGGGGCGGTGCTGGTGCTGGTAGATGTCGATGTGCTCAAGCGCAGCACCGAGCAGCTGCGCCAGGCCCGCGACTACGCCGAAGCGATTGTCGAAATGGTGTCAGACTCGCTGCTGGTGCTCGACGCCGACCTGCGGGTGGTGAGTGCCAACGGCCAGTTTTACACCACCTTTCAGGTGTTGCCCCAAGACACCGAGGGCTGCCTGATTTTTGATCTGGGCAACGGCCAGTGGAATATTGCTGAGCTGCGATCGCTCTTGCAAGACCTGCTGCCCCGCAACACCCAGGTCGAAAACTTTCGGGTTGAGCACACCTTTGACCAGATTGGCCCCAAAACCATGCGCCTCAACGCTCGCCAGATCTCTACCGCCACGGGCAGTCCGCTGATTTTGTTGACCATTTTGGATGTGAGCGATCGCCCCGACGAGAGCCTAGGCCAAAGTGATAAATGATCTTGTCACCATCCTGAATGAACAGCTTTGATCAAGGGATTTCCGCCCCTGAACCGGGCTAGTATCTAGTTGGTTAATTATCTACTGTTGGACTAACAGCCTGGGCTACCGCTCAATAACTTTTGCCCTGGTTTGAGCTATTTCCTAAATCACGGTCATGATCGAAGTAGATCTGTGATTGAAGGCGGGCCATGATCAATTTCGACTAATTTTTTCCGGCGACGGCCGGTCTTGCTCAGGAGGTCTAATCCATATGGGCATCTCTCAACAAATCGAAGCTGTTTATCAACGCGCCCTGCTGCTGCGCCAGCAGGCCACCACCTCGCCCGTAGAGCCAGCTCTGCTCGACGAAGCCCTGCGAGAGCTATATTTTGTTTTAGAAGAGCTGCAAGCGACCGACTCAGACCTGCAAGCGCAAAACCAGCGCTTGCTCGACACCCAGCAGCAGCTTGACCTTGAGCGTCAGCGCTATCGCACGTTGTTTGAGCTGGCCCCCGACGGCTACCTAGTCACCGACTGCCAGGGCAAGATTCACCAGGCCAACTTAGCGGCAGCGGCTCTACTTGCGGTGCCCCTGGTCAACCTGGTCAATAAACCACTGATTGTGTTTGTCGAGCCTGCTGACCGCCCCCAATTTCAAACCCGGCTGGCCAACCCCGAAGCCATGCACGACTGGGAAATGATGATTACCCAACGGCAGGCATCCTCTAGGGCCGTCGCCATTGCCACCGCCACGATTAAGGGCACTCGGGGGCAAAGGACAGCTATTTTGTGGTCGCTGCGCGACATTGGCCGGCAAAAACAAATGGTGCAAGCACTTAACACCGCCCAAACCGATCTAGAACAGCAGATTGAGGCCCGCACCGCCGAGCTGACCGAAGCCCACGCTCACCTAGAGCGCAGCCAGCGGCTAGACAGCCTGGGCACCCTAGCCAGTGGGCTAGCCCACGATCTGAGAAATGCCATTGGCCCGCTGGTCACCGCTACCGACTTGTTGCTGCTGCCCAAGTATGACCTGGCTGAGTCGGCCTACCCCTTGGTGAAGATGATGAAATCTAGCGCCCGGCGCAGCACTGATCTGATTGATCAACTGCTGATGTTTGTGAGGGGCACGGAGGGCACGCGTGTTCCCCTGGCCCTAGGTCACGCCCTGGGGGAGGTGGTCACTATTATTCGAAGCACAGTGCCCCAGACAATTTCTGTACAGCTGGGGCTAGATGATAACGACCTGGCCTGGGTTGAGGCCGAGGCGACGCCGGTGCACCAGGTGTTAATGAATCTCTGCCTCAATGCCTGCCATGCCATGACCGCAGGCGGCACTCTGTCGGTGGCGGCTAAGACTCGCCAGCTTGACCAGGGCGATCCCCAGCTGCCCCCCGCTGCCCAGCCAGGCCGCTTCGGCGTGGCTACCGTGGCCGACACCGGCTGCGGCATGGCCCCCGACATCATGGAGCGCATTTTTGACCCCTTTTTCACCACTAAAGCAGCGGGAATGGGCACCGGCTTGGGGCTGGCCACTGCTTTTCGGATTGTGCAAAACCACGGTGGTTTTATGCGGGTAGAGAGCCAGGTGGGGGTGGGCACTCAGTTTCAGGTGTTTTTGCCGGCGATCGCAGCCCCTGCCATGGCAGCACCCGCCATCGGCCGCTCAGTTGAGGCATGAGCCTCCTAAGGACCCAGGCTCTGCGCCCCTACCTGGGGGGATCTTCTTTCCTGAAGACCTCCTTACCGCAACATCGTTTGATTGAAGTCATAGCACGAATGAATACGACACCCAAAACCCTTTCACAGAATCGAGTGCATCATGGATTTATCTCCGCAAATTGAAGCGGTATACCAACGGGTAACTCACCTGCGCCAGCGGGCGACAGAGACATGGTCGCAGCCCCCTGAGATCGTCGACGATGCCTTTGGCGAGCTGTACGGCGTACTAGAAGAGCTGGGCACCGCCCAGGAAGAGCTACAGCACCAAAATCAAGCGCTGCTAGACATGCATCTGACGCTGCAACAGGAGCGGCAGCGCTACCAAGATTTGTTTAACCTGGCCCCCGATGGCTATCTGGTGCTCGATCGCCAGGGGCTGATTCAGTCGGCTAACGAGGCCATGGCGACGCTGCTCAAGGTGCCCCAGGCCGAGCTGCAAAATAAGCCCCTGGCTCCTTTTATTGCCCCTGATGATCGGCC
>JBBSKN010000167.1:0-6857 GCA_038256265.1 Phormidesmidales cyanobacterium
GCACCCGGCGCACCGAGGCCATCGCCCGCTGGTACTCGTCCATGATTTCGCTCAGCTGGGTAAAGGGCCACAGCAGCCGCTGCACGATAAACACCATAAAGCCGTAGGTGCCCGCCGTCAGGGTGCCGTCGGCCACCGCCAGACCACCCAGATACAGCATGGCGGTAAAGCCCACCAAAATCACAATCCGAATCAACGGAATAAAGGCGGCGCTGAGGGCGATCGCGCGGCGGTTGCTGCGGCGGTAGGCATCGCTGTCGTAGGCGACGCGATCGCGCTCATAGCCCTCCGCCGTAAAGCTCTTAATCGTGGCAATGCCCGACAGGTTGTTAGACAGCCGCCCGCTGATCAACCCCGCCTTGTCGCGCACCTCGGCGTAGCGGGGGGCCAGCCGCCGCTGAAAGGTGATCGACCCGGCCAGCACAAAGGGAATCGGCAGCATGGCAAACCACGACACCCCCGGAGCCAAGATCAAGAACGTGGCCCCTACCCACAGCACTGTGGTAAAAAACCGCAGCAGGTTGTGCACCCCCGTATTCAAAAACCGCTCTAGCTGGTTGATGTCGTCGTTGAGAATTGACAGCAGGTCGCCGGTGCTGCTGTCTTCAAAGTAGCTGAGATCTTGCGCTTGCAGGTGGCTATAGGTGTCAAGGCGCAGGTCGTGTTGCAGGTTTTGGGCCAGGTTGCGCCACAGCCACGCGTAGAAGTACTGGGTCAGCGACTCCAGACTCCAGATCAAAAACGTCAGCCCCGACAGAACGGCCAGTTGCCCAGGGATGCTGACGATCCCCACCCGCGCAATCAGCGAGTTTTCGTTGTTGGTCACCACGTCGATGGCGATGCCGATCAGGTAGGGCGGGGCCAAGTCAAAGATGGTGTTGAGAATGGAGTTAGTCGCCGCTCCCCAAATCTGCGGTCGGTAGTTTTGCCCGTAGCGCAACAGCCGCTGTAGAGGATGCCGCGCCGATTGAATACTGGCCATAGATGTCCTCTAGAACTACAGCACCCGCAGCACGCTAGCCACGCTGTGAATTTCCGCATACTCCCGCAGCTCATCCAGCGCCGCCTGAAAATTCGCCTCTGTCACCTCGTGGCTCACAATCACAATCTCTGCCCGCGTCTCGTGCTGGCCAATCTGCACCATTGACTCCAGGCTGACCTGGTGGCGGCCAAAGCAGGTGCCCAGCTTGCCAATCACCCCCGGTGCATCTTCCGCTAGCAGCCGCACGTAGAAGCGACTGACAATATCGGCCATGGGGCTGACCTTGCAGTAGTGCTGGTGGCTACAGGCCAATAGTGGATTAGTAGTTTCTGGCGTCGTCCCCGCCCGCAGGTTCGCCGCCAAATTCAGCAGGTCAGAGACCACGGCGCTGGCTGTCGGCCCTTCCCCGGCCCCCGGCCCAAAGAACATCACCTGGCCAATCGGGTCACCCTCGATCAAAATCGCATTGTAAACATCGTTCACCGAAGCCAGGGGATGGGCGATGGGCACCAGGGTCGGGTGTACCCGCAGCTGCAATTGATCCAGCGCCTGATCTGACGTCTCGTCAAACTCACCGTCGCGGCGGGCGATCGCCAGCAGCTTGATCACAAACCCCAGCCGCTCGGCGTAGGCAATATCGGCGGCGGTGACATTGCGAATGCCCTCGCTGTAAACCTCCGACAGCTTGATGCGGCCCCCAAAGGCCAGCGACGCCAAAATCGCAATCTTGTCGGCCGCATCTAGCCCATCCACATCGGCGCTGGGGTCGGCCTCGGCGTAGCCCAGGCGCTGGGCATCGGCCAAAATCGGCTCAAAGTCACCCCCCTCCCGCTGCATGCGGGTGAGAATGTAGTTGGTGGTGCCGTTGATGATCCCCGTCACCGCGTGAATGCGGTTCACCCCTAGCGCCTGCTTCAGGGGCTGAATCACCGGAATGCCGCCCCCCACCGCCGCCTCCAGCAGCACGTAGACCCCGGCCTCGTTGGCGGCGGTAAAAATCTCGTCGCCGTAGCGGGCGATCACCGCTTTGTTGGCCGTGACCACATGCTTGCCGTTGGTGATCGCCTTGAGAATCAGCGATCGCGCCGGTTCTAGCCCCCCCATTACCTCCACCACCACATCAATAGTGGGGTCGCTGACAATGCTCTCCAGGTCGGTGGTGAGGCGATCGCCCCCAATCTCCACCGAGCGCGGCTTCTCGAGACTGCGCACCCCCACCTTTGCCAGCTCGATCTGACCCACCAGGGGGTGGCGATGGGCCGGGTCGAGCAAAATCTTGGCCGTTCCGGCCCCCACCGTTCCCAGCCCCAGCAAACCGACACGCATAACCAATGGCTTTCCTCTAACTGCGATCGCTATGCCCAATTGTAAAGGGATTTTGGTATCAGCCAGTCGCGGCAATCTCATCGAGGCCAGATGTAGCCCAGCTCGTCAATCGCTAGGGGCGTATTGGGGAAGTCGCGCTGGGTAAACTGGCGCACTAGCGTTACGCCGCCGAAGTGGTCATCGAGGTAGGGCACCCCATTGCGATCAAGGGCCACGGGAATAATCCGCCCGCCGACAAAATTGCCCTGGGCATCGAGGTCAGTCTGCAAAATGAGCGCGGTGCCCAGGGGGCCAACCGTAGACAGACTGCGGTAGCCGACAAAGTTACCCAACGAGTAGGCGATCAGCTTGCCGTTGTAAAGCTCTAGGGCGCGGGGCACGTGGGGGCCGTGGCCCAGCACCAGGTCGGCCCCGTGGTCGATCACCGTGCGAGAAAACTGCACCACATTGCCCCGGTCTTCAGAGAAAAAATACTCGGTTTGGTCGCGGGTGGCGGTGGCGTCGGTGCCCTCTTTGCCCGCGTGAAAGGAGATAACAACGATGTCGGCCTGGGCTTTGGCGGTTTGCACCAGGGCGATCGCCCCCTCCAAATCTTGCACTTGGTTGTGATAGCTGTAGGTGCTAAACCCGATGAAGGCCACCGTCAGCCCCTGGGCCTCGACGTACAAAATCTCGTCTTTGCGACCCACGGCCTGCATGCCCGCCGCTTCGATGTGGGCGATGGTGTCGTTAAACCCCTGCTCAAAGAAATCAAAGGAGTGGTTATTGGCCACGCTGAGCACGTCAAACCCGGCCTCTTTGAGCACGCTGGCGTACCAGGGCGGGGTGCGAAAGGCAAAGGTATTGCCCCGGCTGGTGTCTTTGGCGCTGTTGGGGTAGTCAGTTAGGGTGCTCTCAAAGTTGCCAAAGGTAAGGTCGGCCTCGCCCAAGTGGTATTGAATGCCGCGAAACAGGTACTGCCAATCGCTGGGCAGGCGGTAGCCCCCATAGTCGGTGCCGGGAATGATGTCGCCCACGGCTTTGATCGTGAGCGTCACGGGGACAGCCAGATCTGGCGGGGCCTGGGCCACTGCACCGGTGGTCAGCAGTGGCTCTAGGGGAGTCACCCCAGGCGGGGCGCTATCGGTGAGGTTCGACAGGGCCTCTGACAGCGGGGGGGCTGGCGGCTGGCTATAGCGCCACTGGGTGACGGCGGCGGTCAACCCAAACCCCAGGGCGGCAGCGGCAGTCAGCAGGCCCCAACGCCAGCGACGGCCTGGGGCAAAAGCGCGATCGCCCCCCGACGAGCTTTGCAGGCGAGGCGTGACCACCTCGGCAGGTCGCTGAGTGCCGACCTGGGCGACCTCGGGCGGCTGACTACTGGCGGCGAGTTCAGTCTGGGGGGGCACCGCCGCCGGCTCTAGGTTAAAGTCGTGCTGCCAGCGGTTGAGCAGGCGTTTTTCGGTGCCGTCGAGCACCTTGAGATGGGTGATGTCGGCCAGCCCCAGGGCCGTGACGACGGCGCAAACAGTGGGCACATGGCTCTGGGCAATCACCTCAGGGGCGGTGATAAAAACGTAGAGGGTGCGATCGCGCCGCGACACCTCAACCTTAATCGGGGGCTTAATCGGGGGCTTGATCTGGGAGGCGTTGAGGGTTGTAGTCAGGAGATCAGCGATGGTCATCAACGACCGGCCCTCAAGGGCGATCGCGCCCGCAGCCCGCGACCCACTCGACTGTTGCATCAACTCTATATCAGTCACTGGTAAAAGCCGCCCTGCGGTCTGCTACGCCAAATCATAGCGCCAGAGCAGACTCAAGCCTCATTTTGGCCAGATCTGATCACCCAGCACAACCCTCCGCAGAAACTCCGTTAAGCAGCCAAAAAAATCCGGCAGGGGCTCCTGGGGGGAGTGGGGGAGTGGGAGGGTAGATGGGTAGATAGGTGAATGAGTTTTTGGATTGTCCAGTTGGAAGCGTCACGATCTCCCTCACAAGTAATTCTCATCCACCCCCTCCTCATCCACCCATCCACCTACTCCCTATTCCCCCGCCTACCCCCATGCCCCCCATCACCCAACTCCTTTGGCAACTCATTCGCTACGCCCAGCGGCTCTACTGGGTCGACACCCTGCTATGGCTGTTCATCCTTGGGCTACCGGCGGTACCGGGGCTGCTGATTCGCGATTTTTTTGACACCCTGACTGGGGAATCACGCTTTAGCGCGTCGCCTTGGGTGTGGATTGGGCTGCTGCTGGCCGTGGGGCTGGCGCGGGTGGTGGCGATTTTTGTGGGGCGCATCACCAAGACTCAGCACCGCTTTTTGATCAGCGGCCTGGTGCGACACAACCTGCTGCATGAACTGCTCAAGCGTCCTGGGGCCGAACTCGCCACGGGCGGAGCCAACGGCCAAAATGCCTCCCCCGGTGAAATTCTCAGCTACTTTCGCGACGATGCGGCCCAGATTGAAGATGTAGTGGTGGGCACCAACGAGATCTTTGCCGCCGGGGTGTTTGCGGTGGGCTCGGTGGCGCTGCTGATCAGCGTTAACCCGACGATGACGCTGCTGGTGTTTTTGCCGCTCTGTGCGATCGCCCTCTTGGCCCACCAGGCCGACCACCGCCTCAAACGCTACCGCCGCGACAGCCGCCAGGCCACCCAGCGGGTCACCGGGCTGATTGGCGAACTGTTTACCGCCGTGCAGGCGGTCAAGGTAGCCGGGGCCGAAGCTCAAATGCTGGAAGAACTGCGGGAACGGTGCGATCGCCGCCGCGACCTGATGGTGCGCGACCAAGTGTTCAGCGCCATCCTCAATTCTGGCTTTGAAAACATTGTCAGCCTCGGCACCGGGCTAATTTTGCTGGTCGCCTCCCAAAGCCTCGGAGCCCAGGGCGACCTCACCGTAGGCGACTTTGCCCTGTTCGTCTATTACCTGTCTTTTGTCACCTACTTCCTCGCCTTCCTCGGCGGCTTTATTGCCGTCACCAAGCAGAGCGAAGTCTCCTTTGAGCGCATGGGGGGAATTGTTGGAGTGGGTGTAGGGTGTCAGGTGCAGAAGAGGGGGTTAGGTGCAGAAGAGGGTGTCAGGTGTCAGGTGTTAGATGTCAGGTGCCCGAAACCCGAAACCCGAAACCTGATACCCTACACCAATCACCCCCTCACCCACTCCCACCCCCTTCACCTCAAACCTATCTTTGGCCCCGACCCGGCGCTGCCGTCGATGGTGACGATAATGGCTCCCGACCCCTTCTACGAACTACGGGTTGAGGGGTTGACCTATCGCTACCCAGGCGGTGGGGGCATCAGCGACATTAGCTTTAGCCTCCCCCAGGGCAGCCTGACGGTGATTACGGGCCAGGTGGGGTCGGGTAAGACCACCCTGCTGCGAGTCCTGCTGGGGCTGTTGCCCCAGCAAGCGGGGGCGCTGTACTGGAATGGTCAGCCCATTGCCGATCCGGCGAATTTTTTGGTGCCGCCTCGGGCTGCCTATACGCCGCAAATTCCCCAGCTCTTTAGCGCCTCGCTGCGGGATAATTTGCTGCTGGGTTTAGGGGATGCCGTGGGTCAAGAACAGCTTGATCGGGCGATCGCCACCGCCGTCTTTGATCGCGACCTCGCGGCTATGCCTGAGGGTTTAGAAACCCTGATTGGCACGCGCGGTTTTCGCCTCTCTGGGGGGCAAAAACAGCGGGCCGCTGCCGCCCGCATGCTGCTGCGTCAGCCTGCCCTAATGGTGTTTGACGACCTCTCCAGCGCCCTCGATGTGGAGACCGAGCAGCACCTCTGGCAGCAGTTGTTTAACCCACCTACCCATCCACCCATCCACCCATCTACTCATCTCCCCACCTGCCTCGTCGTCTCCCATCGACCTTCGGTGCTCCAGCGCGCCGATCAAATTCTCCATTTAGACGGGGGGCGCATGAAGGTTGTCGAGTCACTATAATCTGGAGGCTCAACTTAAGATTCTCCTAGACTTCTTGCCGCTTTAGGGCTGGTAGAGAGGGCGATCGCAAAGATTCAGGCCATGGTTCGTAGATACGTCTCAGAAGATAAATCTTTGGTGGATGAGCTGATTGCGATCGCCGGGCTGAGTCCGAGCGTGAGTAAGATTGTTTTAGATGCACCCCTGGCGTTTCCCGATTGCGAGGTTGCAGTGCGGGAGTTTTTGCGATCGGGCGGGCAGCAATCAATCAGAAACCTAGGATAGGTATCAAGATAGTTTTCAATTTTGGAGCGGGGTATGCTGAAAGCGCTACAACAAACGGTTCGAGTCGGTGCTGGCGGCAAGATCGAGATGGTTGCACCAGAATGTCTCGAAGGTACAGATGTTCAGGTAATTGTGCTGTTGGCTCCCCAGTCTGAGCTCATTGAATCTCTACCCACTCAGGTTTTAAAGGTGGATGAAGTAGAGGAGGCTGGGGGGAGTGCGATGGGAGCACGTCACTTTGGCGATGAGTATTAATGCTCAAGGGAAATGGACTATTGGTGAATGAGGGGGTAATCGGTGAGGATAAGACCAGTCGCACGCTAGGTCACCACCATGACACCGGAACAACAACAAGCTCTCAAC
>JBBSKN010000168.1:0-6779 GCA_038256265.1 Phormidesmidales cyanobacterium
CATCGTTCCCGATTTGAATTCGTACCGGTAACGATACCCGGCTCTGGGCGCTGCCGCAGAGCCTTTTATCTCTTCTCCATAGGGTGCCTATTGATACGTCGCACCCAATATCCCTTGGTTTCGCCTTACGTTGATACCCGTATTTAAGGTTAATGGTGTTCTGTCTGCTCTCTTCGTCCTGACCGTAGGGCGTCGGCGCGCTCTACGCGGAACCGTAGCTAACTCGTGCTGTCCCTAAATATCAGTGGTACGATGCTAGCAAGCTAGGGGTGTCCGATTGATCGGACTGAGATCATACCCTCAGAACCTGACCTGGTTAATGCCAGCGGAGGAAAGCGTTGCTTGCGGTAACCAGCCGAAACGACGGACATAGTGGCGTTCTGGAGTTATTTCCAGAATTTTGGGTAAATTGCCAGCAGATTGCTGAGGTTTGCCTGCGATCGCTCCACAAGTCTCGGCCCTACCCATCCAAACCCGCCCCGATTCAGGTAATACCTCTAGCGCCACACCAGAGGTAAACCATGAGAACTCAATGGATCGCCAAGCGCCAGGGCCACGCCAACGTGTCCCAAATGCACTACGCTCGCCAGGGCACCATCACCGAAGAGATGGCCCACGTCGCCCAGCGGGAAAACCTGCCCGCTGATTTAATCCGCGACGAAGTGGCGCGGGGGCGGATGATCATTCCCGCCAACATAAACCACCCGAATCTGGAGCCGATGGCCATTGGCATCGCCTCAAAGTGCAAGGTCAACGCCAACATCGGCGCGTCGCCCAACTCGTCAGACATTCACGAAGAAGTCGCCAAGCTGCACCTGGCGGTGAAATACGGGGCCGACACCCTGATGGATCTGTCAACGGGGGGCGGCGATCTCGATGTTATTCGCACCGCCATTATCAACGCCTCGACCATCCCCATCGGCACCGTGCCGGTGTACCAGGCACTAGAGAGTGTCCACGGCAACATTGAAACCCTCACCGCCGCCGACTTTTTGCACATCATCGAGAAGCACGCCCAGCAGGGGGTCGACTACCAGACCATCCACGCCGGGATTTTGATTGAGCATTTGCCGTTGGTGCGCGATCGCATCACCGGCATTGTCTCTCGCGGCGGCGGCATTCTCGCCCGCTGGATGCTGCACCACCACAAACAAAACCCGCTCTACACCCACTTCAACGACATCATCGAAATCTTCAAGCGCTACGACGTGAGCTTTAGCCTGGGCGACTCGCTGCGCCCAGGCTGCCTGCACGACGCCACCGATGCCGCCCAACTGGCAGAACTCAAAACCCTGGGCCAGCTCACCCGCCAGGCCTGGGAACACGACGTGCAGGTGATGGTCGAAGGCCCCGGCCACGTGCCCATGGATCAGATCGACTACAACGTCAAAAAGCAAATGGAGGAATGTGCCGAAGCCCCCTTCTACGTGCTCGGCCCGCTGGTGACGGATATCGCCGCTGGCTATGACCACATCAGCTCGGCCATTGGTGCGGCCCTGGCCGGGTGGAGCGGGGCGGCTATGCTCTGCTACGTGACGCCGAAGGAGCACCTGGGTCTGCCGAATGCTGAGGATGTGCGAGCCGGATTGATCGCCTACAAGATTGCGGCCCATGCGGCGGATATTGCTAGGCACAGACCGGGCGCGCGCGATCGCGACGATGCCATGTCCCACGCCCGCTACAACTTTGACTGGAACAAGCAGTTCGAGCTGTCGCTAGATCCTGAGCGGGCGAAAGAATACCACGACGAAACTCTGCCCGCCGACATCTATAAAACCGCCGAGTTTTGCTCCATGTGCGGCCCCAAGTTCTGCCCCATGCAGACTAAGGTAGATGCCGACGCGCTGACGGAGCTAGAGAAGTTCTTGGCGAAGGAGAAGGCCGTAGTTTAAATCTGCGTTTGGGAAACCCAGATTCATCATCAGGGACGCTGTAAGGGCGTAGCATGCTACGCCCTTACGAATAGCCAGAAGATTCCCCAGGGTAGGGACGCAGAGCCTGCGCCCTGATCGAGAATCACCTATTTCAGGTAGGTATTCGCGTGACCCGATGTCCCACTCCAGACCGCTAGGGTGGGGCTTTTATCGATAGGGCTAAAATATGGACACACGAACGATTGTTCTCAATGCAGACAACCACGCTCTACGACCAAGACTTTTATGCCTGGACTCAGCATCAGGTCAAGCTACTGCGTTCGGGGCAATTGGCAGAACTCGATATTGAAAACCTGGTTGAGGAAATTGAATCATTGGGGAGGCAAGAGCGCCAGGAGCTTCGCAATCGTCTGGGGGCGCTGCTGGGGCATCTACTCAAGTGGCACTACCAACCCGAAGCCCGCACCAAAAGCTGGGCGGCCACCATTCAAGAACAACGGCGGAGAATTCAGCGTCATTTGAAGGAAAATCCTAGCTTAAAGCCCTATCTGGCGGAGGCGATCGCCATTGGCTACGAAGATGGCTTAGATTTAGTCAACCGAGAAACGCCCCTCAATCCCAAAAAGCTCCCACAGACTTGCCCCTTTCCCGAAGCAGATATCTTTGATCAACCTATCGACTGGCTCCCCGCCGAGACTTAATCGGCACGGCAGCTTCTATTCTCTCTCGCCCGGACGAAAATCTATTGGGTGGAGCAGCGCCTAGGATGCTTACTGGGGAACACTAAATAGTGGGCAATCCAATTCATAGGAACCGGGCTATGGTAGGAACATCTTTACATACTACCTTCGACATCCCACAGAAAATTGTGGAAGGGCTCGCAAATGGCAAGCTAGAGCGAATCGGAGGGGTTGTTAGAGAAGTTGGCAGCAAGAGAGTTGTCGCGTGGTTGCGTGAGATTCCAGATGCTTCAAATAAGATTCAACAACTCATTCATATCAACACAGCCATTAGTGTATTAACTCTCGGCACTACTGTTGCTGGCTTTGCAGTAATCCATCAGCGGCTAGATGGTATTGAAGCTTGTCTTAAGGACATGCAGGAAACTCTAAATGAAATTGATCAAAAGCTTGATTTGAGTTTCTATGCCCAATTCAGAGCAGCTTTAGATATAGCTGCAAAAGCCTTCAAAATGAGCGACACGGAAAATCGAAAATCTCTTGCTTTCCAAGCCATCCAAAGCTTTGCTCAATCAGAGCATATTTACACAAAATATCTAGACCAAGAGCTACAACTTCAGGGGCGCGCTGTACACGAATACCTCTCAATGCTTGCATTGATTTATTTGACAGAAACTCGATGTTATCTCGAATTAGGCGAATACTCGTCGGCGATGGAGCGACTTAAGGAAGGTTATTCTAGACTCCAAAACTATACTAGGTTGTATGTAGAGATATTGTTAACCTCCAATCCTGCCGCTTACATTACACCTTTCCTCAAGGTAGAAATATCTCTATCACGCCTAACTCGAATTTATCGATGGCTAGATCCTGGCATGGGAGAATCCGACGTCTTTGAAAAGCTTAGATTAAATCTCTTTCAGTGGCATGCTGATGCCAGTTTATTGACTGGATTTCGTTGGCTCAAAGAACTTCCTCCGGCTATTTTGATCAAGGCTGAGTTTGAAAAGAAGGGGTACTTTCAGCGATCAGAGCAAGTGGAGCAGGCTTTAGCTTGTCTACCAAAGGTAATGGGAAAGATGGAGTCGGCTATTGAGACTTGTAATCGTCTTAAGGGTTATCAAACCGAAGTGCAGGCAATAGAAGATCTTAGGATATCCTTTCAGCAATGGCTAAGTTTGCAGCCACAAGAAAAACAGCCAGAGAATGCCCAGATGATGTGTATCCTGGCGACCTAATTGATACTGCTACTGGACAACACTGACTAAGCCCGCGCCAAACTGGCTAAAGACAGTGGCGGGCAAACCAAGCGATGATCTAGCCAAAGGAACGCTAAACAGCATTTTGAAGCAGGCAGGAATTAAGTCATGAATCAATATCTGATTGTTATTGAAGCAACCGAAGCCGGCTTTTCGGCTTATTCTCCCGATTTGCCAGGCTGTGTTTCAACTGGGGCCACCCGTGACGAAGTAGAACACAACATGCGCGAGGCCATTGAGTTTCACCTAGAAGGGTTGAAGTTAGAAGGCTTAGTCATCCCGCAACCTTCCACAACCTCTGCCTACGTTGAAGTTGCGGCATCGCCGTTGTAGGCTTATGCTCCCTGTCACAGGCTGTGACGTGAAGCTTGCCCTGGCCTATGGAAATTTTGATTGCGGCGATGCTGCCCATTGCCCTGGTCGCCCTGGTGGGGTTTGGGGTGGGGCGTAAGTTTGACCTCGACATGCAAACCCTGGCGCGGGTGAATATCTACGCCCTGCTGCCCGCGCTGGTGTTGACCAGTCTGGCCCAGACCACCCTGGCCTTGGGCAGCGCCCTGGCGATTGTCGCCACCTTTTTGCTGAATACGGCCCTGCTGTATCTGCTGGCGGTGGGGCTGGGTCGTGGCCTAGAGCTTTCTATCGACGAGCAAAAGAGCCTGATTGCCACCACCCTATTCGCCAACGTGGGCAACATGGGGCTACCCTTCATTTTGTTTGCCCTAGGGGAGGCGGGGCTAGAGCGGGCGGTGGTGTACCTGGTGGGCTCTAGCGTGATGATCGCCAGCGTCTTCCCGATTGTGCTGAAGGGGGCCGGGGTGCGGGCGGGGGTCACCTTCACCCTGCAACTGCCGGTGTTTTGGGCGGCGATCGCAGGCATTGGCCTACAGGCGGCCAGTGGAGCTTTTCCGGTGCCGATAGAGCGGGGCATGACGATTTTGGGGCAGGGGGCAATCCCCGTAGCGCTGCTGACGCTGGGGGTGCAGCTGGCCCGCACGCCGCTGGTATTTGGGCGCTATGAACTGCTGGGCTCGGCGCTGCGGTTGTTTGTATCGCCGCTGCTGGCCTACGGCCTGGGCACCGGGCTGGGGTTGCAGGGGCTAGACCGCCAGGTGGTGGTGCTCCAGGCCGCGATGCCCGTAGCGGTCAATTCGCTGATTTGGGTGACGGAGCTGGGGGGCGATCGCACTCGCGTAGCCCGCACTATCCTGCTCTCGACCTTTCTCAGTGTGTTTACCTTGCCCGTGGTGCTGTGGCTCAGCAGCCAGTAGAGTCGATTTTAGGTTTTGGATTTTGGATGATTTTTCGCCATGGCACCTAGCGACGCAGTAAAAACCTTAGATAGCGAGTTGTTGCCGCCTAGCCCCCAGCTACGGCAGGCGGTGGTAGTCGTGTGCGATCGCGACCCTAGTTTCCAGCGCATTGAAGCTGAAACTGGCCCCCTCACGGTGCGTACCTGGGCACCGGGCTTTCCTGCGCTGGTGCGCATTATTTTGGGACAGCAGCTTTCTTCCAGGGCTGCCCAGGCGATTTTTCAGCGATTGAAGGCAGAACTAGAGCTGACTCCCGAGGCGATCGCCGCTGCCCCAGACCTCACCCTACGGCAGGTAGGGCTGAGCCGCGCCAAGATTGCTACCTGCCAGCGGCTTTCGACCGCTATTTTATCGGGCCAGCTCAATCTCACCGCCATTACCGCGCTGTCCGATGCCGAGGCGATTGCCCAGCTCACCCAGATCAAAGGCATTGGGGTTTGGACTGCGGAAGTCTACCTGCTGTTTTGCCTGGAACGGTTGAGCAGCTTTCCGGCCTCAGATTTAGCGGTTCAAGTGGGCTACCAGCGGCTCAAAAATTTGGAGAATCGCCCCACTCGTACAGCACTGCTGGCCGCCACCGAGTCGCTGAATCCCTATCGTGGAGCGATCGCCCACCTGCTCTGGCACTACTACCGCCACCTAGCCCAGTAGTGACTGACAGCTTGGGCAAATGCCATATACCGTAAACTGGCAGTTGAGCAGCGAGAACCCCCGCGAGGCGCTTTCGCTGCTGCCCACCTGGGTCATCTTGGCATCTTCAAACTCCTGCACATCGCCACAGTGGACGCACACCAAATGGTGGTGCTGATCCATAAATGGGGTGTTGAGCTCGTAGTATTTGCGACCTTCGGCTAGCTCTAGCTCTTGCAGCAGACCCAGCCGCACCATCACGTGTAGCGCCCGGTAGATGGTAGAGAAACTAATCTTTTCACCCTGATCCAACAGCTGCTGGTGAATTTCTTCGGCGTTGAGATGGTGCCCTAGCGCCGCCGACTGAAACAAATCCAGAATTTTTTGCCGCTGGCTGGTGAACCGAAATCCCTCTTTATTAAGAACGGTTTTGAGTAACTCGGGTTCCTGCTTTAAGCTGGGCAGAGGTGAATCGTTTTCCATCATTGGTTCATTGCGCTCAAAGAAGCTGGGGCATTGCCAATATAAATCAGGGGTTGTCATCTGGCTGGGGGCATACTTACGAAATGGACGAAATGGTTTTTCAGGGCTAAGCTATGACCTTGGCAAACTAGTCACAACTGTTGAAAGCAGCTTTCACTAAGGGGTTTAAGGCTATCGAAAACTGTTTTCGATACAGGATTCTAGGTTTGTTGAAAATCATTTTCGCTATCCATTACTGACAATTAAATTTTGCATTTCTCTATACTTTCTAGGCAAACTAAAGTTATTAGCTAGATTCAAAAAAATAGGGTAGGCTCAGGAAGTAGCCCTTCAATATCGGGGTTATTTTCACTGCTGATAAAGGGGGATGATGATGCCTATCACTGAAACACTGCTGCAAACCTACGGCGAGGTGGCAAACAACCCAGTTTTGCTGGAGAAGTCGATTACAGAGCCGGTGGTGGATGGGTTGGCGACGCTCTATGCCAGCTTTACGGCCCTGTCGTTGCAGTACCAAAAGCACCATTTTGTCGTAGAAGG
>JBBSKN010000169.1:0-6628 GCA_038256265.1 Phormidesmidales cyanobacterium
CCCTCGCCAATCACGATGCGACCGCGCATGTGAATCTTGTTCATGCGCTCCCGCATGGCTTCTACCGCCACTTGGTCAGCGATATTTTTTTCGCCCTTGCCCATCCAGCGGGATGATGCGATCGCAGCCTGTTCGACAACCTCAATAATCTCAAGACCGAGGGTACTTTCCACGGGATCAATCCTCCAAACTGCCTATATTTAGTGGGTTTCGCGTTCCCCATCTCGATTTCCCAGTCTATCAGACGGTGGGATCAAGACCTAGACAATCGTCGATATACCCTGCCCCCAGAGAATTCTAGGATCTTCGCCGGGGCTGGTATGCTGAGAATCCATTACTTTTTTACTTACATTGGGACTTTGGGCAGGTATGGCGGCTCCCACTTCAGTTTCTCTCCGCGACCAGCAGCACCCGATGATTCGGGCCTTGGCCGATCGCATCGAAGCTACCTGGCAGCAGCATTTAGACCTGTCTCCCTACCACCTGCCCGAAGATCTCGGCTATATCGAGGGCCGCTTAGAGGGGGAACGGCTCACCATTGAAAACCAGTGCTACCAGACGCCTCAATTTCGCAAGCTGCACTTGGAGCTGGCGCGGGTCGGGGCCAACCTAGACATTTTGCACTGCGTCATGTTTCCTCGGCCTGAGTACAATTTGCCGATGTTTGGCTGCGACCTGGTGGGCGGGCGGGGTCAGATCAGCGCCGCCATCATTGATCTGTCACCCGTGACCGAAGCGCTGCCCCAGGGCTACACCACAGCGCTAGATGCCCTGCCCGCCCAAGCCTTTGCCGAAGAGCGCGACCTGCCGGGCTGGGGAACGATTTTTTCGCCCTACTGCCGCTTCATTCGCCCCAGCAGCCCAGAGGAAGAACTGGCCTTTGTCGATTTGATTGTCGCCTACCTGGCGCTGCACTGCGAGCAGGCGGTGGCTACTGCGGCGATCGCCGCTCAGCGAGAGCAGATCATGGCCGGCCAGCGCCACTACTGCGAACAGCAGCAAAAGAACGACAAAACCCGCCGGGTGCTCGAAAAAGCCTTTGGGAATGAGTGGGCTGAGCGCTACATGACCACGGTGCTGTTTGACCTGCCTGAGATGTAATTTCTTGGGCAAGGTCAGGCGCGAGCAGCGCCGGGTTAACTAGAATGAAGAATCTTTGTTGTACACCAGCCGCCGCCATGACTGTCAGTTCTCCTGCCTCCCTAGACACCCTCACCCTAGACGGAGAAACCGCCCTAGACGGAGAGCCTGATCGCGCCCCGCGCCGGGGTCGGCTGATTATCTTTACCGGCCCCAGCGGCGTGGGCAAGGGCACGCTGCTCAGGTCGCTGCGCCACCGCTACCCGTCGCTCAAGCTCTCGGTGTCGGCCACCACGCGATCGCCTCGCCCCGGCGAAGTCGATGGCCAAGACTATTTCTTTGTCAGCCGCGACGAGTTTCAGGCCATGATCGAGCGGGGTGAGCTGCTGGAGTGGGCCGAGTTTGCGGGCAACTATTACGGCACCCCCAAAACCGCCGTCGCTAAGGAAATTGAAGCGGGCCAGTGGATCATTCTAGAAATCGAGCTAGAGGGTGCCCGCCAGGTGCGCGAAACCTTCTCCGATGCGCTGCAGCTGTTTGTGCTGCCCCCCTCCATAGAAGAGCTAGAAAACCGCATTCGCCAGCGGGGCACCGATGCCGACGAGGCCATTGAGCGGCGACTCCAGCGGGCTCTAGTTGAGATCGCCGCCGCCTCTGAGTTTGACCAACAAATCGTCAACGACGACCTAGAAATCGCCCTTCAACAGCTAGAAGACGCAATTTTTAGCGATTAGGAATTACGGAATCTCCTATGAATGACCTTACCGTCAGCCTACAAGTGCCTAGAGATTTGATTGAAACCCTTGATGTTTCAGAGAATCAAATAGCGGGTCGGCTCCTTGAACTAGTGGCCCTCGAGCTTTTTCGCCAAGAGCGCATTTCTACTGGGAAAGGCGCAGAGCTATTGGGCATTTCTAAATGGGGATTTGTTCAAATTCTCTCACGACACAATATCCCGTACTTCACTGACTCCCCTGAAGAGCTTGAATTTCAAGTCGATGTAGCTGAGGCACTCTTTGCGGATCGATGAGGCCAGAGGAAGGCGCGTTGCCCAGACCAGAGGATTAGCCAATATTGACACTGTGGGAATTTTGATTCTCGCTAAGCGCCGGGGCCTAGTCGACTCAGTTACACCGCTGCTGGAGCAGCTCATAACATCGGGATTCCGCATGGATGATGCTCTGTTCCAAAAAGCTAAAAATCTTGCGGCAGAAACCTAGTGCAGCGTCAAAACTAAAAATTAGGGTTCGCGCAGGTTGGGTGCAACGAAGTGTTCGCGCAGCGTCTCCAGAGGAGAAACTTCAACAGCAGTAAGCCTTTGTTGGGTTCCGCTGGCGCTCCACCCAACCTACAAATTAAAGCTTGACAAAGCACTAGGATTTCTAGAATTGAACAGCAGCTTCCGACTCTGGAGAGGGGTTAACGAGTTACCCGAACCTCCTAGAGGCTCAGCTCTTGGCGAATGGCTTCGACCCGTTTGCGGTTGACCCCCAGGTCAGACTGGCCTAGGCGCGAGGCCGATCGCACCTGAATCACCGACTCAGCCGGGTCGAGGTAAAACTCCACGTCATCCACAAAGCCCAGCAGCTTGCTGGCAAACTCGGCGTAGAGATAGCTGTCGGTAGATTCAATGATCGTAGTGCGGGGCATGGCTTTGATGATCACCGTCAGTTTGGCGATCGCCTGGGCCGGGTCACCGCTGTAGGCCAGGGGGGCGATCGCATGCTCAGTATCCTCATTGCCCTGGCTGACCACGCAGTTGGGGGAACTGGGGCAGGGGGATAGCTTGCCCGCCTTAACACCCAGGGTGGTGGGGCGATCGCCCGCCAGATTGCCAATAAACGGTAGTGCTCCCATCGAACTAGCCTCTAGAGAAACAGCAGCGCTAGGGCTAGCAATGCCCAGCAGAGTCAGAATAACTAAAGCGACCCCAAATACAACGCGAAAAGCAGATGTCAGCATGATCAAATGTCCAAATCCTGAGGTGGCTCTCTTGTAGGATAAAGCAGATGAGTTAGCTCCGAGTCGCCCCATTCCCAGAGAGTAACCATGACTATCTTGACCGCCCCCGTCCCCGCTGCCGATTTGCTGCGCCGCCAGCGAGCCTACTGGGCCACCGGAGCGACCCGCGATTTAGCCTTTCGCCTCGACCGACTCAAGGCGCTTCGGGCGGCAATTGTCAACTATCAGGCCGACATCATTGACGCCGCTAGACAAGACCTGGGCCGGCCTGAGTTTGAGGGCTACTTTGAGGTCGGGGTGATTAGCGAGCTAGACTACGTGATCAAACATTTGCCCCGCTGGGTTAAGCCCCGCAAGGTGTCGCTGCCCCTCAGCCAGCTGCCCGGCTCGGCCTGGGTGCAACCCGACCCCCTGGGGGTAGCGCTGATCATTGGCCCTTGGAACTATCCCTTTCAGCTGATGATTTCGCCGCTGATGGGGGCGATCGCCGCAGGCAACTGCGCCCTGCTCAAACCCTCGGAGCTAGCCCCGGCCACCTCCAATGTGCTGGCGAAGCTGGTAGAAAACACCTTTGACCCGGCCCACGTGGCCCTGGTGGAAGGTGGCGTAGACACCGCCCAGGCGCTGCTGGCCGAAAAGTTTGACCATATCTTTTTTACCGGCGGCGAGCGGGTGGGCAAGATCGTCATGCAGGCGGCGGCCCAGCACCTCACCCCGGTGACCCTAGAGCTGGGGGGCAAAAGCCCCTGCATTATCGATGCCGACGTCAACCTAGAGGTGGCGGCCCGGCGGATTCTATGGGGTAAGTATCTCAACGCGGGGCAAACCTGCGTGGCCCCCGACTACCTGCTGGTAGATGAGCGGATTAAGGATGACCTGGTGATCGCCCTGCAGCAGCGCCTAAAGGACTGCTACGGCGACAACCCGGCCCAAAGCCCCGACTACTCGCGGATTGTCAACGAGCGCCAGTTTGACCGTCTAGTGGGCCTGCTGGATGGGGGCAACAGGCTGGCGGGGGGCGAACACGACCGAGGCGATCGCTACATCGCCCCCACCGTGATCGACGGCATCGGCTGGGATGACCCGATCATGCAGGAGGAAGTTTTTGGCCCGATTCTGCCGATTTTGACCTATCGAGATCTGGGGGCGGCGATCGCAGCCATCAACCAGCGACCCAAGCCCCTGGCGCTGTATTTATTTTCGCGCGATCGCCGGGTGCAGGCCCAGGTGCTAGAGCAAACCACCGCCGGGTCGGTCGGCATCAACGACGTGATTTTGCAGATCGCCGTGTGGGATATGCCCTTTGGCGGCGTGGGCAGCAGCGGCATCGGCGGCTACCACGGCCGGTACAGCTTCGACACCTTTTCTCACCTCAAAAGCGTGCTTAAAAAGCCCTTCTGGATGGATCTCGACTGGCGCTATCCCCCCTACGGCGACAAGGTAAAGCTGTTTCAGAAATTCATCGGCCTTTCCTAATTTCACCGTTAGATCAGCACAACCTGACCAAAGGTTGGCCTGGCGTCGCTCACCTTCAGGCCAGCGATGCTTCAATGGCCGTCGATGACGTGACCTGAGACTCTAAAATTGCGCCGTAGAGGGGGCTAGTGGCCATCAGATGTTCGTGGGTGCCCTGGGCCACCAGTCGCCCCTGATCCATCAGCAAAATGCGATCGGCATTTCGCACGGTGCTAATGCGCTGGGCCACCACAAAGGCGGTGCAGGTGCGGCGGCGCATCAGGTCGTCGAGAGCCGTCTGGATCTGGGCAGCGGTTTGGGCATCGACGGCGGAGGTGCTGTCATCGAGAATGAGAATGCTGTAGTCCGTCAGCAGAGTGCGGGCGATCGCAATCCTTTGCTTTTGCCCTCCCGACAGCCCCACCCCCCGCTCGCCCACCAGGGTGTCGTAGCCCTCGGGCAGGCTCTCGACAAACTCGTGAATCTGGGCAGCTTTGGCGACCTCGATCACCTGGTCGAGGGTGGCCTCGGCCTTAGCGTAGGTAATGTTAGAAAAAATCGTGCCCGAGAATAGGGTGGTCTCTTGGAAGACGGTGCTGATGTGCGATCGCAGACTCTCCAAGGTAAAATCTCGCACGTCGCGGCCATCAATACGCACCGCCCCCGCCGTCACATCGTAGAAGCGGGGAATCAGGTTGGTGACGGTGCTTTTGCCCGAGCCGGTCATACCCAGAATGGCGATCAGCTCGTTGGGCTTGGTTTCAAAGGAAATTTCGCAGAGGGCCGGGCTGGTGACACCGGGGTAGCGGAACGACACATTCTCAAAGGTAATGCGGCCACCGCAGGTGGTGAAGGGGATGGCGCGAGGGCGATCGCGAATTTCGACCGCCGCGTCGAGCACTTCGTAGACCCGCTCGGCGGAAGACGATGCCTGGGCGATCGCCGGGGCCGCAAAGCCAATCAGCAAAATCGGCTGCAAGATCAGCAGTAGATAGGCGTTAAAGGCTACCAGCTCTCCCACCGAAAACTGCTGATTAATTACCGCCGCGCCGCCGTAGCCCACCACCACCACAATCACCAGGTTGCTGACTAGAAAGATATAGGGAAACGTGTTGCGAATTGCCCGAATGGTTTTCATGTTGGCGGCGACTAGCTCACCGTTGAGCTGGGTGTAGCGATCGCGCTCCACCTCCTCTCGTACAAAGGCTTTCACCACCCGCACACCGAGCAAATTTTCCTGCAAGACGCCGTTGAGGTCGCTGAGCTGCTCCTGCACCTGGCGAAACAGCAGGTTGTTTTGGCTAAAGAACCGCGCCATCAGCCAGCCGGCTATCGGCACCACCGTCAGGCTAATCAGCGCCAGTTGCCAGTTCATGATTAGGAGAATTGCGGCGATCGCCACCAACGTCACCACCCCGCTAATCACCTGAACCAGGCTGGTGCTCAAAAACGTGCGAATCTGCTCAATGTCGCTGGTGACGCGGGTGAGCAGCTGCGAAGTCTGCGACTGGTCGTGGTAGCTAAAGCTCAGGGTTTGAATTTTGCTAAAAATGCGGTTGCGCAGGTCGTAGACTACGCTCTGCGACATAGCCTCAGCGCAAAAGCTCTGACCAAAGTTAAACAGCCCTCGGGCCAGGGCCGCGATCACCAGCCCCGCCCCACTCTGCAAGACCACCGTCAGGTTATTTTCGGCAATGCCCTGGTCGATGGCCCAGCGAAACAGCTGCGGCGTCGCCGCATAGGCGGCCACCAGCAGCAGGGCACTGACCAGCGCCCCCAGAGTGAGCCAGGGATGAGCACTGAGACTGCCCAATACCCGCTGGAGGGGCTGCCGCGCCGGTGCGTTTTGAGGCGGAGAGAGCTGAACCAATCACACGCTCCTGATGAGATGTCAGCATTCTAAAGGGTGTTTTCCGCTCTTGCCTGCGGTTTGAAACCCTCGCCAGGGTTAACCTACAGAAATTTGTGAACGTTTAAAAAAACGTGAAAAACGGGGCTGGCGGGATTCGAACCCACGACCTGCCGCTTAGGAGGCGGCCGCTCTATCCTGCTGAGCTACAGCCCCAGGGGGGGTGCTAAAAGGCAGAAGGATAAAAGGGGAGCTACCAGCTTTCTGGATTGCCCCAATATC
>JBBSKN010000170.1:0-6591 GCA_038256265.1 Phormidesmidales cyanobacterium
ACGTTGCAGGCTGAAACGGCGGCTTGGTCATGCGATGTTAACAGTATCCAGCGAGGGGTTGACTGGCAGATGAAGGTAGACGATGCACGCTGTAAGCTGGTATCTGTCTACCCTAAAATTAAGTCCTGACGATGCACTAGGAGTAAAAAGGGCCTAGCCCACCGGTTCAGTATTCGCTACCCCTCGTTCCCGTGCTTGGAATGCTCGTCGGAGGCAGAGCCTCCTCAAAGGAGCGGCAGAGCCACAAGACCAGGGTGCCCACCAGGGTGAGTGCTGTTATTTAGATGCTACCCATGCTCTAGCCCAATGCCACTGTAAACCCCCATTAAAAAAGGTTCTCCGATAAACAGAGAACCTTCTCTAAGGCTTATGCAAGTTAATGTCGACTAAATCAGTTTCAGCTCTGGGTACTGAGCCACTAGTTCGTCAGAACTTAGGGTTTCCCCAGACTGCTGGGGCGTCCACAGCACCTCTACCGCCAGCAGGTTTTCGCTAGAGACCGCGCCAATTTGGCTCAACGCCTGCCGCAGGTCAGCCGTCGAAGAAATATTGGGCAGGTCAAGCTTGCCCTGGGTAGCCACGACCACCGTGGCCAAAATGTATTCGCCTGGAGCCTGGTTGGCATCGCCGGGGAGTGCCGCCTTGGGTGCCGCCTGGGTGATCTGGCTATTGACGTTAGAGATGGTCTCTTCACTAAAGCGGCTGCGGGCAGACAGGGTATAGCGGTTAAACTCTTGCTCAGCGCTGAGCATACGAGTTTGCTTATCTTCGCTGGCGGCGTAGGCCCAGTAGTCGGGATGGCGCAGCAGCGACAGAGTGGTCTCTTGCAGCAGCTTGGCCAGCCCCTGAGAGGTTCCAGTGTCAGCGGTGGTGGCTAGGCGATTGAGATCCTCCTGTAGCTCGCGGGCATCGGCCAGTAGCCCCACCTGTAGCTTAGCCACGGCCACGGGCGGGTTGCTGCCGCCCATAGAAGTATCATAGTCATCGCCTGAGGTCGCCCCCCGCAGGCCACGCACCACTACATTAGCGATCGCAACAAAAATCAGCAGGGTAAACAAGCCGCCAAACCCGCCGCCAATGCCAATAAACGGGAACAGGAAGGGCATGCCAAAGCCGCCACCGGGGTAGTAGCCGCCGCCACCACGGGGAGCGTAGGTGCGAGGGCTGGGACTCATGCGCGGTGCGGGTGCTCGAAAGCTACCGCCCCCCATGCGCCCGCCGCCAGCGGCCCAGGCTCCGCCAGCGGAGCCGAAGACTAAAACCACAGCCAAGACTAAAGCCATCAGGGGCTTGAGAAACGGCTTGAAGCGTTGAAACAGTTGTTTAACCATGGGGTAAAAGCGGAGTGCTAACGTTAATTGCTGTGTCTTTAATTTAACGCGAAGTGTCTGGGGTGCTTGGGCCAACGGCAACAAATTGATGGTGGAAACCCGTACCGAGCTTCTAACCGCCACCGACAATAGTGACAATTTCAAGTCTATCGTCGGCCCGCAGATGGGTCGTCTCCCACAACTGCCGATGGAGAATTTCGCCGTTGTACTCCACCGCCACTAGGCGCGGATTTAGACCTAACGATTCTAAAAAAGCGGGCAGCAGGGTGCCAGAGACGCAAGGCTGAGATTCGCCATTGACCGAGAGATAGAAGGTGTCAGTCGGAGCTTTCATGGGGTGAAGACGTCAGGGGGGAGGGCAGGGTTTGGGGCCCAGGGCACGGTCTTAGGCCAAGCAGCCGAGCGCGTTATTCAACCGGGGCTGCTATGGTATGAAATGTACGCTGGTGGCTGGTTTGAGCCGCGAAGTATTGGGCAATCAGGATTGGGTTGTCGGCGTCGATAATGGCTCGCACCACGGCCACTCGCTCGGCCCCGGCCTGGAGCACGGCGGTGAGATTTTCGATGTTGATGCCGCCGATCGCATACCAGGGCACCGTGGCGTGCTCAGCCGCATAGCGCACATAGTCAAGGCCAGCGGCAGCTTTATTGGGCTTAGTGGGTGTGGCGTAGACCGGGCCAACGCCAATGTAGTCAGCCCCCTCGGCGATCGCCCGCTGCATTTCGTCGGGGTTGGTGGTTGAGCGGCCAATGATCCGCTGGCTGCCGAGCAGCCGGCGGGCTGTCGCAATGGGCAAATCGGTCTGCCCCAGGTGAACACCGTCGGCCTCGACCGCCAGGGCCAAATCGACGCGATCGTTGACTAAAAACAACGCCCCGTAGCGATGGCAGAGATCCTTGAGCTGCTGGGCTAGCTCTAGCCGCAGGCCGTCGTCAGTGTGCTTATCGCGGTACTGCACTAGGGCAATGCCGCCCTGGAGCGCCGCCTCAACGATGGGCAAAAGGCGATCGCAGGGCGAGGTCACCAGGTAAGTCAGCCCTTGGGCCAACCGCTGTTGCCGATGCCCACCCAAAATCTCGCTCTCCAGGGCATAGATCTGGTAGCGCATAGCCTTACTGCCCGCCGCCATCTCATCCCGGTAGAGCTTGCCATACTCCTCTAGCGCCCGCAGCGCCTCCTGCACCCGGCAAAAATTGGCCTGTAAGACCGCCGTAACGCTGGTGCGCTCCGCCTCCTGGGGGTGGGTGAGCGCGATGCCGGGGTCGTCGGGGGTATTGCGGGCGAGGCGCAGCTCCGGGGCATGCCACTGGGCCAGGGTTTGGCGCAGGTGCTTAAGCTGCTCGGTTTGGCCCGAGTTATTCAACCCAAACCGGCACCATTCTTCAATGATGCGCAGCCCCTCCCGCGCCCGGTCGAGGTTGGCGTCAAGAATGCGATAGACGGCGGCATCGGCACTGATGGGCAGCGCTGGCAGCCTGGGCAACTCCGGCATGGAAACACGGGGGGCAAAGAACCTCCACATCCTACCAGGCCAGGGCCAGCCCCTGGGGCTATTTCTGCTGCTCTAGGATTTGCTGAATGCCATCAACCGCCGGGTCAGAACGCCAGACATCAAAGGCTTTCCAGGCAATAAAGCCAAAGGCCACCACAGCCAACAGCGTCACCAGCATTGAGAAAAATCGATTTGCTGAAGTATTAGGATCGAGGCTCATACATCATTACCCTAAAAAAACAACGGTGCCAACAGTGCCTAGCAAGGGGTAGATCTGCGATGAAACATCCTGCTTCATACCAAGCCCAGCTTGGACTCTAAAATTTTCCCACGGCAGAGATTCCCCATTGTGGACTTAAAATGGAGTCTAACAGGAGCCCTTCCTTTCTACATACCCTACAAATTGGGCTTTCATAACAGTCCTTTCGGAAATGGCTCAGCCTGGAACACCCCACGCCATAGCGAAGGCTAGGATTTTTCGACAGGGGACATGCGTTTTTTTAGCGAGTCAAAGCGGCGGCGGGCGGTGGTGTTTTTAGGTTCTAGGGCCAGGGCGGCTTCGTAGTTCTCTAAGGCCTGAGGCATCAGCTGCTTGCGCTCGTAGCTGTGGCCCAGGTTGTTGAGGGCGGTAACGTACTCAGGGGAAATTTTCAGCGCTTCTTTGTAGTTGCGAATGGCCAAGTCGTACTGGTCTTGGGCAAAGTAGGCATAGCCCAGAGCGTTGTAAACCACGGCGGCGTTTTCGGTTTCGTCGTCGCCCAGCTGCCGAATGGCCTGCTGAAGGTATAGGGCTGCCTGGGTGTAGAGCTTTTTGTCGAGCAGCAGACTGCCCAGCTCGTAATATTCTTGGGCGGTGCCCTTTTCTTTGGTCAGCCGCGATTGCAGTCGCCCTAGGGTGCTCTCAATGCGGCGGGTCTTAATCACCTGGCGAACCACGAAAAAGGCAGCTACGCTCAGCAACGTCAGCAGAATACCCAGGTAGATGAGGAGCAGGTTGCTGTTTTCCATCCGATCTTTTTCCGCACGTCAGGTCTAACCTATCTTGCCATGGCTAGGGCAACCCCCAGAAAGTAGCTCGCTCCTCTAGCCAGCCGCTGTGGTGCCAGGTGCTCACTGTTTCACTCACCAGGGCGCGTAATTCGGTGTACTGGGTGCCCTTGGGTAAGGCGATCGCCAGAGGCTCCGTAGACATCAAACTGGGCACCAGGTAATAGCCGCTGTGGTCTTGTTGCCAGCCCGTTAGCACAGTTACATCCCCGGCAAAGCCGTCGATTTGGCCGCTGCTGAGGCTGCTAAGCGCCTCCTGGTAGCTGGTCAGCGGCGTGAGGATGGCCTGGGGCAGCAGATGGCGCACCACCGCCACAGTACTCGACCCCTGCAACACCCCCAGTCGCCGCCGCCGCAGGTCGTTTAAGCTCTGAAACCGGGGGTCTCGCACTAGCACCCCCGCCCCGTCTAGGTAGTAGGGCGGGCTAAAGGTAACCAGGCGCTGCCGCCCAGGGGTGAGGGTCAGCCCAGCGATCACCACATCGGCCCGATCATCTAGCACGGCGGGCAGGCGATCAGGGTTGGGCACCACCTCAAACACCACCGCCTCGGGGTCGGCGAAGATTTTTGCCGCCAGCCCTCGGGCAATATCAATCTCTAGCCCTACCAGGGTGCCATCGTTTTGGCGAAAGCTCAGGGGTCGCCGGCTCTCGCGCACTGCGACCACCAGATGACCGCGATCGCGAATGGCATCTAAATCGGCAGCAAAAACTGGGAACGCAAATAGCTGCGCCCCCAGAATCAAACCAAACCCGAGCCAGTTACATCCCATGGTGTTGCGTGTCTAGGGTATGACCAGCTTGCTAATCAACCCTAGGCCCGGTTGGCCACTTCAACCACCTTGGCAAACCCGGCGGGGTCGAGCACCGCCATTTGGGCCAGCATTTTGCGGTTGAGGTCAATATCTGCCTTCTTGAGCTGGCTAATTAGCTTGCTATAGCTCAAACCGTGCATGCGAGATGCCGCATTGATGCGGGTGATCCACAGGCGGCGAAAATCGCGTTTCCGGTTGCGGCGGTCGCGATAGGCGTACCGCAGCGCCTTCATAACCTGCTGGTTAGCGGTGCGAAACAGCTTAGAGTGCGAACCTCTAAACCCCTTGGCCAACTTGAGAATTTTGTTGCGGCGCTTGCGTGCTACGTTGCCGCGCTTGACACGTGCCATGACTGTTTAACCCTTGGGACTATGGAAATCAAATGTAAATCGAGCCTTTGGTGGACTGCCTTCACCCTAGAGATAGGGCAGCATCAGCTCCACATTGGGGGCGTCTTCCTCAGACACCACCACCGTCTTAGACAGTCGGGAGCGCTGCTTAGCATTTTTGTGCTGTAGCAGGTGGTTCTTAAACGCCTTGCGACGCATGATTTTGCCGCTGCCACTGCGACGAAAGCGCTTAGCGGCAGCTTTACGAGACTTGAGCTTGGGCATGGTTACCACAATTTCGACACAGCTTTCAATAGTATCACGGCTGCTCCCCATTCTGGGAAATCCGTGGTCTACGTCATTATCCATAAGCCATACTTTGGCTTGGCTCTCTCAGGCGGTGCCATCTTCCAACCAAGAGGCTCAGAAAAAAATGGCCTGAAGGGTTGTCAAGACTACACTCTTGTCGCTAGTATAAGTTTCGCACGCAATCCTCAGTAGCTCAGTGGTAGAGCGGTCGGCTGTTAACCGATTGGTCGTAGGTTCGAATCCTACCTGGGGAGTTTTAAGTTCAGTGAATAGAGAACTCAGAGAGCAGGGCAGTCGGCAACCGTGTCGGACAGCGGTGAGAGACACTGGCGCGCGACACTGGTTGGTCTGGTCTCTGCGCCGTTTAAGCCTCTTTCAGTGATCCGTAGAGGCTTACGTCACTGCCATTCGGCTCAACATGGATTTAAGGGGCTGAACTGAGGCCCCGAAAGCTGCGCCTATGCCGAGTCCTGCTTGGGAGCTGTAGTTTCCCCTGGGCAAAACTCAGTGCTGGACTTGGGTGAGACTTATTTACCAGGATCCACCTAAGGGAAACAGAAAAATTTAGCTGATCGGCGGGAAGCCCCGTGCTCTCCCGTTGGCGCAGCCTGCCCGCAGGGCTTAGGGAAGCGTCGGGATAAAAGTCAGGGCGAGGGAGCGAAGCGGAGTCGCCAAGCTCCATGCAACAGGCAATCAATCCTGCTACGATGGTCTTATCGCAAACACAAGTTTACGCTAATGAAGGCTGTCAAGATCAGAATCTACCCCGACGCAGCACAGCAAGAGGCTCTAGCTAAGAGCTTCGGTTGTGCTCGTTGGATGTGGAACTACTCTCTGAACTTGATGACTGAAACCTACCGTGAGACGGGCAAGGGTTTGTCTGCCTACACCGTCAAGAAGTTGCTGCCTGGACTCAAGCAAGAACACGAATGGCTAAAAGAGGGGTATCAACTTAAGCCGGGACAGGTTGTCCGTACCAGGGATGGGGCTGTTGTGACGAAGTAGCCCGTCTAGGCATAGGTAACTCTGTAAAAGTACTCAAGACAGACTCAAAGAGGTCAGGAAACGGATGGTCAACGAGTCGCTGAGCCGCCGTCGTACCGTCAGAGCGCTTGAGGTCAAAATTCTGGAGGACAGTGAGCACCGTCAAAGCCTGGGCCGAAAAGCCTCGGGAGGCATGATGCCGCTGGGCGAGATAGCCATTGCGGCCCTCTACGGCTGAGGAGGTGCGCTGATAGTTGGCACACATCCGCCGGCCCCATTGTATC
>JBBSKN010000171.1:0-6503 GCA_038256265.1 Phormidesmidales cyanobacterium
CACGCTCAGGCGAGAGGTGACCGCGTGGCAAGACAATCGCAATCATGAGGAAACCTGGATTGATTGGCGATTTACAACGGCTGATGCCAGGGTGAAACTGCAACACCTTTACCCGTCAATAAATAATTGACTAAACACTAGCGTGGTCGATGGAAAAGGAACTGCCCTTTCGAGTTACCCCTAAAGGTGATAACGGCCCTAAGCCATTGCCGGTGCGAGTGCTAATGCCCTATCTGATTTTGGCGGCGGCATCGGCCTTGGTGGTAGTGGCGGTTCACCAGGTGAGCTATACCCACGGTTACTATTTTCTAGCCTTGCTCAATGGCGGCATCTACGGACTAGCTGCCATCGCCGTGACCCTAGCCCACATGCGAGAAAATCATCGCTACGTAAAGCGCTATCTCCATCAAGCCATGTCGGCGGCAGTGGCACTAGGATTGGTTGCCACTGCCGCCCTGGTTCGGGGTAGTCCCGCTGTGGAGGGCATTGCAGCCGGTTCTCGGTATCCCACCGTCCAGCCGGCAACGCTCTACGATGCCAAACGCTAGGTGGCATAGCCTGACGCATCTGTTGTGGTTGAGCGGGGTTGCGATGACATTTCAATGGCAAACAAGCGGGTGTCGGCAGCGGCAAACGCTGGGTCTGGCTTTGGTGATTCTACTGTCGGGCAACCGGGGGGTGGCTGCGAGCGTAGGCTCCGAGCCTGGGTCGTGGGAAAGCAGTCTTCCTGAATCAACTGCGGCGGTCTTGCCCGACTGGGATGAGCGTTTGGCAGAAGCCGCCGCCCTTCGGGATGCTGGGCAGTTTGCTGAAGCGATCGCGCTCTATCAAATGCTGCTGGCGGAGCAGCCCGACCATCGCCCCACCCGCGAGGGGTTAGCGCTGACCTACGCCTACCGCAAAGACTATGGGGCCAGCATGGCTCTTTACGAAGCTCTAGTCGCCGACTATCCCCAGGAACTCAATCTGCGGCGGCGGCTGGCAGAGGTCTATAGCTGGCAGGGGAACTATGCCGGGGCGATCGCCCTTTACGAGGGCATTTTGGAATTTGCCCCAGAGGATAGGGCAGTACGTCTGGCCCTGGCCGAAACCCTTTCCTGGGCAGGGCGCTACGATGAGGCGATCGCCGCCTATGACCAGGTTCTCTCCATTGACCCCGAGAATCAACAGGCCTGGCTCAGTCGCCCCCAGGTGGCCTTTTGGGCCAATCAAAGCGATCGCGCCATTGACCTATATACAGCGGCTCTGGCCCAGTACCCCGACCAACCTGAGTTGCTGCTGGGGTTGGCCCAGGTCTACCAGTCACAGCAGCAGTTTGGCCAGGCGATCGGCATTCTCCAGCCCCTGATCGACCGCCAACATCCCGAGGCCCTGGCGATTCGCAATGACATTCAGGCGATCACAGCCGTCAGTGAGGTCGAAGCCGACGGCATCGGGGCCCAAGAATCATCCTTTAGCATCAGCCAAACCCTGCGCTTTCGCCTTGACGATGGCCCCACCCGCCAAATCGTGCACCTAGGCTACACCAACTTTAATCAAAACAACTTTTCTCCCATAGGTAACACCACCTTACAAGTGGGAGTAGAAGGTCAAATTAATGCCCTGCAGCTAACGGGCACTGCTGGGGTCGACTGGTTTAGCCGTCTACCTGCTGCGCCCACCCTGGGGCTTAGGCTCAGCACACCTCTGGCCTCTGACCTCACCTTCACCGGTAACTTGCGATACGGCCGCTACAAAGAAAACGTTGCCACCCTAGAGAACCAGATTTCTGCTTTTCGGGTAGAACCAACCCTCTACTGGCAGATCGACCCTGCAACCAGCCTGTTTTTGTTTTACGGAGCGGGTTTCTACAACGACGGCAACCTAGAACACCAGGCCTCTTTAAGCCTAGATCGCCAGTTGGGCGACTTCTTCGTGTCAGCCTTTCTGTTTTATTGGAGCTTTGCCAGCGATCCCCAAACCGGCTACTTTTCACCGCCCCGCTACCTGCTCTATAGCGGTGAGCTAGGCTGGCGCGGCAACATCACCGAACAGCTGAACTGCCGCATTTCCGCCACCCTAGAAAACCAGGTGTTCTCAGGTACTTCGGAGTTAGCCAACACCTACCACACGGACTGTGGTCTTACCCTTTCTCCTGCATTGGTTTTCGACCTGGGCTATCAGTACAGCACCAACGCCTTTTTTAGTTCTGGGAGGGGCTCTGCCTCCCAAAAGATCCAAGGCCGGATGAATTTAACGTTTTGAGGTTTAGTTTTAACGCTTTGGGCGCCATTGCCCATCAATCAATCCAAGTTCTTTAGGAGATGGTTCCATGCAGTTGTCTACCCTGAGCCAATCTGACTACACCAGCGACAACGCCCCTGCTGCCATAGATGTGTCGGTTGTATTACCCATTTACAACGAAGAAGAAAGTCTGCCAGAACTCGTTAGTGCGATCGTTGCAGCTATGGGCAGCACCCTCTACAGCTACGAAATTGTCTGTATAGACGATGGATCTAGTGATTACTCTAAGCGGGTGCTGCATCAACTGGCAAGTATTTACCCACACCTGCGGGCCGTAATCTTTCGCCGCAACTACGGCCAAACCTCAGCCATGGCGGCAGGGTTTGCCTACGCCGTGGGGCAGGTGGTGGTTTCGCTAGATGCCGACCTGCAAAATGATCCAGCAGACATTCCGATGCTGCTAGACAAACTCAATGAGGGCTACGACTTGGTCAGCGGCTGGCGGCAAAAACGCCAAGATGCGGCGCTCACTCGCCTGCTGCCCTCCAAAATCGCCAACTGGCTGATCGGCGGTGTCACAGGCGTTGACCTCCACGACTACGGCTGTTCTCTCAAAGCCTATCGGGCTGACCTGGTTTCTGACCTCAATCTCTATGGCGAGTTGCACCGCTTTTTACCCGCCCTTGCTGCGATCGAAGGCGCCAAGATCGCGGAAGTGCCTGTCCGTCACCACGCCCGCACCTACGGCAAGAGTAAGTATGGTCTCGGCCGCACCTTTCGAGTGCTGATGGATTTGGTCACCGTATGGTTTATGAAGACCTTTCTCACCCGCCCTATGCACGTTTTTGGGCTGTGGGGGGGCGTCTCGTTTTTGTTGGGCATTGCTCTAGGCATTTATCTGGTGATTATGAAACTGGGGTTTGGCCAGGAGATCGGCGATCGCCCGCTGCTGGTACTGGTGGTGATTCTGCTGCTGGCTGGCATTCAGCTATTTTCCTTTGGCCTGTTGGGGGAACTGCTCATGCGTACTTACCACGAGTCCCAGGGCAAAACTATTTATCGAGTTCGCGAAGTCTTTGGCGGCAAGGGTAAAGCCCAGGGCTAGCCCCTAGCCGTCTCAGCTGTGTTCCGTTGTCTAATGCCCTGCTTCGTTTCGTCTTTGGAGAACTGTTGTGGTTTCCTCGAACTCGGTAGAGCCGGAGCTACGCTTGCCCTATAAAATAACCTCAGCCAAATCTAACCTCAGCCAATACATTTTAATTGGCATTTTGGTGGTAGCGGCTATTCTGCGCTTTAACCACATTAATCAACCCATCATCGATGCTTTTAGCTGGCGACAAAGCAGCACCGCGATGATGGCCGACAACTTTTTTAAAACCAATTGGAACATCTTTTTTCCGGAGGTTAACTGGGGCGGGGCCGGCCCCAA
Organism: Phormidesmidales cyanobacterium; assembly: GCA_038256265.1. Lineage (GTDB taxonomy): Bacteria > Cyanobacteriota > Cyanobacteriia > Phormidesmidales > Phormidesmidaceae > Nodosilinea. The sequence continues at coordinate 3,653 of JBBSKN010000171.1, forward strand.
CTACCAAGGCCGCGAATTTCAAACGGTGAGTTACCTGGCGGCGCTGCTTTACAACGTATTTGGCCAGCACGATTGGGTAGGCCGGTCGGTGGCGGCGGTGTTTGGCGTGTGGGGGGTCTTTGCCCTCTACAAGCTCACCCAATGCCTCTGGGATACTCGTCACGCTCTGCTGGGGGCCACAGTCATGGCTATTCTGCCTGGCAGTATCTTTATTGATCGCTCGTTTTTACCGGATCCGGGCATGGTAGCGCTGGTGACTACCAGTTTTTGGCTGCTGGCAGAATACCTCCAGCGCGACCAGTTGAAGTATCTAATTTGGGCCGCCGCCGTGGCCACTCTGGGTTTTTTGAGCAAGATCACCGGACTAATCGTAGGCATTTCAATGCTCTACGTGACCTTTACCCTGCTCAGCCGGAAGCAGCGCCTCAAGGGCAAGTACATCATGCCCATTGCCATTGCCGCAGGGCTAATGCTCACCCCGGTGGTGTGCTACTACCTATGGGCGCGTCACCTATCGCTGACCTACCCGCCCTACCACTTTGCAGGCTCGGGCAACTGGGTTTGGGATGATGGGCTCAATAAATGGCTGAGCCAGAACTACTTTTTAGCCCAGATGAGCCGTCGCTTTGCCAGCTGGATTTTTAACCCGGCGGGCTTCTTTTTGATGATAGTGGGCTTTTTGATTCCCCCCTGTTTTTCTACCCCTCGGGATCAAACCCACGCCGCAGACCAGGGCGATCGCCCCGACCTCAGAGCAGTTTGGGTCTTTCACTGGTGGCTGATCGCTGGCGCTATCTACTACAGCATCGGTGCCAAGGAACTGGTGGATAACCCCTGGAACTTCCACATTCTTAGCCCTGCTGCATCGGTGCTGATCGCCCATGCCATTCTGTCGTTCGGGCAACTGTGGCGGGGCCGGTTGGGCCGTCTATCTAAACCGCTGATCACGCTAACGGCGCTAGTGCTGATTGGCACGCTCAGCCAGCAGTCTTTAGGGAGCCTGTATGAGCCCTATGCCCAGGACAGCTATAGTCTGGGTCTGGCTTTGCAGCGGATTAGCCAGCCCAGCGACCTGGTGGTGGTGATCGGCAACACCATAGGCGACCCAGTCAGCATCTACTACGCCCAGCGCCGGGGCTGGACATTTCCGCCTTCTGCCCCTGATCGAGCCTGGAACAGTCTTCCCGACGAAGACAGCCTCGCTATCCAGTGGTTTGAAGAACTGCGCCAGCAGGGGGCCGACTGGTTTGGCATTGTCGCTGACCAAGAAAAGGACCTCTTGAACAATCACCCTGACCTAGCCAATTACATTAAGAGCCACTGCGTGCTGAGGGAGAAAAGCCAAGAGTGGCTAATCTACCGCATTCCCCCAGCCCGTTCTTAATGGGTTCTATAGTGTGCTTTCCCGTAACGATAATTAGTCCGGATTAGAATATTGAGGCCTAGCACCCAAACGCAAATCCATGCGCTTTTCCGCAAAACGTGTCTTGCCCTTCCTGCTCTTGGGCTTGTCGATATGGTTTGGCCTGTTGATTTTGCCCCAGCTGATACCACCGATAGAAACGCCTAGGGCTATGGTGAGCCAAACGGTGAACGCCAACGATCCTCCTCTGGGCATCACAGTAAGTGATCGAGTGGTGGGCTTCAGCACCCGCTACATCGGTGCCGTAGAGGGCAATATTGCTTTCAACTCCGCCGACCTCAGCGACCTAGGCATCAACACCTACCGCATCTACGGCGGCATGTCTCGCTGGGAATCTGAGGATGATGATGGCGTCTACGGCTGGCCCCCGATTGAGGCGATCAAGGCCGACCCGAATGTAGTGAATTGGGCCTTTTGGGATCGCACCATGACCCGGCCTAACTACGGCAGCGACTATTCCTGGTCGGGGCGAGTGGGAGACGTATGGATGGGGAGCGCCAGCACTATCTTTAGCACGCTCAAAGCCCTCAACATTCGCCCAGTACTCACCCTGCGCAATGTCGATAACTCCCAAAACCCACGCTGGGCGCAACAACTCAACCCCCCTACTACCACCGCCGATTGGAACGAGTGGTGGGAACATGTGTTTGCCACCGTGTACTGGCTCAACGTGCGCAACGACTTCCGGGTAGACGAGTTTGAAATTCACAACGAACCCGACAACCGAGCCCAGGGGTGGCGAGGCACCGTGGAGGACTACTACGAGCTAGTGCGGGTCTCGAAAGACGCTATTGACCATGTATACCGCACCTACCTGCCCGACCGCCAATACGCCATCCACGCCCCCGTTAGTTTGGGGGGTAGCGTATGGCCTTTCAAGGCGCTGCGCGACATCCCTGCGTTATTTAGCAGTCTCAACGTTCATAACTACGATACCGATATTTCGGTCTACGTGAAAAAGGTGCGCGATTGGGCTAATCGCTACAACCATGCCCAGTTTCCTCTGTGGCTAGGAGAATGGGGCAGCTACACCAATGACTATGGCAACCATGCTTTCGCCCTCAACCTGATTAACAATATGATGCGGGCTTCTCAGCCATCTTCTAGCTACGTATTTGGTAGCCACATTTTCTCTCTATACGACTGGGGATTAAAGGGTAAGCATCAGGGGCTAATTGGCTCTGGCGGTAAGCGCCAACGCAGCTACTATGCCTTTCGCATGGGTATCCGGGCCCTGCAGGGGGGTAAAGCGGTGCTGGCCCTTACCCTAGGTCAAGAGCAGCTCATGGTCATGGCTACCCGGGCTGACGATGGTCATTTGTTTGTGCTGATGGTCAACAGCGAGGGGGAGCCCCACAAGGTAATGGTAGATGTCTCGGCTCACTTGCAAACTGGTCAGGGCCAACGGTGGGAATTCAGTCGCGATCG
>JBBSKN010000172.1:0-6439 GCA_038256265.1 Phormidesmidales cyanobacterium
GGGCTGCGCCTGGATGGCGCCTTCGACACCGGCCCCTTGAATCAGCAGAATCAGCATGGGGTCGCGCTTGTCTAACTCGCGCCGCACCAGGCGGCGCAGATCTTGGTCGAGGGCGACCTTGAGGGCGTCGAGGTCAAGGGCCGCCTTGCCGTTGCCGTTAGACACCACCAGCTCAGCCCCTTTGTTGGCCAGCACCTGGGAGATAATTTGCTTGACCTGGCCCTGGAAGCGCTCTTGGGAGATCGACTGAGCCACCCCGCGAATTTGCACAGTGGGGTCGGCCACCAGCTTGCCGTTGTTGCCCACGGTGGCGGCAATGGTGACCACGCCGTCTTCCGCCAGCTGCTGGCGCTCCTTGAGCACGTCGCGGCCCACTACGCCCACGCGAGAAGCATCCACCAGCTCAATGCCCGAGGGCACCTTGCCCGCCTTGCGAATGCCCGAGGGGTTGACTTCGACGATGTCGCCGTTGTCGATGATCACCATGTTCTCGGCGGGTACACCCATGCTCTGGGCGGTTTCAGAGTGCTTCACCAGCATGCGGTGCTCACCGTGCACCGGCAGAAAGTACTTGGGCCGGGTCAGTGCGAGCATCAGCTTCTGGTCTTCCTGAGCACCGTGGCCCGAGACGTGGATGCCTTTGTCTTTGCCGTAGACCACCTTGGCCCCGCGCATCATCAGCTTGTCAATGGTGTTGACCACGGCAATGGTGTTGCCGGGGATGGGGTTGGCCGAGAAGACAATGGTGTCGCCCTGCTTGACCTTGATCTGTCGGTGAGAGTCTTCGGCGATGCGGGTGAGGGCAGCCAGCGGCTCACCCTGGGAACCGGTGGTGAGAATCAACACGTTCTCATCGGCAGTGTGGTTGAGAGACTTGAGCGGCAAAAACAGGCTCTCAGGGCACTTGATGTAGCCTAGGTCGCGGGCGTGGGCAATCACGTTGAGCATCGAACGGCCCACCACAAACACCTTGCGGTTGTGCTTCTGGGCCAGTTCTAAGATCATATTGACCCGGTGCACCGACGACGAGAAGGTGGTGACAATCAGGCGCTTGTCGGCCTTGCTAAACTCGCGGTCGAGGTTGGGAAAGACAGAGCGCTCGGAGGCGGTGTGGCCCGGCACCTCAGAGTTGGTGGAGTCGCTCACCAGGCACAGCACGCCCTTCTCACCGGCCTCGGCCAGCTTTTGAATGTCAAAGGTTTCGCCGTCGACGGGGGTGTGGTCAAACTTGAAGTCGCCAGTGTGAATCACAATGCCCACGGGGGTGTGAATAATCACCGAGCAGCTGTCGGCAATGGAGTGGGTGTTGCGGATGTATTCGACTAAAAAGGAATTGCCCACCCGCACGGTCTCGCGGGGGCGCACGGGGCGCAGCTCGGTGCGATCACTCATCCCCGCCTCATCCAGCTTGCCCTCGAGCAGGGCCATGGCCAGGCGAGGACCGTAGATCACCGGAATATCAAACTGCTTGAGGTGAAAGGCAATGCCGCCGATGTGGTCTTCGTGACCGTGGGTGACAATCATGCCCTTGATCTTGTGGCGGTTTTCCCGCAGGTAGGTGACATCGGGCAGCACGATATTTACCCCGTGCATGCCGTCGGTGGGGAAGGCCAGCCCGGCGTCGAGCAGCATGATCTCGTCGTTAATCTCGAACACGCAGGTATTTTTGCCAATCTCGTGGAGACCACCCAGGGGAATGATTTTTAGGGCGTTGTTGGCAGAGTTGGAAGTCTTTGAAGTCTTTGAAGTCATAAACAGTCTCGTCAGTAAACAGTGGTTGAAAGAATTGAAAATCGAAGCTTTGAAAAATAGTCAGTGGTGCTAGATGCCTAGATTCAGTAGCGTTAATGAGTGGCGCTATCAGTGGCGCTAAATAGCTAAGCCTTGCTGGAGAAACGGTGCAAAACTGGCGAAATAGCCCAATTGGGCCCTAAGCCCCCTGGCTCGGGCCGACCGCGGCATCACTCGTCTCTGGTAGCGGCCCTTGTAGCGGCTATGGGAACAGTAGCAGCCCAGGAAAACTCCGCAAGCTCAGCGGATTCACAGGCCGGGGCCGTAGACGATGCAGATAGATCCATAGATAACGTACACACAGTGATAAAGAACAGACGGGCTATTTAGTTTTTAGAAAACTGGAGAGTGGAGAGAAAACTAGAGCTGTTGGAAAACTAAAATTGCTGAGCATCTAGAGCAGTTCAGCTAGCCAGCCTGAGGTAGCTTTCGCACTCCGTTGGCTAAGGCGGCGATTAGCTGGCGGGTTTTCCACCCTTTTTGGCCTAGCCTTCTTGGCTTGGCCTAGACGCGCTCTGCTAAGTCACCGCTGCTAGAGAGCTTTTGAAGCACATCTGCGATCGCAGCACCGATGCTCTCATCGGCCATACACAGGGGCGATCGCACCTTGCCCACCGGCCATCCCTGCTGGGCAAGAGCCACCTTCACCGGCACTGGGTTGGTGTCAATAAACAGCACTTTAAACAAAGGCAGAAGCGTTAGATGTATCTCAGTCGCCAAGCGGGTTTTTCCGGCTTCGTAGGCCTGCACCATAGCCTGAATCTGAGGGCCGACCAGATGGCTGGCGACGCTGACTACTCCACAGCCGCCCACGGCGAGCACCGGCAGAGTTAACGAATCATCCCCAGAGTAGATGCCAAACTCAGCAGGGGTGTGATATCGCACCTGACTGGCCTGGTCTAAACTTCCACTAGCCTCCTTGATAGCTACTATATTCGATATTTTTGCCAGGCGGGCGGTGGTCTCAACCTCCAGGGCACAGCCAGTGCGTCCTGGGATGTTGTACAGCATGATGGGCAGGTCAGGCACCGCCGCCGCAATCTGGCTAAAGTGCTGGTAAAGCCCCTGTTGGGAGGGCTTGTTGTAGTAGGGCACCACCTGCAGCGACCCATCTAGCCCCAGGTCACAGGCATGGCGGGTGGCCTCAATGGCTTCAGAGGTCGAGTTAGACCCAGTGCCCGCGACTACCTTAGCACGGCCAGCCACGGCTTCGCGTACTGTCTTATACAGCTGGTATTCCTCTTGCCAGCTGAGGGTGGGCGACTCGCCTGTGGTACCGCACACCACCAACCCATCGCTGCCGTTGTTGACCAAATGGTCGGCTAGGCGCTCAGCCACGGCATAATCAACGGAGCCATCTTCAGAAAATGGCGTCACCATTGCCGTTAGCACTCTGCCAAAATACGTCACCCGGTTGCCTTAGATCCTACAAAATTAATAACCCTGAGATTATACCAAGTTCATTCCTGGCGGGTCAGACCGAGGGATGATGGTAGAGAAGCTATGATGCCATGCTAATGACTTGCCCCTACTGCCTGGGGTACTAACAGCAGTTCTGCGATCTGCACCCCGTTAAGGGCTGCCCCTTTGCGAATTTGGTCGCCGCTAAGCCATAGCTCTAGGGCATTAGGGTTAGATATATCTTGGCGAATACGCCCCACCAGCACGTCGTCTTGGCCGCTGGCCTCAATCGGCATGGGGAAGTAGTTGCGCTCCCAGTCTTCGACCACCTTGACCCCCGGAGCCTGAGACAGCAATGCCTTGGCCGTCTGGGGCGAGAAGGGCGCCTTAAATTCAATGTTAATTGCTTCAGAGTGAGCGCGCAGTACGGGAACCCTCACACAGGTGGCTGAGATTCTTAGGCCCTCCGCCCCAAAGATCTTGCGGGTTTCATTCACCATTTTCATTTCTTCTTGGCAGTAGCCTTGGTCATTGAGAGGTGAGTTATGGGGAAACAGGTTGAAGGCCAGGGGATAGGGGAATGCCTCAGCCACCGGCTCTTCCCCCGCTAAGATGGCGCGGGCTTGCTGTTTGACTTCTTCCATAGCGCGGGCACCAGCGCCGCTGGCCGACTGATAGGTGGCCACCACTAGGCGCTCCACGGGCTGCACCTGGTGCAGAGGCCATACCGCCAGAGCCATGAGAATGGTGGTGCAGTTGGGGTTGGCGATGATGCCCTGATGCGCCTGCGCGGCTTCAGGATTTACCTCTGGCACCACTAGGGGTACGGTTGGTTCCATGCGGTAAGCACTGGAATTATCGATGCACAGAGCCCCCGCCGCCACGGCCTTGGGCAGCCACTCTAGGGACACCGAGCCGCCCGCCGACGCCAGCACCAGGTCAATACTCTTAAAAGAATCTTCGCCGAGCACCTGCACGGGAATGTCTTCACCTTTAAAGGTCAGCTGGGTGCCCGCCGAGCGGGGAGAGGCCAGCAGAGTTAGATCTTTGAGGGGAAACGCTCGCTGATCGAGCAGCGCCAGCAGCTCTGCCCCTACCGCCCCCGTGGCCCCCAACACCGCAACTCTCAGCCCGTTCGACACAGCTCTACCTCGCTAATTAATTCTCAAGACATATTTTGATCGCTTGATCGTAACACCTTGACCTGGCCCCCTAGTGGCCCCCCGCCGGGAAATGTAAGAGAAAGCAAAACATTGAGCTGCCTCTCTATATAACCTAGTTAGCCCCTAGAGCCGCTGATGCTAGCGGCTCTAGGGGCTGGCCGGTGGACTAAATCAAAGGAATCTACTTAGGGCGATAGGGATAGAGTATGCTTATTAATTGCGCCAAAGATTCTTCACTGGTTTGGAGCGCGCGCAGTCGCCGTCTAGTTAGCAAAAGACCCCATGAAAGTTACCCAGGAAGTACTGCCCGATAGCCAGGTAGGCCTAGAAATTGAAATTCCCGCCGATTTGTCTCAAAAAACCTACGATCAGGTGCTGAGCAAGATGATGCGGACGGTCAATGTGCCGGGCTTTCGCAAGGGCAAGGTGCCCCGACAGGTCTTTTTGCAGCGCGTTGGGCAATCTCAATTTAAAGCAGCTGTCATTGAAGAACTGGTGCAAAACGCCGTCGACAAGGCGATCAAGCAGGAAGAGATCGATGCGATCGGCAACTACCAGCTCAAGAGTTCCTTCGACGAACTGATCGGTCATTATGAGCCGGGTCAGCCCATCACCATCAATGCCTCCGTGGACGTGCCTCCCCGGGTCACCCTTGCGACCTACAGGGGGCTGTCGGTGCAGGCCGAAGAAATATTGCCCGATCCCGAGCGGGTCGTCACTACCCTGAGCCAGTACCAAAACAACCTGGCCACCCTGGTGCCGATTGAAGATCGCCCCGCCCAGGCCGGCGATGTGGCGGTAATCGACTTTGTGGGCAAAGTGCAGGGCGAAGACGGCGAATTTGAAGAATTTCAGGGTGGCTCGGGCACCGATTTTCAGGTGGAGCTTGAGGAAGGGCGGTTTATCCCCGGTTTTGTGGAAGGCATTGTCGGCATGGCCCTGGAGGAGGCCAAAGAGGTCGAGGTTCCTTTTCCCGAAGACTATTCCCAAGCTGAGCTAGCGGGCAGGCCAGCGGTGTTTTCTATCACCCTGAAAGAAATTAAAGAGAAAGAGCTGCCCGACTTAGATGATGATTTTGCCCAAGAAATCAGCGAATTTGAAACCATTGAAGCGCTGCGCACCTCGCTGACCGAGCGCTACCAAGAAGAGGCTGACGAGAAAACCAAGGCCAACAAAGACGCGGCCTTGATCGAAGCTCTTGTGAAGCACCTAGAGGCCGAAATACCCAACACCCTGGTGCAAAAAGAGGTGGAATTTTTGCTCACCCAGACCATCATGCAGCTGAGCCGTCAGGGCATTGATGTCAACAAAATTTTGACCCGCGAGCTGGTGGATGGCATGCGCCAGCGCGCCCGCCCCGAGGCCGTTGACCGCCTGCGCCGTACCCTGGCCCTGGGCGAAGTGGCCAAGCAAGAGGGCATCAAAATCGAGGAAGAGGCGCTGCAAGAGAAAATCAAGGAGGCCATGGCCGAGGTCGAAGACCCCACCCAGATCGACCCCGATCGCCTCGTCCAGGTACTGACCGAAGAACTCCTTCAGGAAAAAATTCTGGCCTGGCTAGAGGAAAACAACACCGTTGAGCTGGTACCCGAAGGCACCCTGCAAACAGCAGAGGCTGAAGATGCCGAGGCGATCGAGGCGGAGGTGGCAGAAGTTGATGCCGCTGAGGCAACCGTCGAGGTTGTAGCTACGGCTGCAGACGATGCCGATGAGGAGTCAGAGTCCCAGGGTAAGCAGGCGGCCGCTAAGGAAAGCTAGCATTGGCACCACAGGTGATTTAGGAGGTTAATCTGGGGAGCTGATTTGAGCAACCAGCGGCTGGCCCGCCCCGTGAACCTAAATTTTTGGGGCATAATGACGGGTAGGCTAACCGATGGTTGCTTGTCAGTACCAGGCTCAACCAGCTCCGACCGCAGGGTTAGCGTAAAGCAATATCCTTAAACCCTTGAAATCTCGCGCAAACCCACTATGATTGCATCGAACCCTTTGAGTAGCCCGATCTTGAGCTTGAGCCACACCGACCAGGTTCGCAGCATGTTGCCCGTTGTCGTAGAGCAGTCGGGCCGGGGAGAGCGCGCCTTTGA
>JBBSKN010000173.1:0-6433 GCA_038256265.1 Phormidesmidales cyanobacterium
CACTTGATCATAGAGACAGGTGGTGGCTGACATGGTACAGACCCTGAGGTACGCAAATTTCAGCGTCTCATGTCAGCTCGCCCTTTCCCCCTCGCGTCACGAGATTTCAACCCTTTCACCCACTTGTGTCAGGCAGTCAGGAGCTAACTTCAGGCTGATAAATCTCTAAGATTTAGTACACAAATAGGTCAGGTCTCAAAAGATGGGAGCGGTCGAGTTTCAAGCAGTTTCCAGTCAGCTGCATCCCAGCGCAATCTTTCGATATTTTAAATCAATTTCAAATCACTCATTCAGTAGATATCAAGGCTGAAAGCAATGACTAGATTGTATTTGAATGCTCTGAATAATTTAAACGAACGAGGTTAATCCTATGACTGACGAAAAGAACAAGTCTTACGCTGAAAAGAACGAAGAACGAATCACAGATTTTGTCGAGAACCTTAATGAGGAAGGGGAAAAGAAAAAAGAGCAAAAGAAACAGGAGGCTGAAGCCGAAGTCTATGAGTAGTGGCTGAGAGTATAGCCATAGTCCATAGATTAGAACATCCATAGGACCCGTAAAACGTTCAAGCGTCTAGACGCTTGAACGTTTTGTTTTAGGGTGAGTAATAGAAGATTACGGCAGTTTCTAAACAGCCCTAGGATATTGATCGAATGGCATACTGCTAGGGATTTTTGATGCGGTCGACAATTTCGTTTTCTTCGGTGATTTCTTTGAGATTGAGTTTGTCTGTGATGGCTCCGCCTACCGAATCTTTGGTGGTGCTGTTGTCTAATTCAGCGGCGGCAGAGGCTGAGGCTTCGCTTTGCCACTCCCGGCGCTGCTCTCGGATCTTATCGAGCCTTTGTTCAGAAATTGTCGGAGTTTGACCTTCCAATTCTTGGTCAGCGGCAAAACGAGACGAGGCCGCCAAGGCAATTGGCGAGGTGGAGGTGGCGACTGCCTTAGAGGATAGGGCTAGGGGCATTGTGGTAGAGGAGAGATGGCTAGCTAAAGCGGCAGTTTGAGAGAACCCAAACAGCGCCATTACCCCAAAAACTACCGCCGCCAGGTGTTTGGCTACAGTCTTGAACTCAAGAGAAAATTTACGGCTTTTCATGTTTTGCTTCCTTGCCAAAGGCAACGGTAAATTGCATAGGTATTACTGAAGCATGAAGCCTGCCTCAAGTCTGTCTACCCACCCGGCCTCACTGGGCTTGGCCTCACACGTAATAGAGTTTGGGTAGCAGAATCTAGCAGAAGAGCATGTAAGGATACTGATGATTAAATGCTCTCAAATATACTCTCAGACAATAATTTAACCAGATCAAATCTGGATGAAAAATTTTATCTGTTTGCCTCATTTAGGCTTCAGTAAGACTTTAGTAGTCTAAGTAAATCCACACCGTTAAACGTCTCTCCCAAGGTAGAATTGATAGCTGCCTAAGCGTGAGATTGTGCTTCTCAATCCTCTAACTGCCAGCCTCTGACTTATTTGAGCCAGCGATCGCAGCCCCTATAGGATTTTTATCACCTTAGTTAGGCATTGGCGGGGCGATCACCCCGCCAATGCCCTTAAGAATCTGCAAAACCCTCTGCAATTCCTCGGGCAGCGTGTATAGAGAAACTACAAGTTCAAAAACTTCTCTAGGGCGGCGACCATGGCGGGGGGCCAGCGGCGCACGGTGCTCACCCAGTCGAGGTCTTTGTAGCGAGCATCGAGGCCGACTACGGCGACCCAGTTGCTCTCGGCTTCGCCGCTCAGGCCCTGGCCCCAGAGGGCGGCGGTGAGGGCGGCGCGGGCATCGGCAAAGCTGGGGTAGCGACGGGTGAGGTTGCGAAACTGGCGAATGGCTTCGTCGGCGTGGCCCAGCTGGTACTCGGCTAGGGCGGCGTTGACGCGGGCAAAGGCAAATTTGGTGTCGAGGTTGGCGGCGGTTTGGTAGTCGGCTAGGGCGGTTTCCCACTGGCCCAGGCCCGCCTGGGCGTTGCCCCGGTTGTTGTAGGCGGCGGCATCGTCGGGGTTGAGGGCGAGCACTTGGCTGTAGTCGGCGATCGCATCCTCCCACCGCCCCAGCCCTTCCAGCGCGGCCCCTCGGTTGAGGTAGGGGTCGGGCTGCTCGGGGGCGAGGGCGATCGCCTGGTTGTAGTCATCCAGCGCTTCAGCCAGTTTGTTTTGGCTCACCCGCACGTTGCCCCGGTTGCTCCACACAGCGGCTTCGTCGGGCAGGTAGTCGATTAGCTCGCTCCAGTAGATTTCGGCCTGGTCAAACTTGCCCTTTTGAGAGGCGATAAATGCCTTTTGACGCAGGTCGGTAATCTCCTGCACCGTTTGAGGCGACAGCTCTGAGAGATGAGATTGCGCGAATGCGGGAATGCTGCACCCTAGCCAGCAGAGAAGGCACAGGAGCGCAGCAGTCACAGCTTTTCCTAGCGGCACCAATCGTCTAAATAAAACCGCCCTGCGACTCATACTGGCGTCAATCTGGGGGGCATTAGCTTGATTCTTTTGAGGCCAAAACTGCATGGTATCTTTAAGCCCCATCGTCGGATAGGAGCTGCCCTTGGACACGCTCATACTCATCTTCAAGTAACCAATCTCTAGCAGTTTCGTAGCTGGGAAGGGTGACAACAAGTTTGTAGTTGAGGCCGGGGTTAAAAATCCGACATGAGCCGTCTTGATCGCCGATCAGCATCAAAATTTTGGGTGGGAAAAGTACAGAGTCAACCCACAGCTCCAAAAACTGCCAAGTTTTATCTGGTCCGGCGAGGACTGGTTCGTGGGATAGCATGGTACTCACCTGTGGCTTTGACGATCTTGATTTCACCGTAGTAAAGCGGCGTCTGGCTGCCATCTAATCTAATTATGTAGCCAATTGCGTCTGGGAAGTAGAGACCATAGCGCTCATAGTCATCGTCCTCATCATCGGTTCCGGTCGGTATTCCACGTTCGATGATAGCTGCCGTAACCCGCTCTAGGGCTGCGCGATCAGTGAACACATGGGCCTTACCTTCTTTCCGCAGTAGCCGCTGAACCTGAGGAGTACCGGGCAGATGTCGGGCTATCAGGCTAGACCGTGCATCGGGAGTGATGTCTCGCGTAATGCCGTCCATGGATATTAGCTATCTCAATGCAGACTCTAGACAAACCCCAGGTCGGTGCTGTGCCCGGCGTGGGCCAGGGCCAGCTGATGGTACTTTTGGGCATGCTCTAGTAGTTCTAGGGCCTGCTGGTCGGAGATATCGCGGATGACTTTGCCGGGTACGCCCATGACCAGCGATCGCGCCGGCACATCCTTCGTCACCACCGCACCGGCCCCAATGATGCTGCCGGTGCCCACCCGCACGCCATTGAGCACAATCGCCCCAATGCCGATTAAACAGCCCCGCTCAATGTGGGCGCTGTGGATCACGGCCCGGTGGCCGACGGTGACATGGTCGGCGAGCACCGTCGGCTGGCCCGGATCGCCGTGGAGAATCGCCCCATCCTGCACATTGCTGTAGGCCCCAACGTCAATGCGCTCGACATCGCCGCGCAGCACCGCGCCGTACCAGATGCTACAGCCCTCTTGGAGGGTGACATGGCCCATCACCGTGGCGGTGGGGGCGACAAAGGCCGCCGCTGAGAGATCGGGCTGGGGCCAGAGCGATGGGGAAGCGGTATCCATGGTGGGCAAAATCTCCGTGAGGGGGCCAAAAAAAATGGCGGATTCAGACTAATGGGAGGCCGAGGCTACGGGAGAGCCGGGTTCCCCCAGGTATAATACGGCTAGCCCCTGGCTGTATTTTTAATAGTCAGCATTCTTGAGGACTCGCCTGGTTTCAGCCCAATGGTCAACTCCGCATTGCAGTACCCCATCTACGGCCCCGAAATCCAGTGCCCTCACTGTCGTCAGACGATTCCGGCCCTGACGCTGACTGACACGTACCTGTGCACGCGCCACGGGGCCTTTGAGGCCGACCCCGACACCAAGGAGCTGGTGCACCTCCAGTCGGGTCGCCACTGGCGGCAGTGGGATGGCGACTGGTATCGGCAGCATACCCACCCCGACGGCATTCGCTTTGAGATTCACGAGGCACTTGATCGCCTCTACACCCAGGGCTACCGGGCTACGCGGGTGATTATCGCCGAGCGCTACCAAGAGCTGGTCAACTCCTACCTCGAGCGCAACTCGCCCTGGCGCGGTCAGGCCGAAGCCTCGACCGCGCCCAAGCTCTACGGTCTGCCGGTAGAGTTTAGCCCTTCCGCCGAGGTTGACCCCCGCTGGGCGGTGATCAACTTCAGACTCGAAAAAGAGCCCGGCGTGCCGGTGCGCTACCCCTACTTTCGTTTATTTGAATAGCCCGCCCGATGCTCCACCACGCATCAATTCGCACTCAGGAAATTCACCGTGCGATCGCCTTTTACGAAGCCCTAGGGTTTACCGTCCACGAGCGCTTTACCGCTGGCATCACCCTCGCCTGCTGGATGGAGGGGCTGGGGGGCCGCATTGAGCTAATTCAAGTGCCCGAGCCGCGCCCCGCCGCCGATGCCTTTGGCGATGAGCACTACACCGGCTACTATCATCTATCCTTTGATCTGACCGAGGCTACCCCCAGCCTACCCGCCTGGCTCGCCGAGGTGCGCCAGCGGTTTGCCGATGCGGCTGAGGAGGGACTGACGGTGTTGCTGGAGCCGCAGCAGCAGATCATTGGCGATCGCGTTTACGAGGTAGCCTTTGTCGCCGATGCCGACGGGCTGCCCCTGGAGTTTATTCGAGTGCTAGGCCATGTCCAACCCTGACGACCCCAACCCTGACGACCCCAACCCTGAAAGCCCTAACGCTGCGGGCCGCAACCCTGAGAAACTGGCCCCTTTTCCCGACAACTGGGCCTACATTAAAACTGAGCTGGCCTGGCTCGACCGCCTGCTGATGGTGGCGGTATCGCGGCAAAAGCGCGAGCTGCAAGAGCTAGATGACTTCGCCCTGACAGACGAAGACCGGGTCACCCGCCACTGGTGGAAAGGCATCATCAGCTTTACCGGCCAGCCCGGCTACGACAACCTGCGGCCCCCCAAGACCCCGCGCAGCGGCGGCGGCAGCTATGCCCAGCAGCTAGAGGCCCGCATTGTGGTCAGCCAGCGCCAGGGGGTGGTGCTGGCCCTGCCCCAGCTGCGCGATCGCCTCCAGCTCACCCTATTTGAGAAAAACGTGCTGCTGCTGGCCCTGGCCCCTGAGGTCAACCAGCGGTTTGGGCGGCTCTACAGCTATCTGCACTACCAGCACGACGAGTCTGACTGGGATCTGCCCACAGTGGATCTGTGCCTGCGGCTGCTGTGTAGAAACGACCAGGAATGGCGGCGATCGCGCCCCCTGATCGGCCCCAACAGCCGCCTCGCCAGCCTGGGCCTGGTAGAGTGGGTCAACCCCGAAGACACCACCCTGCTCAGCCGCCACATTCGCCTCACCGAAGACCTCACCACCTACCTGCTCTCTGAAGCGCCCGACCCAGACACCCTAGACACATGGGCGATCGCCCCTGCCGTCCCCGAGCCAGGCGAAGCCTCAGAGATTCCAGCCGAAACCTGGGACAGCCTGGTGCTGCCCGACCCCCAGCTGACCCAGCTCAAAACCGCCGCCGCCGCCGCCCGCGTGACCGACGGCACTATGGTGCTGCTAGCTGGCCCCAGCGGCACCGGCAAAGCCCTCGCTGCCAAAGTGCTGGCCGCTGAGCTAGACCTGCTGCTGGTCGTGATCGATCTCGCCACCATCACCCCCGACCCCGAGGGCAACATTCCTGAGCTAGAAGACCTGGCCAACCTGCCCCCCTGTGTGCTGCTGCTCAAACATGCGCCCCACTGGTTTGGCCGCACCCCCACCGCCGACTCGGCTCTGGTGCAGTCGTGGCTGATTCAGCGCCGCCGCCAGCCGGGGCTCACCCTGCTCAGCAGCCCCTATCTGCAAAGCATCCGACCCACCTGGCGGCAGGCTATGGCCGGGGTGGTTGAGTTTCCTAAGCCAGATGCCGCCGCCCGCGAGGTGCTGTGGAAGCGGGCCGCTGCCGGGGTCAAAAAAGAACGCGCCCTCACCTGGCCCCATGTGGCCCGACATCTGGCCCTCACCGGGGGCGAAATTGTGACGCTGGCCCAAACGGCTGTGGCCCTGGCCCAGCAAAGCGACCCGCCAGTGCTAACGCTCGATTGCTTGCAACAGGCCCTGGCCCTTCACCATCCGGGGATGACGTTGCCCAAGGCAAAGCAAGGGCGGTCGCGCCGGGCAAAGCCTAAAGAAACCTAATAACGTTAGATCGATGAAAAATATACCTCCGATAGAGACTAGTGCAGCGTCAGGACTAAGAATTAGGGTTATCGCGCCTGGTGAGCTAACCTATTCTGTGTGGAATGAGGCAGAGTGCCATGCAGAAGAAATACATTGTTCGCTTGAGCGCAGACGAACGGGATCAGCTTCGGGC
>JBBSKN010000174.1:0-6400 GCA_038256265.1 Phormidesmidales cyanobacterium
CACCTCGTAGGTGGGCTGATACTTGTACCAGGGCACCGAGGGCCACAGGTGGTGCACCAGGTGATAGTTCTGGCCCATGATCAGCAGGTTGAGGATCGGGCTGGGGTAGACCCGCGCATTCTTCCAGCGATCGCGGTCTTCAAAGGGGCGGTGGGGTAGGTAGTCGAAAAATAGGCCCAGGGCAATGCCCACCACCAGGGCGGGCGAAAACCAGTAGTTAAATATGTAGCCTAAAAAGTCGAATTGACAGGCCGCAAACACCAGCAGAGCCACTGCCAAACGACCCAAGAACCACTCCAGCAGCTCGTGGTTGCGCCACAGGCGACGCTTAAAGAAATAGATCTCGTGGTAGAAAAAACGGGCCGCAATCAGCCACAGAGGGCCGCCGGTCGAGACAAAGTGGTCGGGGTCGTTTTCGGGATCGTTGACGTGGGCGTGATGCTGCAGGTGAACCCGCGTAAACACTGGGTATGAAAACCCCAAAATCAGGGCGCTACCGTGGCCCAGCAGGGCATTGACCACCCGATTGCGGTGGGCCGAGTTGTGGCTAGCGTCGTGAATCACCGTCCCCGACAAATGGAGGGAGAGGACATTCATCAAAAACACGCACCAGCCCGCCCATTGCCAGCAAAAATAGCCCACCGTAGACAGACAGATTAGTCCTACGGAGGCCATAAACATCAGAGAAGTGAGGCTCAAGCCCCCCTCAGTTTTAAGCAACTCAGGGGGTACCGTTCTACGTAGAGTCAGGGCTTCATTTGCCACCGACATGAGGCGTCGCTCCTACACCAGTGTCTTTGGTAGTATACGCTACGACGCATCAGTAATAAAGTTTTGTGACACAGCCTCAGGCTCTAGACTCCTTGGGCGCTTCAGGTATCGCCCCAAGGCGATGGGTGTTTTAACCCCAGTTCTGATGGACACCGTCCATAAAAACGCTGAAATTTTTGTCGGTTTGGGGGCGGAGCGTCAAGCCCATTGGCATTCGTGCTACTATCCCTGTGCTTTATTGCTGCCGGTTTACGGCCTCGCTCGAGGCTCCCTGTCGGCAGCGTTTTATTCCTTGTAGAGGTCGTCTATGCCCCTGCGCAACTCCACTCGCCGCGCCAAGATCGTGGCTACTATCGGCCCTGCCACCCAAGACCCTGACGTGCTGCGATCGCTGATCGAGGCCGGAGCCACCACCCTGCGCCTAAACTTTTCCCACGGCAGCCACGACGACCACCAGCGCAGCATTCGGCTGATTCGCCAGATTTCCTTCGAGCTCAACCAGCCGGTGGGCATTTTGCAAGATTTGCAGGGGCCAAAAATTCGCCTAGGCAAGTTTGAGCAGGGGGCGATTGTGCTTGAAAAGGGCGACCCCTTTGTGCTCACCAGCGAGATTATTGTGGGCAACCGGGAGCGGGCCTGCGTCACCTACGACAAACTGGCCCCGGAGGTGCCCGCCGGAGCCACCATCTTGCTCGATGACGGCAAGGTCGAAATGCAGGTGGAGTCGGTAGATCTCGAGGCCCAGGAGCTGCACTGCCGGGTGGTGGTGGGCGGCACCCTGTCAAACAACAAGGGGGTTAACTTTCCGGGGGTGTATCTCTCGGTCAAGGCACTCACCGACAAAGACCGCGAAGATCTAGTGTTTGGCCTCAACCAGGGGGTTGACTGGGTGGCCCTGAGCTTTGTGCGCAACCCCCAAGACGTGCTGGAGATTAAAGAAATCATCGCCGCGGCGGGTAAGCAGGTGCCGGTGATCGTCAAAATTGAGAAGCACGAGGCGATCAAACAGATGGAGGCGATCTTGTCGCTGTCTGACGGCGTAATGGTGGCCCGAGGCGACCTGGGGGTCGAGCTGCCCGCCGAGGTGGTGCCAATTTTGCAAAAGCGGCTAATTGCCACCGCCAATTCCCTAGGCATTCCGGTGATTACGGCCACCCAAATGCTTGACAGCATGGTATCTAACCCGCGACCCACGCGGGCCGAGGTGTCCGACATTGCCAACGCCATTCTCGACGGCACCGACGCGGTGATGCTCTCCAACGAGACCGCCGTGGGCAAGTTTCCGGTGGAGGCGGTGGCGACCATGGCCCGGGTGGCGCTCTGCACTGAGCAGGAGGGGCTGGCCCTGGGCGATCGCAAGGAAGTGGGGGCGCGCTCGATTCCCAACGCCATTAGCCAGGCGGTAGGACGGATTGCAACGCAGCTCGACGCCGCCGCTATTATGACGCTGACAAAATCTGGAGCCACCGCCCGCAACGTGTCGAAGTATCGGCCCCAGGCGCCGATTTTGGCGGTGACGCCCCATGTGCATGTGGCCCGCCAGCTCCAGCTGGTGTGGGGGGTGCGGCCGCTGCTGGTGCTCGACCTGCCCTCTAGCACCCAGACCTTTCAAGCGGCGATGAGCGTGGCCCAAGAAAAAGGCCTGCTTAACGACGGCGACCTGGTGGTGCTGACAGCAGGCACCCTGCAGGGGGTCTCAGGCTCTACGGACTTGATTAAAGTGGATGTGGTGACGGCGGTGCTGGGGCGGGGCACAGGCGTGGGCGAGGCCTCGGTGAGCGGCCGTGCCCGAGTGGCCAGCAACAGTCTAGAGGTCAACGACTTTAACGACGGCGAAATTTTGGTGGTGCCCCACACCAGCGCCGACTTTGTGGAGGTGATTCGGCGGGCGGGGGGCATTGTCACCGAAGACGACAGCCTCACCAGCCACGCGGCGGTGATCGGGCTGCGGCTGGGGGTGCCAGTGATTGTGGGGGTAAAAAATGCCACCGAGATCATTCGCGACGGCAGCATTCTCACATTAGACACGCGGCGAGGGCTGATCTACTCAGGGGCTTTAGGCCCCGTGAAAAACGAGCCGGCCATGAGCCTGTAGAATTTCTGCAAATCTAAAGTCAAAGTTCCATAACAAAAGGCTTGAGGATAAGCTCTCAAGCCTTTTGTTATGGTGGACTTAGGGAAGAGGCGCTAAGACGCGCCGTAGCTTAACCTATTTATAAAGCTCAGTAGATAGGCGAAATGCCAGAATACCTGGCAACAGAGCTAGGGCTAGGGCGATAAAAATCTGGGTATCTGAAAGGGGCATAAAAATACTCCTCGAAGTCTGGGTGAATATTGCTGAACTAACGTGTCTGGTTAAGGTATCTGATTTCAGAATGCCTAACGCCAGATCGCGTCATCTAGACCGATTGTTAACTAAGATGGTGGCCTTCGCGAGGGCACTAGCCCCAACTGTTACAGAGCTTAACGGGAATCTGGGTGGGCGGTGCCAGGTTTCTAGAGCTAACTGGCTTGGGCTTTTAGGCGAAAGACCTCCAGCGGTGCCCCTTTAATTTTGGTGAGCCTCAGTGATGACAGATGTAGATACGACTCAGCCAGTACGCGGCGATGTTGAACGGCAGATTGTGCGGGTGCAGCGTGACCTGCTGCGGATGGGGGCATTGGTGGAAAATTCCTGCGTGCTAGCCCGAGATGCGCTGTGCGATCGCAACCTCAACGCCGCCCAAAAGCTCAAGGCCCACGACAAGCAGGTCGACCAGTTCTACCGCCAGATCGAGCTAGATTGCATGCAGTTGTTTACCCTGCGATCGCTCGGCGTCGAAGACCTGCGGCGAGTTGGCGCCTTTATGCAGATGGTGCGCGACCTAGAGCGCGTCGGCGACTATGCCGAAGACCTGGGCGAGGTGGCGATCAAGCTGTTTCCCTACCCGGTTCACCCCCTGATGGGGCGGGTGCAGACCATGCTCGACCGCTGCCGGTCGATGGTGGCCATGAGCTTGCTGGCGGTGTCTAACCTAGACGCCAAGAGTGGCCTAGAGATTAAGCAAAAAGACGATGCGATCGACACCGACTACGAAGAACTCTACGCGCTGCTGGCCAACCAGACCAACCTGATTGGCTCAGTGGAGCCGACGGTGCTGCTGGTGCTGTCGATTCGCTACCTGGAGCGGATTGCTGACCACGCCACCAATATTGGCAAGCGGGTGGCCTATATGGTTACCGGCGAACGCGCCTGAGGCTTTTGTAAAGGGGAATGGTTAACCATTCCCCTTTACAAAACGTTGCCTATCATTGACAAAAAGGTTTGACAGCGTCCCGTTTCCTGAGAAACTGGTAGGTGGCAGCACCGTCTGTGGTTGAGACGGTTCTGGTTATGGGTCTGCCTGGGGTTGCGGTTGTCGCCCTGAGCCAGTGTCGCCCTGAGCCAGGCTCATCTGCGGCTGTAGCCGTTACACTTGGGCGCTGGCTGTTTTTCCCGGCTATCAGCTGGAGGCGAAAATCCAGGCACCTGATGTCTGAAATCTTCCTAAGGAAATCACAGTGCGGGCTCGATTTTAGCTACAGCATCAACCTCAGAATCGGCTGTACTTTTGCCTCGTTGCCACAGGCAGAGCATTACAGCTGTCCGGCCCTGGCTCTCGCAGGCAAACGGCCTGGCCCCAGGGCACCCCAGTCATGCATAGTTTTAGGAACCATTCGCTACATGGAACTCTCGATCGCGGCCCTCCTGGCCAGCTTCGCTAAAGAAAAGACCCACACCCTCAAATCTCTAGAAAAAAAGCTGCACTGCAACGACGATGACAGCCAGCGTGATTTGCAGATTGCCGTCGATGCCCTAGAGCGTTTGGGGGTGTTGATCAAAGAGCGGGGCAAGTACCGTCGCGACCTAGCCGAAGACGTGGTGGAGGGCAAGCTGCGCTGCTCTAGCAAAGGGTTTTGCTTTGCCATTCAAGACGAAGAGGGGGCCGACGATATCTATGTGCGCGAGAGCCAGCTAAATACAGCCTGGAACGGCGATCGCGTGCTGGTTAAAGTTACCAAAGAGGGCAGCCGCCGCCGCAGCCCCGAAGGCGAAGTACAGCTGATTCTCGAGCGGGCCAACGCCTCGGTGCTGGCTCGTGTCAAGCAGGAGGCCGAAGACTACCGCGCCGTGCCCCTCGACGACCGACTGCTGTTTGAGTTGGCCCTAGTCGAAAACGGTGCCCCCCTGTCCGAGGCAGTCGATCAGCTGGCCCATGTGGAAATTGTGCGCTATCCCCTGGGGCAGCATCCGCCCCAGGGGCGAGTCGCTCTGGTGCTGGGCAGCGATGCCGAAGCCGCCGCCGACATCGATATTGTCTATTGCAAGCACGACCTGCCCCGCAAGTTTTCTGAGGCGGTGCTGACCGCCGCCCAAGACCTGCCCACTCGCGTGCGCAAGGCCGACCTCACAGACCGGCTCGACCTGCGCGAGGCGCTGACGGTGGCCATCGACGGCCCCAACGCCCAGGTAATTGACGATGCCCTCACCCTAGATCGCACCGACGCGGGCCAGTGGCGGCTGGGCATTCACATCTCTGATATTTCTCACTACGTTGAGGCCCATTCGCCCATTGACCAAGAGGCGGCCAAGCGCGGCACCTCGGTGTACCTGGGCGACGAGGTGATTCCGATGCTGCCGCCGCCCTTATCTGGCCCATTGGGGTCGCTGGTTGTGGGCAAAGATCGCCTGGCGCTTTCGGTGCTGGTGACGCTCGACGACACGGGCGCAGTGCTGGAGTACGAGGTGCAGCCTGCGGTAATTGCCGTCGACCACCAGATTTCTTACCAAGAAGCCCAGGCGGTGTTGGAGCGCGACAACTCCGACCTGATCAAGAGCCTGGGCATCAAGCCCAAGACCATTAAGGCCCTAGAGCCGGTCTACGATCTGCTCGACAATCTGCTCTACCTCAGCCAGGCGATCAAGCGGCAGCGCCTGCACCGGGGGTCGTTTGAACTCAATCTGCCGGAGTACGATTTTCCCGCCGACGCAGGCGAAACCCTGGCCCACTACCGATCGCCCAAATTTCAGTACGACGATGAAGGCCTGCTGGGGGTGATGGTGACGGCCCCAAGCCTGCCCTCGCGCCAGATCGTCACTGAGTGCATGCTGCTGGCCAACCAGCTGATTGCCCAGCAGCTCAAGGCGCTGGGGGTGCCCGCCATTTATCGGCTGCACCGCGCCCCCGAGGCCAACGATGTGCAAGAGCTAGTCAAGCTGGCCGAAAACATGGAAATTCAGCTGGCGCTGGAGGATGAAGCCACCCCCCAGCCCAAGGACTACCAGCAGTTTGTGGAGAAATTTGCTGACTCTGAGGCGGAGAAAATTCTCACCTACCTGCTGCTAGAAACCATTCAGCCGGCCTTCTACAGCGTCAACGCCGATCTGCACTTTGGCCTGGCGTTGACCGACGGCTATACCCACTTCACCTCGCCCTCGCGGCGCTACGCGGATTTGCTGGTGCACCGCATTTTGCACGCGGTGTTTGAGTCGGGCCGCGATCGCCGCTCGACCCGCTCTAAAGACCCGGCCAACCTGCGCCACAGCTCCTGCCACGGCCAGGTCAACTGGAACGTGCTGCCCCCCGAAATTCAGCACGAGCTAGAGGAC
>JBBSKN010000175.1:0-6391 GCA_038256265.1 Phormidesmidales cyanobacterium
TAAAACTCGCCCGGCTGTTTGTCGCCCTGGGGTGGCCCCCACCAAAACTCGGCCATCGCCAGCGGTTTGAGGCCGTGCTGGGCGGCGGCGTGCAGCAGTTTGGGGGCGCAGCAGTCGCCCGTGCCCGTGGGCAGGTTGCCCAACGCGGCGATCGCAGCCGATTCTCCGGCAAAATTAGTCAGGGTGTAGGCGGCGTGCATATCGGCCTGGAGCTGGCGGGAGAGGTGGCGGCGCTGCTGCCTGAGGGCGGCGATCGCGGCATCGGCGGCCTGGATGGTGGTTTCGAAGGGGGCGAGGCGATCGCGCCAGCCCTGCTTAAACCGCCTCAGCTCGGCCTTGTCGCCCCGGCTCTCTTGCTCTAGAGCTGCCACAGCCTCTGGGAGAGATTCTCCGGTGAGAGTGAGAGCCAGGGTTTGGCGCTGCAAATCGCGGGTTTGTTTGCGATCGCGATGGCACTGGTTCAACCGCGATCGCTGCTCGGTCAATTCTGCCTGTAGGCGTTGGTAAACTGCTCGCTCGGGCAGCTGCTGCAAAGTCAGTAGGCGATCTTTGATGGTCTGCAACTGGTCGAGGGTGTGGGCCTCTTGCAGCGCTACCTGCGATCGCCCCGCGATCGGCGGCACCCAGCCCGGCACCTGGGCCTGCCCCTGCCACAGGCCAGAAAAGGCCTTGAGCACGCCGATGTCGCCCGCCGGGGTTTGCCCCAGCAATACCCCATACATTTTGCCCTCTGGCTGGGGGGTCGCCTTGAGCTGCGCGATCAACCCGGCGGCGATCGCTCGGGCTTGAGCCGTGCGGGGCAGGGTGTAGGGCTGCCCGGTGCGGGGGCAGCGGCCCTGATAGGTATAGTCAGTGTGCTCCCCAGCCGCCCCTAGACAATCCGGCTCGGAGGACAAAAAACTATTTAGGGAATGCAGCAGTGAATCAAGCACGTCTCTTCTCAAACCTAGTTAATGTCAAAAACGGCTAGCCCAAATTGAGGCCGAGAAATTGAGGCCTGAGAGCCTGCCCATAGCCTACGGCTGCCCGTTTCCCGTGGGATAATCAACGCTAGATATATTGACGACACCTCATGGTAAATCGCTTCAAAATTGGAACACGCATTGGCGCGGGGTTTGCCGTGGGGCTAACGATCTTAGCGGTGCTGGGGGCGATCGCCCACCGCACCACCAACGACCTGATTCGCAATGCCACCCAGGAAAAGGAAGCCTATGAGATTTTGGGGTACCTCACTGAGCTAGAGGCGGAGCTGACCAGTGCTGAAGCCGGGCAGCGGGGCTACCTGATCACGGGCCAGCCCCAGTACCTAGAGCCCTACGACAGCGCCTTGGTCAAGATCGAGACTCTCTATGAGGCGCTGCGCCTGCTCGAGACCGACAATGCTGGCTTTCAAAATCGCCTAGCCGCTCTCAAACCATTGATGGATGCCAGGCTAGACAGACTGCGCAACGGCATTGTGCTGCGAGATACCAGCGGGCTTGAGGCGGCCCAGGCATTTATTTCGGGCGACGATGGCCGCCAGCTGATGAAAGATCTGCGCGATCAGATCGACAAGATGCGGCTACAAGAAGAATCAATGCTGCAAGAGCGGGCCACCAAGGCTCAGCTAGCGGCCCAGCAAACCACTCGCACTATCACCTACGGTATTCCGGCGGCGTTTGTGTTGATCTCGCTGCTGGGCTGGTGGCTGTCGCGCAATATTTCTCGGCCGCTGGGCCGGCTGTCAGACACCGCCGAGCAGTTGGCTGGGGGCAACCTGGACGTCGCCCTGCCCCACAGCACCGCCGGGGATGAGACCGGCATTCTCACCCGCACCTTTGGCCAAATGGTCACTAGCCTGCAAAAAACCATTCGCGTCAACGAGGAGCAGCGCTGGCTCAAGTCTAACCTGGCCGATTTGTCGCAGCAGCTCCAGGGGCAGCGCAGTTTAGAAAGCTTGGCCAACCTAGTGTTGACCTACCTTGCCCCCCTGGTGGAGGCGCAGCAGGGAATGTTGTATCTGCTCGATGACAGCGGCGCCCGGCCCCGCCTGAGGCTGCTCAGCAGCTACGCCTACCAAGAGCGCAAGCACCTGTCAAACGAGTTTGAGCTGGGTGAAGGGCTGGTGGGCCAGTGCGCTCTCGAAAAACAGCGCATTTTGCTGACCCAGGTGCCGGGCGACTACATTCGCATTCGCTCAGGGTTGGGCGATGCGCCGCCGGCCAACATTGTGGTGCTGCCGCTGCTGTTTGAGGCCGAGGTGATGGGGGTGCTAGAGCTGGCCTCGTTTCAGCCCTTTGACCCGTTGCAGCTGACGTTTTTAGAGGAGGCCAGCCGAGTGGCGGGGGTGATGATCAACGCGATCGCCGCCTACAGGCAAACCCAGCAGCTGCTAGAGCAGTCGCAGGTGCTCACCGAAGAGCTGCGCCAGCAGCAGGAAGAACTGTTGCAGAGTAACCAGCTGCTCGAAGAGCGCACCAAGTCGCTGCAAGAGTCAGAGCTGACTTTGCAACAGCAGCAGGAAGAATTGCAGCAGTCCAACGAAGAGCTGCAACAGCTCAACGAAGAGCTCGAAGAAAAAGCTGAGCTGCTTGAAACCCAAAAGCAGCAGGTCGAGCGCAAAAACCAAGAGGTCGAGCAGGCCCGCCAAGCGCTAGAAGATCAGGCCCACCAGCTGGCTCAGTCGTCGCGGTACAAGTCAGAGTTTTTGGCCAACATGAGCCACGAGCTGCGCACGCCGCTCAACAGCCTGCTGATCTTGGCCAAAATGCTCAGCGACAACGGCGAGGGCAACCTCAGCGACAAGCAGGTCGAGTACAGCCGCACGATTCACTCCGCCGGGGCCGATCTGCTGTCGTTGATCAACGACATTCTCGACCTGGCCAAGATTGAGTCGGGCACCATGCAGGTGACGGTGGAGGCGTTGGCCTTTACCGCGATTCAGTTTGAGCTAGAGCGCACCTTTCAGCCCGCTACTACCAGCAAGGGCCTGCGGCTTGAGATTCTGCTCGATCAGGCGCTGCCCACCACCCTGACGACTGACCCCCGGCGGCTACAGCAGATTCTCAAAAACCTGCTCTCTAACGCGGTCAAGTTTACCGAGCGGGGGGGGGTGATGGTACAGATCTTTCCGGTCGAGGGCGATCGCGTGGCCTTTGCGGTCAGCGATACCGGCATTGGCATAGCGCCCGACAAGCAGCAGAGCATTTTTGGCGCGTTTCAGCAGGCCGATGGCACCACCAGCCGCAAGTACGGCGGCACGGGGCTGGGGCTGTCGATCAGCCTACAGCTGGCCGAGCTGCTGGGCGGCTCGATTGAGCTAGAAAGCCAGCTCGACGAAGGCAGCACCTTCACCCTTTACCTACCTCAGCACTACGAGGCTCCCGACTCCGACCCCAGGGAAACTCCTCAGGCGGCACCGGGCCAGCGGTTTAACGCCCCCCGCCGCTTCACCGCTGCGGCAGCCCCAGCGGCGGCCCTGGCTCCGGCAATCCCCGATCACACGGGGCAAGCTCTCCCCCCCCTGCCCCACCACCTAGAGGATGATCGCACCCGGCTCTCGCCGGCGGGCCAGGGGGCCACCGACCAGGTGCTGCTGGTGATCGAAGACGACCCCAAGTTTGCCCGCATCTTGCTCGACATGGCCCGAGGGCAGGGGTTTAAGGTGCTGGTGGCGCTCCAGGGGCAGACCGGGCTGGCCCTGGCCCAACGGTTTGTGCCCAATGCCATTACCCTTGACCTGCACCTGCCCGACGTGGAGGGGCTGGCGGTGCTAGAGCAGCTCAAGCAAGACCCGATCACCCGCCACATTCCGGTGCATGTGATGACGGTAAATGACCAGCAGCAGCGGGAGTTTCACATGGGGGCGATCGCCCACATTCAAAAGCCCGTTGCGCCCGAAGTCTTGACCCAGGCGCTGATCGACATCAAGCAGTTTGTCGAGCGCCGGGTGCGCTACCTGCTGGTGGTCGAAGACGACCCCGTGCAGGCCCAGAGCATTATTGAGCTGATCGGCGGCGGCGATGTCACTAGCACTGCTGTGCACACGGGGGCGGCGGCCCTAGGGGTGCTGCGATCTCAGCCCTGCGACTGTGTCGTGCTCGACCTGGGCCTGCCCGACATGAATGGCTTTGACCTGATCGAGCAGATCAAACGAGAGCCAACCCTGGCCCGCCTGCCGATCATTGTCTACACCGGCAAAGACCTAACCGAGGCCGAAGCGACCCGACTGCGGGGGCTGGCCGAGACCATCATCATCAAAGACGTGCGATCGCCCGAGCGGCTGCTCGATGAAACTGCTCTGTTTTTGCACCGGGTGCAGACCCACCTGCCCCCCAGCCAGCAGCCCAGCCTGGGCCACTTGCAGCCCGGCGATGATTCGCTGGCGGGCAAAAAAGTGCTGATCGTCGACGACGACGTGCGCAATATTTTTGCCCTCACCAGCCTGCTCGAACAGTACGACATGACGGTAGTGTTTGCCGAAAACGGCCGCGAGGGCATCGCCACCCTTCAGGCCAACGCCGATGTGGGCATTGTCTTAATGGATGTGATGATGCCCGACCTCGACGGCTACGAAACCACCCGGCTGATTCGCCAGATCGAGGGGTTTAAATCGCTGCCGATCATTGCCCTGACCGCCAAGGCCATGCAGGGCGATCGCGAGAAGTGCATCGAAGCCGGAGCCTCCGACTACATCACCAAGCCGGTCGACACCGATCAGCTGCTTACCCTGCTGCGCCTGTGGCTCTACCACTAGGGCCGCTCTCAGCCAAAATCCCCTTTTTGAGATATGGCCCGGCCCAAAACTTGAGCAATAATAGAGCGCAAGCGTCGGGGGTTGGCGGGCAACAAGGCCGACGGGCCTGATACAGGGGGTTCTCAATGGCTCTAGGGGCCTAGCCAATCGATTGAAGCCAGAAGTAAAGCCAGACGTGAAGCCAGAAGATGTCGACGTTTATTTGTTAATTGAAGGGCTGTACCAGCGGTATGGCTACGATTTTCGCAACTATGCCCCGGCTTCTCTCAAGCGTCGCCTTCACAGTTTTTTGAAAGCCGAAGGGCTAGACACCATTGCGCTGCTGCAAGCGCGGGTTTTGAGCGACCCAGCCTGTGCCCAGCGGCTGCTGCTGGGGCTGACGGTCAACACCACCGCCATGTTTCGCGACCCCAGTTTTTACCTGGCCTTTCGGCAGCAGGTGGTGCCGCTGCTGCGCACCTACCCCTTCTTTCGCATCTGGC
This sequence comes from Phormidesmidales cyanobacterium, assembly GCA_038256265.1. GTDB lineage: Bacteria > Cyanobacteriota > Cyanobacteriia > Phormidesmidales > Phormidesmidaceae > Nodosilinea. The sequence goes on from JBBSKN010000175.1 coordinate 5,218, forward strand.
ATGCGGGCTGCTCCACCGGGCAAGAGGTCTATTCGATGGCCATTTTGCTGCAAGAAGAGGGGCTCTACCCCCGCTGTCGCATCTACGCTACTGACGCCAACGAGCGGGTGCTGCAAGTCGCCCAGCGGGGCATTTATTCTTACCGACAAATGCAGGACTACACCCAGCTATACCTGAGGGCCGGTGGCCAGCAAACTTTTTCAGAATATTACACCGCCAGCTATGACAACGCCATTTTGCGCCCCTCGTTGCGGGAGCGGGTGGTCTTTGGCGAACACAACCTGGTGACCGACGGATCGTTTAACGAGTTTAATGTGGTTATCTGTCGCAACGTGTTGATTTATTTCAACCCAACCCTGCAAAATCAGGTACATGAGTTGTTTTATAACAGCCTGTGCAAGTTTGGTATTTTGGCCTTGGGCAAGCAAGAAACCATTCGTTTTACAAAATATGAAGCGGCCTACGAAGACCTGGTTAAAGCCGAAAAACTCTTTAGGAGGCGAGGCTAATGGCCTATGACTTGGTTACCATAGGTACCTCTTTAGGAGGATTGTCGGCGTTGAAAATTCTGCTAGAGTACATACCCGAAGAGTTTCCGGCGGCGTTGGCGATTGTGCAACATCGACACAGGGAGTCTGACCAATCCTTGAGTGCTTTCTTGCAGAAATTTACGGTTCTCCCGGTGCACGAAGTCGAAGATAAAGAACGTATTTTGCCAGGACATGTCTATTTTGCCCCCGCCGACTACCATCTGCTGGTGGAATACGAGCATTTTTCGCTGTCTGTGGATGCGCCGGTTTCCTACGCGCGCCCATCCATTGATGTGCTGCTAGAGTCGGCGGCCGACACCTACGGCCAGCGGGTGATTGGCGTCCTGCTGACCGGGGCTAACCAAGACGGCGTGCGGGGTTTATCAACCATACAAGCCCGGGGAGGTACGACCATCGTACAGACTCCAGACACTGCCGAAAGCCCGGTTTTGCCCAGGGCTGCGATCGCGGCGATGGCGGTAGATTGGGTATTGCCCCTGACTCAAATTGCGCCCCACCTCATTCACCTTTGCGGCGAATCAACGGATAGATAACTATGCAGACCGACGCTCCGGTAAACATTCTGCTGGTGGATGACCAGCCCGAAAACCTGGTGGCGCTAGAGGCTATCTTGGGCGGTCTAA
>JBBSKN010000176.1:0-6198 GCA_038256265.1 Phormidesmidales cyanobacterium
AGCTGCAAGAGTATTTTGAGTATTTACAAAAATGTGCCAAGCGGTCAGGCAAACGTCCTGAGTGGATTGTTCAGGAGTTTGAAAAAGAATGTGGACCTGGTACCTTCCATCGTTTTTCTCAGATGTACCAAGCCCTATAAAAGGGGCTGTAGGGTACATAACGCTAATACATAACGCTAAGGTGAGGCTCCGCCAACGCGCAGCAATGCACCGTCATGGGAAGCTCGTTCGCGGTGCATTGTGCTTCGCACGAATGCACCCTACGGCTGGAGTTTTCTTCACTAAGCAATGGAGATGGCCGATGGATTGCTGGGCCGCTCACACCACAACCTGAGCCAGCACAGTCTCTACCGCCATGGCCCACCCCTCGGGGGCGGGGGCCGGGGCGATCGCCCAGCCCCGGTCGGCGAGGCGAGGGTGAGGGCCGTGGGCACCGGGCAGCACGATCGGGTAATCGACGTTTTCGAGCATATCGAGGTCGTTGGGGCTGTTGCCCAGACCAATGGTGGTGATCGGAGTCTCTTTGGGGTGGCTGGCCTGGTAGAGGGCGACCAGTCGGTGGACAGCATTGCCCTTGCCCGCGGCGGCCCCAATCAGGTGGGAGAAACGATCGCCGATCACCACCCGAAAGCCCATGGCCTCAACCGCCTCCCGCAGCTGGTCGGCGGGCACGTTTTTGGGGGTCATAAAGGGTTCGGTAAACTCTCTGGCCTTGGCCTGTTTGGCCGCCTCGGGCGAGAGGCCGGTGAGCTGCACCACCTGGTCGATGCTCCAGTCGCCAAAGCCCTTGAGGGGGCGGCCCAGGTCTTGGGCGATCGCCTTTAGCCCGGCCCGGGCGGTGATATAATTGCAGCCCATCTGCAGCACCCGGTAGCCATCGACATCCTCGCCCGGCGGCAGGGCAAAGCGGCTCTGGTCGGTGGGCAGGTAGACGGCGCTGCCGTTTTCGACCACAAAGGGGTCGCGCAGCCCCACATCTTGGCGCAGCTGGGCCACTTCCTGGCAGGTTTTGCTGGTCACGGGCACCACTGGAATGCCGCGCTCGGTGAGGTGCGCCAGGGTGAGCAGGGCCGCCTGATAGGCATAGGTTTCGCCGTTGAGCAGGGTGCCGTCGAGATCGGTAAACACAATGCAGGGCATGGGCGTAACAAGGAGTAGAACAGGGTTTGCCGCCCCTAGCGTAACCCTAAATTTGCCCCCGCTGTTGCTCAACCGGCAGCAATGGCCAGCAAGGATGAGACAATGGTGTTATGCCGGTCTGTAGATGGCCCTAGCCCATCCACAGACCAGTTAGCCCCAGAGGTATCCCCCCTCGCCCACCCCTTCTAAGAGCATGATGGAGTTTAGAACCCCCGGTCAAAAGGCCGTTTACCACCGCATTTTGCCCTGGATGCATGAGCTATTTGGCGAGTCGCTGGTGGTGTTCGAAGATGAGCCGCTATTTCTCGTCAACCTGGGGTCGGCGGTGGCCTCTACCCGCGTGGTGCCCTGGCATGCCGACGAGTCGTTAATCACCACGCGGGCCTACGTGGTGACTGACATCGACCTCACCCCAGAGCTGGGCTACTACCTACTGCGAGAAAACAACGGCATTTACTTTGGCCGCTTTGCCTACGACGCCGAAGACGACATTGTGTTTGAGCACAGCCTGGTGGGCGAAACCTGCGATCGCCTTGAGCTAAACCACTCGGTCACCACCGTTATTCGCATCGCCGACAACTACGACGACGAGATTGTCGCCCGCTGGGGTGGCAAACGCGCCCTTGATCGCTGGGGCACGGGGCAGACCTAGGACTGGCTGGCTGGAATAGAGCAACCCTTGGGGGCAGGTTTTAGGTGTTAGGTTTCAGGTCGCAGGAACAGTTGGTCGACTTATGCCGCAGAGTATTGGGTCAGTATAAAAACCCAAAACTAGGGTTCGTGTAGATTGGGTGAAACGAAGTGAAACCCAACAGCGACAAGCTTTTCTGGATTCTGCTATCGCGCCACCCAGCCTAAAAATTTAGGATTGACAGACCACTAAGGCGATCGCAGGGCACAGAGCAGAGGGAAAAAAGTTTCTATCAAATGACCGATAGCGCGGCTTTTGGGGGTTGGTATGTTGAGCAGATAGGCTCGTTTCGCCAGAGATGCTATCTCATTAATTAAACGCCATGAAACCCAGTCTTTTGACCAGTCTTTTAAATGCTGCCGGTGGTCTTGGTCTAGCGGCTGGTGCTTTGCTTTGGCCCACGGTTAGTCAGGCCCAGGGATTTTGCTACATGGTTGACCCCAATGGCCGGGTGATTAACCTAGACGATCTCTGCGCAAGCGGCGGAGCCTCCCAGAGATCGCCATCCCAGAGTGAAACCCGTGGTGTAAACAGTACCCAGCCCAGCCCAGCGTCGCAGGAGAGAGGGTTTACCATCCTCGGCACTCCAGCTGACGCCAACTCCAACGAAGCTACAGGCGAGACCCCGAGCGATTTTGTAGACGCCGAGTCTCCAGGCAACGAATCTAGGGGCGATGAGTTCAGGGACGATGAATTTAGGGATGGGGAGCCGGTGGGTGAAGAGCCGGTGGGTGAGGAGCCCGTGGGTGAGGAGCCCGTGGGTGAGGAGCCCGTGGACAGACAACGCCGTCCAGGCATTTCGGTCAATGAATCTAGGGGCGATGAATTTAGGGATGGGGAGCCGGTGGGTGAGGAGTCGGTGGACAGACAACGCCGCCCAGGCGTTCCGGTTAATGAATCTAGGGACGATGAATCTAGGGGCGATGAATTTAGGGATGGGGAGCCGGTGGGTGAGGAGTCGGTGGACAGACAGCGCCGCCCAGGCATTCCGGTTAATGAATCTAGAGACGATGAATTTAGGGGTGGGGAGCCTGTGGGCGAGCAGCCGGACAGACAACGCCGCCCAGGCATTCCAGTTGAGGAAATTACCATTCCTGGCATAGAGGTTCCTCAGATTCCAGCTCCTGTTGCACCCCGTTCTTCTACCTCTGCCCCTTAGCTAAAAGGTATGGCTAAGGCATGGTGTTATCATGACCCTGAAGGGGAGTAGTTTTGGGCTGACCCAGCCCGATGTCTGAATCAACATACTGGCGATGAGCCTGGTTCAGACGGTAAGTGAGCATTTTGCCATTTGCAAACGAGACCTTCACTGAGTCCACCACTGGCGTGGGCTTGGTGGAGTCTTTGTAGCTATCCACCATGCCTGCCCAGTCCTACCCTACTGGAGCAGAGCATGCACCCTCTCACAGGCTTTACCGCTGGCCTACTGCTGATCACCCTGTCAGAGCTGGGCGACAAAACTTTCTTCATCGGCATGATTTTGGCGACCCGCCATCCCCGCCGCTGGGTGTTTGTGGGGGTCACGGCGGCCCTGTTTGTGATGACGGTGCTGTCAGTGCTGATTGGCCAGGTGGCCACCGTTTTGCCGCAGCGCTACGTGCAGGGGCTAACGGTGGCGCTGTTTTTGGGCTTTGGCTTTAAGCTGCTCTACGATGCCTTGCGCATGGGGGGATCGGGTAGCCTCGCCGACGAAGAGGCCGACGCCCTAGAGGCGGTCGAAGAACGAGAAGCCGGCGTTGCCCAGTGGACAGTGGGCAAGGTGCTGATCGAAGCTTTTACCCTCACATTTGTGGCCGAGTGGGGCGATCGCACCCAGTTTGCCACCATTGCCTTGGCGGCGGCCAACCACCCGGTGGGGGTAGTGCTGGGGGCTACCCTGGGCCATGCGGTGTGTGCGGCGATCGCCGTCGCCTGCGGCAAGCTGATCGCCGGGCGCATTTCAGAACGCTGGCTCACCACCATTGGCGGGCTACTCTTTATCATCTTTGGCCTGATCGCTGTTTTAGAGATGCGGGGATCAGCCTAGGCCGGTTGAATCATGTCTAAGGGTGCTGTCCAGCGCAAAAAAACCGCTGAGTCAAATCAGCGGCAAGTCGCGTCAATAGATTTCGGGCTCAGGCTGGGCCATGATGAAGTTTGACGGGTCGTTGAGATAGCGAACAGTGTCTTCTTCGAGACGGTGAACCCAGTAAGGTTCTAGGGCGTCCGAGTGGCGGAGGGAGGCTAGGTAACCTTCGAGGTAGAGGCGCAGCTCGCTGGTGCGATAGCCTCGGTTCCACTGGTCGACGAAGGCATCGGTAATCCGTTGATAGTACCGAATAGCTTTGGCATCCTGAAGCATGGGAGGTTGACCTGTAACGCGGCGGTGGCTAGGGGTAGATCGCTCTCTAAGTTTAAATTCTCCACTAAGGAGTGAAGACTACAGTGATTTTCTTAACGCACTGTTATACGTATCTTTATACACCGTTACCCGATGGGCGGGGGGTGTGGATTATGACACTATCGTTAGGTCGCCTAGTCAGGGTTTTGGCCGGTAGGGTCAATGGGCTGATGACGCAAACAGGGCTTTGTAGGCCGCTAGGGTTTTGTGGGCGATCGCACTCCAGTCATAATATTCTCCAGCATAGGCCTGCGCTCGCTGTTCCCGCAGCTGCCGTTGGGCTGAATTGTTCAACGCGTCAGCTAGGCTCTGAGCGACTCCCTCCACCGTCAGCTCGCACACCCAGCCGCTGCCGCTGGACTCAATCGGGCCAGTCACCCAGTCCGCCGCCATGGCCCCAAACCGGTGGAACACCGCCGCTTCAATAGGGCTGAGGGCGCAGGCCACGGCGGCGGGGCAACTGGTTTTGATGGGGCCGCGCTGGGCGACCAAATCGAGCAGGATGACGCGAAGGCGATCGCAGTCAGGCGGTATGGGCGTTCATCGGTTCAGAAACTCGTTCATCAGAGTGTTGACCTCGTAGGGCTGCTCTTGCTGAACCCAGTGGCTGCACTGGGGAATGTAGCGCAGTTGCAGATCGCGCACGTAGGCCTCGGTGCCGACGGAGAGTTCTTTACCCAGGGCGACATCGTCTTCGCCCCAAATGAGCAGGGTCGGCACGTCAAGTACCCCCCAGTTGCGCTGCAAGTCGCCGTTCAGCCCGACGGAGCGGTAGTAGTTGACCATGGCGGTGAGAGCGCCGGGTTTGGCGGCGGCCGCCTTGTACATGCGCAGATCGGCATCGCTAAAGGTGCTCTGGTTAATCGCCATACCCCGTAGGGCCTGCTCAATTAGCCAATAGTCGCCCGCTTGCAGCAGCAGCTCAGGCAGCAACGGTAGCTGAAAGACGGCGATATACCAACTTTTCAGCATCTGCTGGGGCGTGCGCAGCCCCTCGACAAACTTGGCCGGGTGAGGAATATTCATCACCACCAGCGATCGCAGTAGCTCGGGGTAGGCGTAGGCAAAGGCCCAGGCGATCGCGCCCCCCCAGTCGTGGCCCACCAGGGTTAGCTGGTCATAGCCGAGGGCAGCGATCGCTCCTCGCACGTCCTCTACCAGCACATCTAGGCGGTAGTTCTCTAACCCCTGGGGTTTATCGCTCTCGTTGTAGCCGCGCAGGTCGAGGGCCACACAGGTGTAGCGGTCAGCAAAATAGTCGAGCTGGTGCCGCCAGGAATACCAAAACTCTGGGAACCCGTGCAAAAACAGCAGCAGCGGCCCCTGGCCCTGGGTCACGTAGTGCAGGCGCAGGCCGTTGGTTTCTAAAAATCCATGCTGTCTACCTGCCGCCATTGCCCCACCGGGTTCACAATCTCCTTAACTATACTGAGATTTTTAAGGCCGCCAAGGGCCGGCCCAGACCCTACATTATGGTTCCTGTAGCCTGCGCCACTGTGGTCAAAAGAGTTTGACAGGGGAGCTGGAGCGGTTATGAGCCAGCTAGCTGCCCCGCTTCACGATCTCCCGAACAACCGTATTTTCAGCTAGCTGCCCAGCGTTATTCCAAGTGAATTTATTTAAACTTCCTACAAGATACTCAGATTTGGGGTACTGCCCTCTGTAAACGGGGAAAACAATAGATAGGCCTGAGACTTTATTTTCGGCCTATCCACTAACCCGAGATCAGCCACAGCCTCGGGTAACTTGCCCAAGCACCAGACCTGGCGAGGCTTGAGCAAGAAACAAGGCCCCTAGGCTGACCGATTAGCTGATTGGGTCGCTACCCACTTCAACCAAGACCCCTGGGGGCTGGCTATTGTCACGTTCCTCTTGCCGGTTCCTGTAATGACCTCACTCGATGACTTGACCCTAATGCAGTGGTTTGTCTCAGGGGATGCCACCCTAGAAGCAAACCAGTCGCTGCGCATTCAGCCCGCCAACAAGC
>JBBSKN010000177.1:0-6044 GCA_038256265.1 Phormidesmidales cyanobacterium
CTAGCTCAGCCGCAACAGCGTCTCCCATTACCAGGTGGCTGACAAAGAAGAGTGCGACCGCAACTAGCCAAATGCATCTCTTCACCATGGTTCTCCTCGAAATATATAGGGCTTGGGTATGAAATCAACACAGCTTGCCCAATTCAGTTTCGGAACCGTTTTCCCTGGGGAAAACTCCGCTGCTGAACTGAGATTAGATTTAATTCAGCGAAGCTTTCTCCACTAAATCGTTCTTGTAATGTCCATCATGCCACCGAAGGGGGCCATTCCCAAGGTTTCGCCCCTACAAATCGACCCCGATAGGGCTAGGTGCGCCCGAGCCCAGGCCGTTGGCCCAGGGTGTGTGGCCTTCAGCTACCGCCGCCGCCACCGGCTGGTGTAGACGCATCAGCTGAGCCAAGGTTTGCTTGAGCTGGGTGCGGGGCACAATCAGGTCAACAAAGCCGTGGTCGCGCAGATACTCGGCAGTTTGAAAGTCATCGGGCAGCTTTTCGCGCAGGGTTTGCTCGACCACCCGGCGACCGGCAAAGCCAATGGTGGCCTTTGGCTCAGCCACAATAATGTCGCCCAGCATGGCGAAACTGGCGGTGACACCGCCAGTGGTGGGGTGGGTGAGCACCGGCATGTAGAGCAGTTTGGCGGCCTGATGCTGCTGCAAAGCACCGGAAATTTTGGCCATCTGCATCAGGCTGAGCATGCCCTCCTGCATGCGGGCCCCCCCTGAGGCGCAGACAATAATCACCGGGCAGCGGTTGGCGGTGCCGCGCTCAATCAGGCGGGTAAGCTTTTCGCCCACCACCGAACCCATGCTGCCGCCCATAAAACGAAAGTCCATCACCCCCAGGGCCACGGGCAAGCCGTCTAGCTCGCCTAGACCGGTCTGCACGGCGTCGGTGAGCTGAGTTTTGGCCTGGGTGTCGCGCAGGCGATCGCCGTAGCCCTTGCGATCTTTAAACTTGAGCGGGTCTTGGGGCTGAATGTGGGCGTCTAGCGCCTGCCAGGTGTTGCCGTCAATCAGCTGGCGAATGCGCTCGTCGCTGAAGATGCGGTGGTGGTGGCCACACTCCCCGCACACCCACTGGTTAGTGCGCAGATCTTTGGTGTAGGTGAGAACGTCGCAGTGCTCACACTTGGTCCACAGGCCATCGGCAATTTCCCGCTCTTGGCGGTCTTCGCTGATGGGGCCTGACTTTCGACGATTGGCAAACCAGTCAAACAGGGACATGCGCGGTGCGTGGGTTTAACAAAGACAGCAGTGGGACAACCCGAGAGTGTTCGGTTTGAACACATGCTTCATCCTACCGGGTTTACTCCCCCTTGCGATAGCTAGGTCATGGTGGATGCCCACCCGCAACGATGGCCATACTTTTTGGCTCTGGCGGTTGAGATGCGGGGCGGCAACGGCACTATCCCCTCACGTCATCCCCATAACGCCGTCACTTGGTCGTCATCACGTAGACACCGTCCCAGTCTTCGGGGGGCGGCTGCACCAGGTACTGTCGGGCGCGGCTCAGGTGCACGGCCACGGCTTTGTCGCCGGGGCGCATCTGCTGAGCCTGGCCGAAGAGGGTCAAGGCTCGCTCAAACTCCATGGCGGTGTAGGCGCTGCGGGCCTCAGCATAGAGGTCAAGAAAGGCTTCGGTGCCGGCGGTGAGCGGGGTGTCGCGCTGGTCGATCAGTTCGTAGATGCCCACGGCCCGCTGCTTGCCCTTTACCTGGGTACGGTCTAGCTCACGCACCCAAATTCTGTCGGCGCAGAGGGCGTAGGTGTACTCGCTGATGACGATATCACAGCCGTATTCTTTGGTGACACCCTCCAGGCGCGAGCTGAGGTTGACCCCGTCGCCAATGACGGTGTACTCCATTTTGCGCTGAGAGCCAATGTTGCCTGAGACCACCTCGCCGGAGCTAACGCCAATGCCAACACGAATTTCGGGCTGGCCCAGGCCACCGCGCTCGGCATTGAAGCGGACCAGCCGCCGCCGCATGTCAAGGGCGCTCTGCACCGCCGCCCAGGCGTGGTTGGTGAGGGGAAGGGGCGCACCAAACACCGCCATCAGCGCGTCGCCCATGAACTTGTCGAGGGTGCCCTCGAAGTTAAACACCGACTCCACCATGGTTTCAAAGTAAGCGTTGAGCATTTCAACGACTTTGTCGGCTTCCAGGTCTTCGGTGAGGGTGGTGTAGCCGCGAATGTCGGAAAACAGCACGGTGACGTCTTTGCGATCGCCCTTCATTAGCAAGTCGTCGCCCAGGGCCATCACCTGCTCGGCCACGCTGGGGGTCATATAGCGGTAGAGGGTGCTCTTCATCCGCTTTTCTTGGCTGATGTCTTCGAGCACCAGCAGACCGCCCACCACGCCACCCTCGGGGTTAGTCAGGGGGTTGACAGTGAGGTTAATGCTGCGCTCAATGCGCTGCACCAACTCGGCGGGCACTGGTGGGGCGGCGGGGTTACCCCAGGCCCGATAGATGGCGGGAGCGACAGGGTCGGGCAGGGCCAGCTCTGAGACGGGGGCTGAGCCAGTGCCGAGGCCGGGGGCCACCGCCACCCGCAGGCTCTGCTCGGGCACATAGTGGCGCGCCCCGTGTTTCAGGCTATCTTCCAGACGAAAGCGCAGGTTATCGATGGGGATCGTTTCCCACACTGGGCGGCGGTGGAGAGCCGCCTGCCAGCGATCGCGAACTGTGCGGCTGTAGTCGGTGTCTTCGGGGCAGCCGATCAGCTCTAGGGCGGCGTCGTTGATGGTGACAATGCGCCCCTCCATATCGGTGGAAATCACCGCGTCGGAGAGACTTTGCAAAATATCTTTTTGGTACTGCTTCTCAACCAGTACGCTCTCAAACAGCTTGGCGTTTTCGAGGGCCACCCCCGCCTGAATGTTAAAGGCCCGCATAAAGGCCTCATCAGAGGTGGTAAAAGTGCCCTGGGCTTTGTTGATCAGCTGGGTAACAGCGATCAGCTTGCTTCCCGAGTCAAACACCGGCATGCAGAGAATGGTGCGGGTGAGGTAGCCGGTGCGCTTGTCGGCATCGGGGTTAAAGCGGGGGTCTTGGTAGGCATCGGGGATATTTAACACCCCGCCTGTGGTGGCCACATGGCCAACAATGCCGGTATCGCTAGGAATTCGCAGCTCGACTAGAGATTTGCCATCACCAGATTTTACCTTTGACCACAGCTCACCGCTGTCTTCGTCGATCAGCCACAGGGTGCTGCGATCAGCCTGCATCAGCTGACGGGCTTCTCCCATCACCGATTGCAGGGTTTTCTCTAGATCTAAGCTCTGGTCTAGCGATGAGATCGCCTTCAGCAGGGCGGCAACCCCCTTTTGGTTGCGGGCGGCAACATAGAACGAGTTGCAGCTCTCGAGAATTACTCCCAGGGACTCGGCAAACTCTTTAAAGTGGCGCTCGTCTTGTTCGTCAAAGGGGGTGTGGTTGAGCTTGTTGAGCAGCTGCACCACGGCCACAATGTTATCGGTTTTTTTGCTCAGCACCGGCATGCAGAGAATGCTGCGGGTGCGATAGCCGTGCTTTTGATCGTAGGTGCTGTCGAAGCGATCGTCGGCGTAGGCGTCGGGAATATTTAGCGGTGTCACGTTGGTCGCCACGTAGCCAGAAATGCCCTTGCCCATAGGCACGCGAATTTCGAGCGATCGCTCCCCGTCGCCCTGGGCAATCTTTGACCACAGTTCCTGCTTTTCTTGATCCACCATAAAAATAGTGGTGCGCTCAGCCTGCAAAATCTGGCCAATTTTGAGGGTAAAGGCCTCTAAAATTTGCTCTAGCATGACCTCCAACGACTCGTTGTTGATCATGTCGATGGCGCGCAAAAAATGCTCAAACTCCGCCGTGATTTGGTCGAGCAAGCTAATAAATTGCGGCGTGGGCAGGTCGCGCACCCGATTGGTGAGGGAACTGTGCTGGTTGACCAGAGACAGCGCGGTGATCATGCTGCGGTCGATCTGAGGTGCCATAGGAACCCTATTCAAGCGTGGCAGATGGAAAAGCAATGGGCACAGTTATCTTTACTCTAACCGTATACCCCAGGCCACAGAGCAGAAAGTTGCGATTTGCACAGAATGCCAGTCTGTAGCCGTGACCTAGCATACCCAGCCCCTCAAAAATTTGGTTTGGGGGTGTCAAAGCTGCTGGCCAAAAAAGCTGCAATCTCGGCCCAGGCCGCATCGGTGGCGGCGGGGTCATAACGGTAGCCGTCGTCGCGCATAAAGGTGTGGTTGGCAGGGTAGGTCAAGACTTTGTGGTGAATCCCCGTCTGCACCAGAGTTTTGACGATAGTGGTGCGCCCCTCGGCAGGGACGTGGGGGTCTTGATCCCCAAAAATCAGCAGCAGCTGGCCAGAGATCTCGCCCAGGCGCTCTAGGGTGTTGGCCCGGTCTCGGCCCAGCTTGCCACTGTGGATGCCCGTGGGATAGCAACACACCGCCGCCTTAACGATGGGGCTGAACGCCGCCCGACAGGCCAGATGCCCGCCAATGCAAAATCCTAAGGCCCCAATTTGACCCGGCGATACGGTCTCGCAGCTTTGCAGCCAGTCCAGCGCTGCGGCGGTATCGGCATCATACTGGGCGACGGCGGTGCGGCCCGCCGCATCGTTACCCCGCAAGCGGCCTAGGTCGTGGGGCTCAATCACCGTGCCGATGGGCTCTAGCCGATGAAAGATCTCGGGGGCTGCCACCACATAGCCATAGCCCGCCAGGCGATCAGCCAGTCGCACAATCGGGCCACCCAGCTGGTAAATATCTGAATAAAACACAATACCAGGGTACTGACCGGGGGCCGCAGGCTCCACAACGTAGAGACGCATCAGGCTGTCATCTACGGTGAGACCCACTTCGCGACGTTTAATTTGCACAGAGCTAACTCCGGTAGGGTTCCAGTATGGTTAAGGATGATTTGACGAATCAGCGGTTATCCAGACTACAAGCCCTTGGCTATGACTACATTTTTTGCCCCCGATTCTACCCTGCAAGCCGCGCTAGAACAGGTGATTGAGCAAGTACGCGGCGAGTTTGCGCTGACGCCCACCCAACTCGCCGTCACCTGGGTGGTCTATGACCCGCCCTACATCACCAATACCGGCGGTGCCCTCAGCGCTACAGATTTTTGGCAGCACCGCCCACGGGGGGGCAGCTACCGAGGGGTAGAGCTGATCTACCCGGCCAGCGTGGTGAAATTGTTTTACCTGGTGGCCGCCCACGAATGGCTAGAGCAGGGGATGATCCCCGCCGCCGCCGAACTAGACCGGGCGCTCAGGGACATGATTGTCGACTCCAGCAACGACGCCACGGCTTTGGTCGTAGACTTGCTCAGCGGCACCACCAGCGGCCCCGACCTCCCCCCTGGCCCCTTTGAGACCTGGTGCCACCAGCGCAACATCATCAACCGATTTTTTCAGTCTTTGGGGTGGCCTGAGCTAGAGGGAGTGAATATGAACCAAAAGCCCTGGGGCGACGGCCCCTACGGGCGAGAGCGGGCCTTTGTCGGCGAGCACTACGAAAACCGCAACTACCTGACCACCAATGCCGTGGCTCGCCTGATCCACAGCATGGCCGGAGGGGTGGCGGTTTCGGGCGTGCGATCGCAGACGATGCTCAGCCTGATGGCGCGCACCCTCCCCCAAGCGCCACCGGCACCGGGCCACGAAGACCAAGTCACAGGCTTTTTGGGGGCAGGGCTGCCGTCGGGCAGTCGGTTTTATTCTAAGGCGGGCTTCACCAGCCGGGTGCGTCACGATGCGGCTTACGTTGAGCTGCCCAACGGCACCCCATGCCTTCTAGTCGCGTTTACCGAAGGGCGTGAGCATAGCCAAAATCCAAGCATTCTGCCCCGGCTAGCTGCCCTCATTGCTGGGCAGATCTCGCTGGGTTTAGTTTCCCTGGGTGGGAGCACGTCACTTTGGCGATGAGTATTAATGCTCAAGGGAAATGGACTATTGGTGAATGAGGGGGTAATCGGTGAGGATAAGACCAGTCGCACGCTAGGTCACCACCATGACACCGGAACAACAACAAGCTCTCAAC
>JBBSKN010000178.1:0-5962 GCA_038256265.1 Phormidesmidales cyanobacterium
ACCGTTGATCCTGAACCCTGCTTTGCTTCTAAGAAAGCTGAAGCCCAGTATTATGACCGCATTTGGTTCTCTAGGATCCAGTCCTTGTGCTGCCAACTACCACCCTGGGAGGCCGCCTAAAGATGTGTCAGGCAGTCAGGTCCCCGGCATCAGTTTTGTTGAAGTTGACATTATCTTCCCTGTGGTTACGTCGATAATCTTTAAGCAGCAATTTGACTTCTAGGGACAAGCTTTGAAAATGGAAACCTCAAATGGCTCTAATTTTCTCGGCAGATTAATCACTTCACTAGAATCATGCCGACTCAACAGCAAATTTTTAAATAATCTGCCAGCCTGACATTTATTTATTGTGCCTCGTGTACTGATTCAGAGATCATTTTGGTCATTTCAGATTCATCGATTTGATTAATCTCGGCTTTATCCATTCTTTCTATCTACCTTAATCTTCGATGATTCTTTCCGGTATCGTCGTCTATCTTTAGATAGTGATTTCTGTCAGCCAAGAAGCTCATGCTGAATTCGTCTCGACTAGCCCCGGCTGGGCGGGGCAAACACCATTTGTCCCTACGCAAGCCGCCTGTTTAGAATCAGAGTTATACGATTCAGATTTGCTCTAAAAATAGATTTTTATCGTTGGGGGTGCTGCGCTAGCGGCATGGACGATTGGTACCAGTTTCTATTTGGGTTTCTCTTAGGAAATTTAAGGAAACAAACGTATTCAACCTTTAGCATCCATTGGAACAAAGGATTCGTCCCAATGGATGCTAAAGATATTTTCTTAGACTGAACCAGTGTCCCAGACGCCAGGGCGGTAACATCCTCACCCAGGTAGTTCAGCAGCAGCGTGGGTGGCGTCATGCCCAGCAGGGTGGCGATCGCATAAGACCGAGCTGGCACATTGGCCAAGCCCCAGGCGTAGCTCAAAAAGCCAAAGGGTAGCACCGGCAGCAGGCGGCTGACTTCATGTGTGATGTCGCGCAAAGCCATGGCTGCACTTTCTCAACCTGGTCGCTGAGTGACCCATCATCCTATTTTGCCGTCAGCAGCGAAGAGCATGAGAGTGGCAGCTAACAATTCATTCAAGCCGAAACCGCTTCGCGGTTCGGCTTAATTCAGGCGTTAGACCACCAGGTTATTGGGGAGGGGTGTTCGTCGCTCCCATCTGTTGGAACTCAGAATCAAGCTGATATGAGTCGGGGCTGTAGGGTGAAGCTTGGAACTAACTTACAGCTGTAGTCGCAGGTTAAACTGGAGACAGATAAACCAGCAGCACCCTAATACCTACGGTTCTACAGGTTGGCCCCTATAGTTTCATCTTTTTTAGACGATGGGCAGCACAGCTTGAAAACTCACAACTGCGATCGCTGGACATACTCCGCCTGCTGCTGAATCAGTTTGGCCACCAGCCCCGTCCAGCCGGTCTGGTGGCTGGCCCCCAGACCAGCCCCATTGTCGCCGTGGAAATATTCGTAGAACAAGACATAGTCGCGCCAGTGAGGGTCGGTCTGAAACACCTCAGTGCCGCCATAGAGGGGGCGATCGCCTTGACCATCGCGCTCAAAAATGGCCATCAGCCGCCGCGATAGCTCGCTGGCCACCTGCCATAGATTGAGCCACTGGCCTGAACCCGTGGGGCCCTCCACCTGGTAACTGTCGCCCAGGTAGTGGTGAAACTTTTGCAACGACTCGATGATCAGATAGTTCATTGGAAACCAGATTGGTCCTCGCCAGTTAGAGTTGCCGCCAAACACCCGCTCTTTCAGCACCGGATCGTGCTCGTTCCACAGACCAAGGCAAAGCACAATAATTGCTGATCATCGCAGATGTCGCCGAGGCCGTCTTCGCCCCAGCGGTAGGCGCGACCGTGGGATTGCTGGTGCGAGAAATAATCCCAGGCTGCCCCGGTGGCGCTGTAGTCTTTACGCACGGTGCCCCACTGGCGATCGCTCAGGTATGGCCCCCACTTTTGCCAGGGGGTGTCGGAGGTTTGGGCTGCTTGCAGGCGCTGGTGTTCTGGGGTCATGGGGTTCTAGTAACGCAAGGCAGAAGGATGAAGGCAGAAGGATGAAAGGGGATTGTAGGACACACAGGGGGTTCCGCAATCGCAAACAGGTGGGTTACTGCCGCTGTAGAGTACTAGTGCGAGGCACGCACCGTTGACTAGTGCAGTGTCAAAACTAATAATGAGGGTTCGCGTAGGTTGGGTGCAGCGGAGCGAAACCCAACAGCAGTAAGCCTTTGTTGGGTTCCGCTGGCGCTCCACCCAACCTACAAATTAAAGCTTGACAAAGCACTAGCTGAACCGAGTCAGCAGCTTCAGCAGAGACTTGGTGCGGGGGGTTAGCAGGGTGCGGCGGTAGGCATCGGCGGCCTTCTTAATCGCTTCGGCCTGGGTGGGGTAGGGGTGAATCACCCCGCTGATGGCGCTTAGCCCTTGCCCCGTGACCATCGCCAGGGTGATCTCGCTGATCATCTCTCCGGCGTGGCGGGCGACGATGGTAGCCCCCAAGATCTTGTCGGAGCCTTTTTCGTGGAGAATTTTCAAAAACCCTTCGCTCTCGCCATCGGCCAGGGCGCGATCCACTGAGGAAAACGGGATTTCAATAGTGTCGGTCTCGATACCCTGCTGCTTGGCCTCGTGGGCATACAGCCCCACATGGGCAATTTCAGGGTCAGTGTAGGTCACCCAGGGCATCACCAGACTGCTGAGCTTGCTGCGGCCCAGACCAAAGGGCGAAAAAAATGCGTTTTTGATCACAATGCGGGCAGCGGCATCGGCGGCGTGGGTAAACTTCCAGTCCATGCAGATATCGCCGGCGGCAAAGATTTTGGGGTTAGTGGTTTGCAGATGGTCGTTGACTATCACGCCTTGGCGGCGATCGCACTCGACCCCCACCGCCTCCAGATTCAGGCCATCAATATTGGGCACCCGCCCAGCCCCCACCAAGATCTCGTCTACTTCGACGGTCTGGGGCGCTGACGAGCCCTCCTGGTTGCTCTTCTGGCGGTAGTGCAACAGCTTGCCTGTGGGGGTGGTTTCCACCCGCTCTAGCTCTGCATCCAACACCAGATTGAGCTGTTCTTTGATCAACTGCTGCTGCACGATCTCAGCGGCATCGGCATCTTCGCGGTTGAGCAGGTGGCCGTGGTTGTGCAGCAGGGTGACCTCGCTGCCCAGCCGGTGAAAGGCCTGGGCCAGCTCGCAGCCGATGGGGCCGCCGCCAATCACCGCCAGACGGCGAGGCCGCTCGGTGAGCGAAAACACGGTTTCGTTGGTGAGAAAGCCAGCCTCAGCCAGCCCCGGCACCGAGGGGCGATGGGCGCGGGCTCCCGTGGCGATCACCGCTTTTTTGAAAGGCAGGCGATGCTCGCCCACCTGCACCGTTGCGCCATCGACAAAGCGGGCCTCGCCCAAAAACACGTCGATGCCCAGGTTGCTGAAACGCTCCACCGAGTCATGGTGGCTGATGTCGGCGCGAATCTGGCGCATCCGATCCATCACGGCGGCAAAGTCAACCTCGACTTGCTCCGGCGGCTGAACGCCGAAGGGGGCGGCCCCCCGCATGTCGGCCACCACCCGCGACGAGCGGATGATGCATTTAGAGGGCACGCAGCCCACGTTAAGGCAGTCGCCCCCCATCAGGCTTTTTTCGACCAGAGCGACCCTGAGGCCCAGGTCTAGGCCCGCCGCCCCCGCCGCTACCACCAGGCCAGCGGTACCCGCACCGATGACCACGAGGTCGTAGCGCTGGGCTGGGCTGGGGTTGACCCAGTCGGGTGGGTGGACCTGGGCTTGCAGGGTTTGGTTGGGGCCGGTGAGGGGCACCAGAGCGGGTTCGAAGTTAAGGGAATGGGCAGTCATGGCCTGGTAGAGGTAGAGGTTTGCGGTACGGTCTGCTGCAAGGTGTGTTGGGCGTGGCGGGAAATGATTAGGGTGACAGCAGCGGTGGCGACTAGCCCCAGGGTGTGAAGCAGCCCCTGAATGAGCTGGGCCTGGGGGGGCAGGTCGCTCTGACTACCGAGGGTGGCAACATCGCCCACCAGAGCGCCAGACTCATCAGTAGCGCCAGCCCCAGGCCCACCCCCAGCCAAAGCCCAAATTGGATCGGCCAGCCCTTAATCGGTTTCAGCAGCAGTCTAGACAAAGTACACCGTTGCACATCACGATCATTTCAACCCTAAAACCCCCGCCTGAGAATCCCCTGAGCGCCCACTAACAAATCCCTATGAACTCCCCACTCCCCCACTCCCCGCACCGATACCTAAATCGGTAGGCTGATCGTGAATACGCTGCCCTGGTTGGGCTGCGATCGCAGACTCACCTGGCCCCCCATCGCCTCCATCAGCGATCGCACCAGGGTCAGCCCCAGCCCGCTGCCGCCCGTGCTGCGAGAGCGGTTTTCATCCACCCGATAAAAGGGGTCAAACACCAGTCCCTGACAATCTGCCGGAATGCCAGGCCCTTGGTCATGCACCTGCACCATGGCCCACCCCTCGCGGGTCAGCAGATGCACGCGAATGGGCTGGTGTGGTTCTGAGTAGCGCAGCGCATTGTCGAGTAGCTCCACCAGCACGCTGCGCAGCTTGGGGCGATCGGCTTTGACCACAGGCGCGGGCGACTCGGTGTCGAGCACAATGCGAGCCGCCTCGTTGGGATCGGTGAGGTAATCGCCCTCAGCCATGGCGATCGCCTCCTTCAGCACCGCCTCCAGATTCACCGATTCGAGCTTGAGCACCAGCTGGCCATTGTCCACCCGCGCCAAATCCAGCAGTTCGGTGAGCAGATGCACGGTGCGGTTGGCTTCAACGGCCGCAATCTCTAGACCCTGCCGCTGGGGTGGGGTCAGATTGCTGCCTCGCCGCAGGGTGCTCTCCAGGTAGCCCTGCACCAGCGCCAGGGGCGTACGCAGTTCGTGAGAAATATCGTTGACAAATCGCTTTTGCTGCGCCCAGGCCTTAGCCAGCCGGGCCAGCATTAGGTTGTAGCTGCCCGCCAGTTCTTGCACCTCGGTGGGGGCGGCGCGGAGGTTGAGTTGGCAGTCGTTCAGAGTCTCGGCGGTGACCTGGCTGGCCAGGTCGTTGAGGCGACGAATCGGCCTCAGGGTGCAGCGAATATACCAGGCGCAAGTCACCGCCAGCAGAGTCACCACACCCAGGCCCGTCAGCCACAGCATTTGAATCAACTGCTGCAATCCCTGGTACTCAGCGGTGATGTCGTTGGCAATGTGCAGAATGGCATCGGGTAGCCCGGCAATGCTGAGGGTGTCGATACATACCACAAACTGCCATGTCTGAATGGGCCTGATCTCAACGCCGTTGTCCATCTCAATTTGCAATAGATCGGTGGCCACCCCCGAGGTTTGCCACGACCCCATATTCAGGGTTTCTGACTGGGCCAGCAGGCTTCCCTCCGGTGTAGTCACCCAAATCCCCAGATCGCCGGTTGTGCGATGGTCAATCACCTTTTGCAGCGCCTCATCGGCGGGCATCATGGGGAGGTAGTGGCGCACATCTTCGGTAAAGCGATCGGCCACCATCATGGCCTGCTGGCGGTGGCTTTCGAGCAAAATCTGCTCCGTGCGCCAGCCCAGCCAGAGGATCATAGCGGCAATGGCGACCAGGGCCGCCAACACTACCCCGGCAGTCAACCGGGTTTGCAAAGCATTGAAATCTACCCATCGCCGGAAGGGATAAGTGATGCGGGGCCAGGGATGCGCCATTAACAGCAACGCCAAAACGATCTACAGGGAAGCCTCTACCATTGACGGCTACCCCCTAAACGTAACCACCTAGCCTGAGAACTCCCTGATAAGCACTTAAGAACCTGACTGCCTGACACATCTTTAGGCGGCCTCCCAGGGTGGTAGTTGGCAGCACAAGGACTGGATCCTAGAGAACCAAATGCGGTCATAATACTGGGCTTCAGCTTTCTTAGAAGCAAAGCAGGGTTCAGGATCAACGG
>JBBSKN010000179.1:0-5938 GCA_038256265.1 Phormidesmidales cyanobacterium
GCGGAGAAGCTGGTGGGGGCGATCGCCGCCTCCAAAGCCCGCCCCTGGGCCTCGGTGCTCTACGCCCTGGGCATTCGCCATGTGGGCACCGTCAACGCCAAAACCCTGGCCCAGCAGTTCCCCACGGTGGAGGCTCTGGCCGAGGCTGGTTCTGAGACTATCGAAACCGTTCACACCATCGGCCCCGAGATTGCCCAGGCGGTGTTTCAGTGGTTTCGAGTGCCCGCCAACCAAACCCTGCTGGAGCGGCTCCAGCAGGCCGGTCTGCAACTGGCCACCGATCCAGCAGAATCACCCCCGGCCGCTGGCCCCCTGGCGGGCAAAACCCTGGTGCTCACGGGCACCCTGCCCACCCTCACCCGCCCCGAAGCCACCGAGATCATCGAAGCCGCCGGGGGCAAAGTTACCAGCAGCGTCAGCAAAGCCACCGACTATCTGGTGGCGGGCGAAAAAGCCGGGTCAAAACTCACCAAGGCCGAGGGGCTGGGGGTCGCGATTCTCACCGAAGCTGATCTGTTGGCTCTAGTGAAGGAAGCCTAGGGTTCTGTCAAAGCTAAAAATGGGGGATCTGTAGGTTGGGGGCAACGAAGTGTTCGCGTAGCGTCTCCAGCGGAGAAACCCCAACAGGGGCAAGCCTTTGTTGGGTGCCGCTGGCGCTCTACCCAACCTACAAATTAAAGCTTGACAGACCACTAGATCTAGATCCCCTCTCCATTTTGGCTGCGCAAAAAGCCCAGGCAGTCAAAATCTCATCCCTCCTGTATATATCTGGGTACTATGGGTATGCCGATAATGTTGTTGCTTGATACGGAACGGGTGAAGCCCGCTCATTCGACCTGCCCTGGCGAGATGAAGCTTCTTGTCCCAGCGTTTCGTTTTGGCCAGAGTTTGGTTTTCAGGTTGTTGGCTGTGCCGGGATATAGTGCGGGTACTGAATTCTCCGTCTATGCCCCGTCTTGGCGACACCATTCTTGGCGACACCGATGGGCAACAGCTAGAACTATTTGGCTCTGAAATCGTCTGAAATACCGCTGCGGAATTTGGTTTGGAGCACTGCTAAATGGACGGACAGCCGATAGCTGACCCGATAGCTGGCCAGCTATCGCTAATTCCCTACGTCTTTTTGTCGGCCTCTAGTCAGGGGGAAAAGGCGATCGATGAGGTGGTGCTAGACGCCCTGTGTGCCATTCGCCTGCACCTCGATATGGAGGTGGCGTTTGTGGCCGAGTTCTCAGCCGGTAGACGCCGATTTCGGTATGTGGATTCGGCGCTGGAAAACCCGCCAATTGCTGTAGGCGACTCCGACCCGCTGGAGCTGAGCTATTGCCAGCGGGTGGTGGATGGGCGGCTGCCGGAACTGATGCAAGATGCCCAGCTGATTCCGGCAGCTTTGGAACTGTTGGTCACCACCGCACTGCCCGTAGGAGCACACCTCAGCGTGCCCATTCGACTGAGCGATGGACAGATCTATGGCACCTTCTGCTGCTTTAGCACCCGGCCCAACTTTACCCTGGGCGATCGCGACTTGACCATCATGCACCTGTTTGCCGACTTTACCTCCCGGCAGATTGATCGAGAGCTAGCCACCGCCAAGGCCCGCCGAGAGATCACCCAGCGAATTGAATCGGTGCTCAAACCCGAGGCATTTACCATGGTCTACCAGCCGATTGTTGACCTGGTAGCAGACAAGATCATCGGCTTTGAGGCGCTGACCCGGTTTTGGTCTCGGCCCATTCGCAGCCCCGATGTGTGGTTTGCCGAAGCCGCTGAGGTCGGCCTCAGCGAGGCTCTAGAGATGGCGGCGATTACCAAGGCGTTGACCGGCCTCAAGCAGCTTCCTAACGATGTTTATCTGTCGCTCAACGTGTCGCCAGACAATATTCTCAACGGTGCCATTCACCGGACGCTTGAGGGTATACCGCTCCATCGATTGGTGCTAGAGGTGACCGAACACGTGGCCATTCCCGACTATTCAGAATTTGGTCAAAGCCTAGCTCCCCTGCGCGATCGCGGTCTGCGCCTCGCCGTGGACGATGCCGGGGCTGGCTACGCCAGTTTTCTTCACATTCTGAAGCTCAAGCCAGAGATCATTAAGCTCGATATTGGCCTGATTCGCGACATTGACACCGACCTCAACCGACGGGCATTCACCGCCGCCCTGGTTGGGTTTGCCCAGGAAACCGGCAGCAAGATCGTGGCCGAAGGGGTCGAGACCGCCGCCGAGGTGGCGGCCCTGAGACAGCTGCGGGTCAACAAAGCCCAGGGATACCTGCTGGGCCATCCCCTTCCCCTTGGCGACATCGTCGGACTGTTTTAGCTGCGCCCCGGCGATCGCACCAGCCGAGGCACCATGTATTCTATAGAGTCAGTCTGACCCAAACGACTCGCCTCTAACCCAGGCAATCACTCTAAGGAGACAGCGTATGTGTGGCATTGTGGGATACATCGGCACCCGGCCCGCCGTCGACATCTTGATGGACGGCCTGCGCAAGCTCGAGTATCGCGGCTACGACTCGGCAGGCCTCGCCACCGTGTACGAAGGCGCGCTGCACTGCGTGCGGGCCAAGGGCAAGCTGCAAAACCTGCAAGACAAGCTTGACGGCCAAGAGAACCCCGCCCGCCTGGGCATTGGCCACACCCGCTGGGCCACCCACGGCAAACCCGAAGAGCACAACGCCCACCCCCACCGCGACGGCACGGGCCGCCTGGCCGTGGTGCAAAACGGCATCATTGAAAACTACCGCGAGCTGCGCGAAACCCTCAAGGCCCAGGGCCACCAGTTCACCTCCGACACCGACACCGAGGTGGTGCCCCACCTGATTGCCCAGCACCTCAGCCAGCTCGCCGACACCCAGGGTAGGTCGCAGCTGCTGGAGGCCACCCGCCGCGCCTGCCAACAGCTCCACGGGGCCTTTGCCCTGGCGATCGTCTCCGCCGACTTTCCCGACGAGCTGGTGGTGGTGCGCCAGCAGGCCCCCCTGGTGATTGGCTTTGGCCAGGGCGAGTTTTTCTGCGCCAGCGACACCCCGGCGATCGTGCCCTACACCCGCGCCGTGCTGCCCATGGAAAACGGCGAGCTGGCCAGCCTGACGCCCCTGGGGGTAGAGGTGTATAACTTTGGGGGCGATCGCCAGCGCAAGCACCCGATCACCCTCAACTGGAACCCGATCATGGTGGAAAAGCAGGGGTTCAAGCACTTTATGCTCAAGGAGATCTACGAGCAGCCCGGCGTGGTGCGCACCGCCCTGGAGACCTATGTCAATAAAGCCTGGTCGGCGGACAGCGCCAAGCCCCCCCTCTCCCCCATTAGCCTGGGTCTGCCCGACGCGCTATTCACCGACCTCGACCATGTGCAGGTGGTGGCCTGCGGCACCAGCTGGCACGCCGCCCTAGTGGGCAAATACCTAATTGAAAACCTGGCCAACCTGCCCGTCATGGTGCAGTACGCCTCGGAGTTTCGCTACTCGCCCACGCCGCTGATTCCTCACACCCTGACCATTGGCGTCACCCAGTCGGGGGAAACCGCCGACACCCTAGCCGCCCTCGAAATGGAGCAAAAGCGTCGCGCCGCTCACCCCGACCCCCGCTTTGCCCCCCGCATGGTGGGCATCACCAACCGGGCCGAAAGCTCGCTGTCGCGGCTGGTGCCCCACATTATTGACACCCACGCGGGCATTGAGATCGGCGTAGCGGCGACCAAGACCTTCACCGCCCAGGTGATGGCCTTTTACTTCTTGGCCCTCGACCTGGCCCACCGTCGCCAGACCCTCAGCCCCCAGCGCATCGAAGAAATTCTCACCCAGCTGCACCAGCTGCCCGCCTGCATCGAGCAGGTGCTCGAAAGCCAGGAGCGCTATATCGAAGAGCTGGCCCACGAATTCAACGAAACCCAGGACTTTATCTTTTTGGGCCGGGGCATCAACTTCCCCATCGCCCTAGAGGGGGCGCTGAAGCTCAAAGAGATCAGCTATATCCACGCCGAGGGCTACCCAGCGGGCGAAATGAAGCACGGCCCGATCGCATTGCTCGATGCCAAGGTGCCGGTGGTGGCGATCGCCATGCCCGGCAGCGTCTACGAGAAGGTGCTCTCTAACGCCCAAGAGGCCAAGGCCCGCGACGCCCAGCTGATCGGCGTGGTGCCCATGAACGACACCGACGCCCAGGAAACCTTTGACCGCCTGCTGCCGGTGCCCGTGGTGGATGAGCTGCTGTCGCCGATTGTGGCGGTGATACCGCTGCAACTGCTGGCCTACCACATCGCGGCGCGGCGCGGGTTAGACGTTGACCAGCCCCGCAACCTGGCCAAGAGCGTGACAGTAGAATAGGAGCATCGCCCTGAGTTTAGATCCCAGGGTTCTTTGAGAACCCTGGGATCTGTGTCTGTCGAGAGCAACGTTATGATCCTAGTGGTGCTGTATGCCACGCTGAAGGGCTTGCGCATGGTGGAGCTAACCAACACCCGTTTTGCAAAACGGGTCTGCAAGATGCCCATAATGCCACCATCACCCGCTGGCTGCTGGATTTGTTTGGTCATGACGCGCAGGGAGGCTAAATGGTCTCGACCTTGACAACGCTTAAGTGGAGCATTGACGACTATCACCGCATGATTGAGGCGGGGATTTTGGGCGATCGCCGGGCAGAACTTCTCTGGGGAGAGATTGTTGAGATGGCCCCAGAAGGGAAGCCCCACGCTCACTTGAGTAGCCGTGCGGGAGACTATATTCGAGAAAAGCTGGCGGGGCGGGCGAAGGTGCGCGAAGAAAAGCCGATTACGCTGCCCGATGACTCGGAGCCAGAGCCAGATATTGCTGTGGTGCAAGATTTGGGAGATGAGTACTTGGAGCACCATCCCTATGCAGCCAATGTTTTTTGGCTGGTAGAGTATGCCGATGCCAGCTTGAAGAAGGATTTAGAGATCAAAAGCCAGCTCTATGCTGAGGCTGGAATTGTGGAATATTGGGTGGTTAACCTAAAAACGATGGAGTTGGTAGTGTTTACTGAGCCGGGGGCAGGGGGCTACCAGCGGCAGCAGACGCTGACTGAGGGGCAGGTTTGCCCAGCGGCGTTTGCCGATGTTGGTTTTGCTGTTGCACAGTTTATTCGCCGCTGAAGGATACCTAGACTATGGTTGCGACAAAACTCTCCCTGGCTGATTATCTGAGCCTTGAGGATGGCCCAGAAGCTCTTTGCGAATTTGTGGACGGAGAAATTATTGAGATGCCGCCAGAGAGTGAAGAGAATGTACTGGTTGCCGGGTATTTAATGGCGCAGTTTCTGAAGGTGGTGCCGTTTGACCGAGTGCGGCGAAACGAGACCGAAATTATTGTGGCGGGTCGGGCACGTTTACCGGATTTAATGATTATTAGTGAAGCCCTGGTAACAGCCCTTGAAGGCCGTCGTCGCAGCACGATTACAGAAGAGATGCCTGCTCCGCTGTTAGTAGTAGAGGTGGTGTCGCCGGGTAAGAAAAACGAAGACCGCGATTATCGTTACAAACGCTCGGAATATGCGGTGCGGGGAATTGAAGAATATTGGATTATTCACCCAGCGGAGGCAAAGGTGACGGTGCTAAAGCTGGTGGATGGGTGGTATGAGGCCCAGGAGCCGCGGCAAGATGCGATGTTGCAGTCGCCTCAGTTTCCAGAACTCTCATTGAGGGTGGCAAAGCTGTTGTCGCCGAGGGGTTAGGCCGAATACTGATTGATGGGTCAAGTCGTTGGTAAAAGCCAACTTGGGTTGGGTAGCGGTGGTTTGAACTGCTGGGGAAAAAGTTTTGTCGGGCAATCAGGTATTTGAGTAAAGCATCATCTATTGGAGACGTTGATTATGCCAAAACAGAAAACTGCATCAGTTGTCGGCACCTGGCACATTTACGAAATGGAACAGTGGGATGAGGATTATTTCAATATGGAGGTGCAGGCTTACGTCACGGTAAACC
>JBBSKN010000180.1:0-5895 GCA_038256265.1 Phormidesmidales cyanobacterium
CCAGGTGCCAATCACACGGCCTTGGCTGTCAAGGATGGATTGGTTGAAGTTGAACCCATTCAGGTTGAACGCCATGGTGCTGATGCCCAAGGAGGTAAACCAGATGCCAATCACCGGCCAGGCACCCAAGAAGAAGTGCAGACTGCGGCTGTTGTTGAAGCTGGCGTATTGGAAGATCAACCGACCGAAGTAGCCGTGGGCTGCAACGATGTTGTAGGTCTCTTCTTCTTGTCCAAACTTGTAGCCGTAGTTCTGAGACTCAGTCTCGGTGGTCTCACGCACCAAAGACGAAGTTACTAGCGAACCATGCATGGCGGAGAACAGCGAGCCACCGAACACACCGGCCACACCCAGCATGTGGAAGGGGTGCATCAGAATGTTGTGCTCGGCCTGGAACACCAACATGAAGTTGAAGGTGCCCGAAATGCCTAGGGGCATGCCGTCCGAGAAGGAGCCCTGACCCAGGGGGTAGATTAAAAACACAGCCGTAGCCGCAGAGACTGGCGCGCTGTAGGCTACGCAAATCCAGGGACGCATGCCCAGGCGGTAGCTCAGTTCCCACTGCCGACCCATGTAGCAGAAGACGCCAATTAAGAAGTGGAAAATGATCAGCTGATAGGGGCCACCGTTGTACAGCCACTCATCGAGGGAAGCGGCTTCCCAGATGGGGTAGAAGTGCAGGCCAATGGCGTTAGACGACGGCACAACTGCACCGGAGATGATGTTGTTGCCGTACATCAAGGAGCCAGCGACGGGCTCACGGATGCCGTCGATATCCACCGCAGGGGCGGCGATAAAGGCGATTACAAAGCAAATGGTTGCGGTCAGCAGCGTGGGAATCATCAGCACACCGAACCAGCCTACGTACAGGCGGTTCTCGGTGCTAGTGATCCACTGACAAAACCGCTCCCAAGCTCCCGCACTGTCGCGGGCGCGAAGAGTAGTAGTCATAGTAAAAATGCCAATGAATAACAACGGAAAATGAATACTGAATGAGCAGGTAAATTAAGTCCTACTCATCCCTATGCAGTGTAAAGTTTCTCTTTTTTCTGTGAGACGGTGAGAAAAGAAAGTTTATTTCGTTGTACGAAAGTAAATAAATTAACCGGGTGGCCATGCCAAACTGCGGCCCCCGAGCAAATGTAGGTGGAGATGAAAAACCGTTTGACCGCCGTCATCTCCAGTGTTAATCACCACGCGATAACCCTTTTCGGTGAGGCCGACCTGATCGGCGATCGCCTTCACGGTTAGCAATAAATGGCCCAACAGTTCTTTATCATTGATAGTCGCATCCGCTAGCTTAGGAATAGGCTGTTTAGGAATGACTAGAATGTGGGTCGGGGCCTGGGGGGTAACGTCGGTGAAGGCTAGGCAAAGATCGTCTTCGTAGACAATGTTGGCCGGAATCTCTTTGCGAATAATTTTGCCAAAAATAGTGTCGCCACTCATGGGAAAAGCCGGGCTAAAAGACGCCGCTATTGTCGCACGGGCTTGGGTAGTGCGGGGATGAAGTGGAATCAATCACAAATCTTTTGCTCTAACGGTTTCACCGCAGGGCCGTGGAGAATCTTGCCGTCGCAGCTAAAACGGGAGCCGTGGCAGGGGCAATCCCAGCTGGTTTCGGCCTGGTTCCAGGCGACAATACAGCCTAGGTGGGGGCAGACGGCAGACACGGTGTGCAGTTGGCCGCTGTCGTCTCGGTAGGCGGCAACTTTGGTGCCCTTGTGGGTGACAAGTTTGCCTTCCCCAGGGCTGACGCTCTCGGTAGAGTCAAACAGACCCTTGAAGCGATCGCCCACCCAGCGCGTGCCCACCTCTAGATTTTGCTGCACCGAGGTGGGGGTGACAAAGGGCGTGGCCCGAGTAGAGTCGTACAGGTCGGCCCAGGGATTTTCACGGCCTAAAATGCGATCTGAGAGCACCATGGCCGAGATCACCGACTTGGCCATGCCCCAAAGGCTAAAGCCGGTGGCGACGTAGGTATGCTGGTGGGCCGGGGTAAGGGTACCAATGTAGGGCAGCTTGTCGAAGGAAACAAAGTCTTGAGTTGACCAGCGGTACTCGGCGGTGACACCGAAGTTCTCTTGCAGAAAGCTTTCTAGCCGCCCGAAGCGCTCGTCGGTGGCCTCGTCGCTGCCGACTTTGTGGCCCTCGCCTCCCACTATCAGCAGCGTGCCACCGTCGTCCATAGGGGTAATGCGAATCGAGCGATAGTTTTTGCCCACGCCGATGTACATACCCTGGGGTGCACGGCTGGCGTCGATGCGGCCCCCCACTAGGTAAGACCGTTGTGGGTAGGTCTTGGCAAAGTACAGGCCAATGTCGAGAATCGGCAGGTTGGTGGTGATCACCACATCCTGAGCAATGACGGTGGCACCATTGTCGGTGATGACGCGGCAGGGGGCTTCGTCTTCGACGGTGCTGACGCGGGTTTGCTCAAAGACGTGGCTACCGTTGCCGGGGAGGGTGGCGGCGATCGCCAGCATAAATTTGCTGGGGTGAAACTGGGCCTCATCGACCATCATGATCGCCCCGGTGATGGGAAAGGGGAGATCGCTACTTTCTGCAAAGCTGGTAGGCAGACCCAGCTTTTGAGTGGCCTCTACTTCGGCTTTGACCTTGGCTAGGCCATCGGCATCGGTGGCGAAGGTGTAGTTGGCCTTGCGCTCGAAGTTGCAGTCAATATTTTCAGTGGCAATGAGATCGGCCAGGCGGGCGATCGCCGCCCGGTAAGACTCGCCCGCCAGTCTGGCCTTGTCCTCACCGTGCTTGTCGATCAGCTCGGCGTAAAGCAACTGCTGTAGCGCCGCAATCTTGGCGGTGGTGTGGCCCGAAACCCCTGCACCAATGCGATCGGCCTCGATTAGCGCCACGGTTTTACCGGCATCCTTGAGCAACTTGGCGGTCATCACCCCGGCCAACCCGCCCCCGACGACGGCCACATCCACCGTCACATCCTGGCTGAGAGCCAGGTAGCTAGAGGGCAGGGTCGAATCGATCCAGTAGGAAACGGGGCGTCCGGTGAGAGTCATGGAAGAAAACCTGGTGGTGAGGGCTACGCTCATCTTCGTAGACATGGCTCCGAATCCCATCCTCCCCTGGCAAGGAATAGGCTGGCCTCAGGGAACAAACCCTGTACCCATGGAAATAGGCCCATTGAACAGGGCCCCGCCGTGAGCGAGGCGTAAGCCAGGCGTGAGCCACCAGAAGAGGCCCTATTCGAATTCACTATCATTCACTGTCTGACCCCCGGCCCTTATGACCTAGGCCAGGGTGACGTTATGACCAGCGGCGCTAATTAGCTGCTTAAAGGTTTCCTCTGAGGCCTCAGATTCAATGGTGACGGTTTTTGCTTGAGAGTCGATGTCAACGATAGCTTCAGGTTCAGTGGTCAAAATCACCTCTTTGAGGTCTTGTACCGATTGATGATCGCCCAGGGTTGAAACTTTAAACGTCAATGCCATGCTGCTTTCTCCAGTGTTTGTATTCCTATAACTTAGGCCCCTCATACTTCTACTGCCGTCTGTAGAAGGGCTTATTTTTAACCGGAACGGGCGATCACCACCATCAACGGTGTCCCAGCACAGGGCGCTGACAGACTGGAAGATTGCTTTCGCACCCTGTTGGCATGGTTGGCAATGCCCAGAACGGAGGATTAACCAAAGCTATAAAGTTTTGTCACGCATTGCCGGAATTTAAATCTGCCTCCCTATTTCAGGCGTAATGAGCATGAAAACCTTACGACTGGTTGCTCAAGCACCAGGCAACGGAGTGTTTACATGCCCCCCTCTGATTCCACAGCCCCCAGTTCAGAAATGACCCCTGACTCTACTCAGCCTGTTTCATTTACTGAAGTTGATGACGCTGGAGAGCAGCTCAATGGGGCCCTCCCCATCGTTGCTGATTTGGTTCAGCCGTTGATCTCTATCTCTGGCAGCCTTTCCGGAGATGCCGATCTCTTTCAAATCTTTATTTCGGGCGACCAGCCCTTTTCGGCGACGACGCTGAGTCCGACCACGCTGCTCGACCTGCCGATCGACAACACGCTGGGGATTCCTACTGGCCTGCTGGAGGATCCTCAGCTGTTTTTGTTCGATGCCATGGGCAACGGTGTCTTTGGCAATGACGATCTGTTTGGCTCGATTCAGTCTACCTTGCCGTCGATGGCGAACCCGCTCGACCCAGGTATTTATTTTCTGGCGATTTCTGGCTTTGGTTACGACCCCATCAGCGCTGGCGGCGACATCTTTGCCGAAGACTCTTTTGACGGCATTTTGCTGCCGACTGGGCCGGGCGGCGATCGCCCCCTGATCGGGTTTGCTGGGGAGAGCTTGAGCAGCGGCAATTACACCATCGCCCTAACCGGCGCTCAAACCATTCCGCCGATTGCCCCGCCGATTGCTCCGCCGATTGCATTAAATCTGCTGGCGCTGACTGATGACAACCAGCTGGTGTCTTTTTCTACCGGCAACCTGAGCGAGACGACGACCCTAGCTGTGAGCGGCCTTGAGGGCAATCTCATCGGCATTGATACTCGTCCGGCCAACGGCTTGATCTACGGTCTCACGACCACTAACCAGCTTTATACCCTTGCCGTCAAGGGTGCCGTTGCTGAGGCAACGCTGGTAAGCACCCTGTCTCAGCCCTTTGAGGGCGGTGCTATTTCTGGCTTTGACTTTAACCCGGTGGCTGATCGCCTGCGTTTGGTGGGCGAGAACGATCAAAATTTCCGCATCAATGTCGATACTGGAGAGGTGATTGTCGACGGCGACCTCGCCTTTGCCACCGATGATTTTAATGCGGAGGCAAACCCCAGTGTTACTGGGGCTGCCTATACCAATTCCTTTGCGGGCACCACTGCGACGCAGCTGTTCAATCTGGACAGTTTGCTAGATAGCCTGCTGCTGCAAAGCCCTCCCAACGACGGCGGCTTGCAAACGGTGGGTGCGCTGGGCTTTGATCTCGATACCCTGGGCGGGTTTGAGATTGTGGCGTCTTCGACGGAGGACAACGCCGCTTTTGTGGTGTCTAACGCAACGCTGTACTCCCTTGACCTCAAAACTGGAACTGCGACCAATCTGGGTGCAATCGGCACCGACAGCACGATCAACTTTCAGGGATTGACGGCTGCGCCCCCGGTGGTTAGCCCCGACCCTCTCCCTGTGCTGTTTGACCTGACGGGCTTCGATAGCAACGTGGCGGTCAACGTCATCCAGCAGGTCTTTCGTGAGGCTCGGTTTAATAACGTGCTGGCCTTTTACGAGACCGATGCCCTGGGGCGGGTAGGTGGTTTGCTGCCTGGGGAGGCTGGCTATGAGGCCGCCGTTGCCGCCAATCTGCTCGATGGCGTCACCTTGACGGCTAACAACAACCAGACTGCCGATGTGACGCTGGAGCTATTCGGCGGCGCTTACTACGCGCCGGCACTGCTGATTAATGGCAACATCAACAACCTGGCAACGGTTGACGATGCCGCTCTCGGTCAAGCGCGGATTAAGCGCGAGGGCAATATGTTGTTCTTCGAAGACTTAACCGACTTTGACTTTAACGACCTAATCGTGACGCTCACCCCTGAGGTCAGCGCGATCGCCTAGTTTTTGACGGCGTCTAAAGAAAGAGTCTTGGGGCTGAACCGCTTAGCACTCAAGACTTCAGTTTCGTAGTTTTTAACCACAATTAAGGCTCATACTTACCATGAAGATCATGAACCAGACCTTTAAAAAATCTCTGCTTGCTGCTGGGTTACTGCTTGGGCTGGCGACCACCGTTGGTGTTGGCGCTGTGTTTGTCAATGCTTCTGACCACGACGACGGCGAGTCAGAAATCAAAGGGCGCAACCTCAACCTGACCGATTTGTATGTATTTCGGGAGATCGATCAAAACCCCAGCGCTTCG
>JBBSKN010000181.1:0-5807 GCA_038256265.1 Phormidesmidales cyanobacterium
CCGGTGCGTAGTGCCGTTCTTAGAGATATCGTGAGACCCACAGGTGGGACAGGTCATCTCAATCGTCATGGGGTCGGCTTCCTTGTCATCGCGATGGCGTAGCCTAAATTTTCCTCTATCCCGCAGACTAATGCACTACCCTCTCTGGCAACCTATACCTGGCCCCGGTGGTGGCCTGGGTCGCTATTTTGCTAGGGCTACTGTGCAGCCGCCTGTGGATTGGTGCCGACCGGCTGCCCTGGCCGCGCCCGACCCAGGGCAGTTTTTCCCTGGCTTCTATGCTGGGCAATACGGGCTACATTGGTTACCCGGTGGTGCTGCTGCTGCCGCAGCTGGGGGTCAGCGTCTTTGGCTGGGCACTGTTCTACGATGCCCTGGGCACCCTGCTGGGCTCCTATGGTCTGGGGGCCATTTTAGCCGCGGAAATGGGGGGGCAGCCGAGGGCAGCCGCGCCGCGCCCCTGGCTCACCAGACTGCGGGCGGTGATCCAAAATCCGATCCTTCTGGCCTTTGCCCTGGGGCTGTGGCTCCAGGCGATCGCCCTGCCGCCCTGGCTCGATCAGGGTCTATACCAATTGGCCTGGGCTATTGTAGTGCTGTCGCTCGTGCTGATGGGGTTGCGAATTCAGCAGCTGAGCTCTTGGCAGCACCTGCATCGGGCGACGGTGGCCGTGGTGATTAAAATGCTAGTACTACCGCTGGCTGTGGGGCTGGGGCTGACCCTGCTGGGGGTCGATGGGCCGCCCCGGCTGGTGATGACCCTCCAGGCAGGTATGCCCTGCGCCTTCTCTAACCTGGTGCTGGCCGAGGCCTATGACCTAGACCGCGATCTGTCGGTCACCTGTGTGGGGCTAAGCTCTGCGGTTTTGCTGTTAACCTTGCCCCTCTGGCTGTGGGCATTTGCTGGAGAATAACCTCTGGGGAGTAATGACGTGATCACAACCCGATGGCTAGCGCCAATCTGCTGCACCAGTTTACTGCTCCTGGGCGGGTTGTTGAGGGGCGGGGCAGGGCCGTTCAGGGCGCTGCCTGGAGAGGCTCAGCCAGCGCCCCCAGCCCAGTCGGCACCGGCAGATGCCAATCCGCTGCTGACACCGGGAGATCGGGGGGCTGAGGTGCGCCAGCTCCAGCTCCAGCTGGCTAAGGCGGGGTTCTCCGCTGGCACCGTGGATGGTCTCTATGGGGCTGATACGGCCCAGGCGGTGCGATCGCTGCAACAGCAGCAGGGGCTTGAGATAGACGGCATCGCCGGAGAGCAAACCTGGCAGGCCCTAGCCACCCTGCAACGAAACAGCGCTCTGACTCTGCCACCGCCCCTGTTGGTGCCAGAGCTATTGACCTTTACCCCCCTGATGGTGGCCCAGCCAGCGCCACCCCCCTCGGCCCTTTGGCTGGCGCTGATGCCCCTGGTGCCCATTACTGGCGGAGCCGTGACCTACCTACAGCGGCGGTTGCAGCGACAGCTCCGGCGCAGGCGGGCCAAACGCAAGCCCACCCTGCCCCGCTAGAGCGGCGGGCAAATATAAAGAAAAAGTACAGAACCCCCCCGTGCCCCCCAGGTCAGCGGTCACCATAGAGAAGGTTGGAAGAGAGAGCTAAACCGCGATCCTCTTGCCAAATCAATTACTTCAAACCGATTATTTCCTGGAGATGTTTATGCTGACCGTCGCCGACATTATGACCCGCGATGTCACCACCATTGCTAGCGGGGCCACCGTAGCCGACGCCATCGAACTGATGCAGCAGGGGCAGATTCGGGCGCTACTGGTCGAGCATCGCTCCCAGGATATGCCCTTTGGCATGGTCACCGAGCGCGATATTGTTTACACCGTAGTTGCCCGTGGCCACAACCCCGAGCAGGTACTGGTGCAAGACATCATGCGGCAGCCCTGCATTTCCCTAGACCCCAACCTCACCGTTCAAGAAGCCTCCCAGATGCTGTCAGACACCGGCGTGCAGCGTGCCCCGGTGGTGCAAGACGGCTTGCTGTTGGGAGTGATTTCAGTCACCGATATTTTGATGCGGGGAATGCCGAGGCTGGCGCTGAGCCGGTAGGGGAATGGGGGAATCGGTGGGTGGATGGGTGCATGAGTGGATGGGCGAGCAAGTGCTGAGAACATTTTCAGGAAAGAATTGCCCCTGTGCGTAGGCTGGGCAAAGGGCCTTGCCCGTGCCCAGCGTTAGGGATTTGTTCCGCCGGGCAGGCAAGCTTTGCCCAGCCTACGAGGGTATATTCTGATTCAGAAGCCACCTGAGTACTTACTCGCCCATGGGTTTAGTCGGTGGTTTCAATTTTCAACCGCTGGCCAGGGTGCCCGGTTAGACAGCTCTGTCAATGATCGCAGGCGATCGCGCAATTCACCGGTCAGCACATCAGGCTGGTAGCGCCAGGCCCAGTTGCCATCGGGCTGGCCGGGAGTATTCATGCGGCAGTCGCTGCCGTAGCCCAGCACATCTTGCAGGGGCACGATCGCCTGGTTAGACACCGACATCAGCGCCAGGCGAATCAGCGTCCAGTGAATGCCCTCAGGGCTAAGACAGCCGACATACTGCATCAGGCGATCGCGCTCGTAGTCGCCGATTTGATCAAACCAGCCCAGGGTGGTGTCGTTGTCGTGGGTGCCGGTGTAGACGACGCTATTGGACACATAGTTGCAGGGTATGTAGGGATTATCGCTGCCGCCGCCAAAGGCAAAATGTATAATCTTCATCCCCGGAAACTCAAACTGATCTCGCAGGGCCTCAACCTCTGGCGTAATCACCCCCAGGTCTTCGGCCATGATCGGCAGGGTGCCCAGCTTTTGGCGCACGGTTTCAAACAGTTCGGCACCGGGAGCTTCGATCCATTCGCCATTCATGGCGGTGTCTTCGCCTGCGGGCACGCCCCAATAGGCCTGCAACCCCCGAAAGTGATCGACTCGAATGATATCGACGTAACCAAGCAGCGCCGTAATCCGCTGAATCCACCAGTTAAAACCGCGGGCTTGCAGCTCTTCCCAGTTGTAGGTAGGGTTGCCCCACAGCTGCCCAGTTTCGCTGAAGTAGTCAGGCGGCACCCCGGCCATCAGTGCCGGGGCCAGGGTCTCATGGTCGAGCATGAAGTTGTGGGGAAAGGCCCACACATCGACGCTGTCGTGGGCGACGTAGATGGGAATGTCGCCGATGATCTGAATGTTGCGATCATGGGCATACTGCCGCAACGCCTGCCACTGGCGGCGAAATTCAAACTGCAAGAATTTCTGGCAAAAAATATCGCTTGAGAGCTTCTCCCGCCAGTGGGCCATGGCCTCTGGCTCGCGCCGGGCCAGGGGGGCGGGCCACTCGGTCCAGCCAGCACCGCCGTGGGCATTTTTGAGCGCCATAAAGAAGGCAAACTCATCGACCCAAAAGTGGCTTTCTTCGCAAAACTGGGCCAGTGCCGCTTTGTCATCCTCTGAAGCCATCTCGTGAAACCGGCTGGCGGCCCGCTCTAGCAGCCGCATTTTGACCGGCAGCACCTCGTCAAACACCACCTTATAGTCAGGCAGGTGCTCTAGATCGCGCAGCTCGTCGGGGTAGAGTAAAGAGCGATCGCACAAAATTTCTAAGCTAATCAGCAGCGGGTTGCCCGCCATTGACGAGTAGCATAGGTAGGGCGAGTTGCCGTGCCCCGTCGGCCCCAGCGGCAGCACCTGCCAAAGCTGCTGGCGAGTCTCCGCCAAAAAATCTACAAATTGGTAAGCCTCAGAACCCAGCTCGCCAATGCCAAAACGACCCGGCAGCGAGGTGGGGTGCAGCAAAATGCCACTGGCTCTGGGAAAGGGCATAGTTCGCGCTCGCTCAGTGAAAATTCCAGTTGACTCTAGCATGGCCTGCGGGGGTGAGAGAGTTACCCATAGAGTTATTTTGGTTTCAATTAGAGTTTATGAAAACTCATCGTGAAATCTTTGCCAATGACCACCTACCGCAACCCCACCCCCACCGTCGACGTTATTATCGAGCTGCTGCACCATCCCCACCGCCCGATCGTGCTGATCGAGCGCCACAATGAGCCTCTGGGCTGGGCGTTGCCCGGCGGCTTTGTCGACTACGGCGAAAGCGTAGAAACCGCCGCCCGTCGCGAAGCCCAAGAAGAGACCGGCCTTGACATTACTCTCATCGAGCAGCTGGCGGTTTATTCTGACCCTGCCCGCGACCCCCGTAAGCACACCCTCAGCATTGTGTTTCTCGCCACGGCGATCGCCGACCCCGTCGCTGGCGACGACGCCAAAACCGCCGCCATCGTCAACCCCTGGGAGGCCCCGCAGAATCTCTGCTTTGATCACGATCGCATTTTGCGAGATTATTGGCAGTATCGGTTTTATGGCCAACGACCCAGATTTGGCAGCGACCTAGAGCAGTAGGGAATGGAAATGTAGAAAACCTAAACCTTCATCTATCACCCTATCCACCCACCCACTCCCCCCACAACCATGCAGCGCACCATTATCAATACCCCCACCGCTCCCGCCCCCGTCGGCCCCTACAACCAGGCGGTGGCCGTGAGCGGTCAACTACTCTTTGTCTCGGGTCAAATTGCCCTCGACCCCAGCACCGGGGAGCTGGTGGGCGAGGGCGATGTGGTAGCCCAAACCGAGCAGGTGATTGCCAACCTCAAGGCCATTCTGGTTGCTGCCGGGGCCAGTCTCGACCACGTGGTCAAAACCTCGGTGTTTCTCAAAGACATGAATGACTTTGGCACCGTCAACGCGGTCTACGCCAAATATTTCGGCGGCGATGAAGCCCCGGCGCGGGCCTGTGTAGAGGTGGCAAGGTTGCCTAAGGATGTCTCTGTAGAGATTGAGTGCATCGCCGCGCTCTAGTACCCCATCGCGGGGAAATGACAGCAGAAAAATAATATTGAAGCCCTTGGTCATGCTTCCCGATTAAAGCGGGGCAACCTGAAAGGATTAACAGCCTCTAATCGCTTCAGGTTCTCCATGCGCGAGTTTTACGATATTGTCCAGGCCGCTACCGATGAGCAGCGCCATGAACTGGGAGCACTCGTCGGCTCAGGGTTTGGCAGTCGGCCAGAGACCCTCTGCGATCACATCAAATATTTGCGGGCAGGCACTATCGGGCAGCTGTTTTGGCAGTCGTCGTGGAAACAGGTGGTGACAGATGTTGCTGACCAGGTGGGCATTGACTGGCTAGGGTTGCTGGCTGGACGGCAGTGGCAGGAGTTGTCTACTCAGGAGATTGAGGCAGCGGTGGTGGCCAAGCTGTTTCGCACCATGTTTGAGCAGCTTTCGCCCGAGCAGCAGCAAAAGGTTGTGATGGAGATGCAGCGAGAAAGCGATGACCCTCGATTAGAGGCATTGTTTCTGGGCGGTGGGGCGATCGCACTAGCGAAAATGAGCGGATTTGGCGTCTATTTGATGGCCAGCACCGTGCTGGGCGGGCTAACGAATGCCTTGGGGCTAACGCTACCGTTTGCAGTGTATATGGGCATGAGCCAGGCGATCGCCCTGGTGGTAGGACCAGTCGGGTGGGCCGCTCTAGCGGGTGGAGTCGTTTGGACGCTCAATCAACCTAACTGGGAAAGGTTAACATTGGGAGTAATTTATGTATCACTCCTGCGTAATGCGAAGGGAGCTTAACATTTCTCTCGAAAATCAAGCCCACAGATTAAGTTCAACAAGTAGGAATGGGGTATCAACTTAAGCCGGGACAGGTTGTCCGTACCAGGGATGGGGCTGTTGTGACGAAGTAGCCCGTCTAGGCATAGGTAACTCTGTAAAAGTACTCAAGACAGACTCAAAGAGGTCAGGAAACGGATGGTCAAAGAG
>JBBSKN010000182.1:0-5707 GCA_038256265.1 Phormidesmidales cyanobacterium
ACCGTTGATCCTGAACCCTGCTTTGCTTCTAAGAAAGCTGAAGCCCAGTATTATGACCGCATTTGGTTCTCTAGGATCCAGTCCTTGTGCTGCCAACTACCACCCTGGGAGGCCGCCTAAAGATGTGTCAGGCAGTCAGCCTTGGCGCTGTCTGAAGGTGGCACACCAACGAACAGCTAAGCCTGCAAATCTAACACGCAGATTGCCGGGCTATGGTTGATCGGACCCTAGCTCCCCCAGTTTGCACCTCAGCTGCGGGCGCTAGGGTTTTCGCGTCTTGTCTTTCTCCCTGTTTCTGATTATAAGGCATTGAGCTGGGCGATCGCCCTGGATGATTCTCTACGATCGCTTGCCCAAGAGTTGGTCGCGTAGCGACTTGATGCGATCGCGAAATTTAGCCGCCTCTTCAAAGTCGAGGTTCTTCGCCGCCTCTTTCATCTGCTTTTCAAACTGGCCGATCAGTTCGGGAATTTCCTCCAGAGGCAGCTCTTCTTTGTGTTCGTAGACCTCCTCTAGCTCGTGGGCGTTGAGGCGGCGCGACACCTCAAGGAACGACAGAATCGAGTTGCTGTTGCGGCGAATAATCGACGTGGGGGTAATGCCGTTGGCCTCGTTGTGGGCGGTTTGAAGGGCGCGGCGGCGCTCGGTTTCGCTGATCGCCCTGGCCATGCTGTCGGTGAGGTTGTCGGCGTAGAGAATCGCCTGGCCGCGAATGTGGCGGGCGGCACGGCCAATGGTTTGAATCAGCGATCGCTCGGCCCGCAAAAACCCTTCTTTGTCGGCATCAAGAATCGCCACCAGGGAAACCTCCGGCAGATCCAGTCCCTCCCGCAGCAGGTTGACCCCCACCAGCACGTCATACAGCCCCTCCCGCAGGTCTTGGATGATCTCGATCCGCTCGATGGAGTGAATCTCAGAGTGCAGGTAGCGCACCCGCACCCCGTGCTCGTCGAAGTAGTCGGTCAGGTCTTCGGCCATGCGCTTGGTCAGGGTGGTAATCAGCACCCGCTCCTGCCTTGCCGCTCGATCTTTGATCTCGCCCAGCAGGTCGTCGACCTGGCCCTCGGTGGGGCGCACAAAGATCTCCGGGTCGAGCACCCCGGTGGGGCGAATGATTTGCTCGACCACTTTGTTGCCTGAGATCTCCATTTCCCAATTGCCGGGGGTGGCCGAGACAAAGATACACTGGTTCACCTTGTCCCAAAATTCTTCGGCCTTCAGGGGGCGGTTGTCGGCGGCGCTGGGCAGGCGAAAGCCGTGGTCGATCAGCACCATCTTGCGGCTGCGATCGCCGTTGTACATGCCGTGAATCTGCGGAATGGTGACGTGGGACTCGTCGATCACCAGCAGCCAGTCCTTAGGGAAATAGTCGAGCAGACACTCCGGCGGCGACCCCGCTTTCCGCCCCGCTAAATGGCGAGCGTAGTTTTCCACCCCGTTGCAGTAGCCCACCTCGCGGATCATCTCTAGGTCGTAGCGGGTGCGCTGCTCTAGGCGCTGGGCCTCCAGTAACTTGCCCTCTTTTTCTAGTTCCTCCAGTCGCTCTTTTAGCTCGTCTGTGATCGCCTGGCATGCCTCCTCGACTCGATCTTCGGGGGTGACAAAGTGCTTGGCGGGGTAAATGCTGACGCCATCCATGCTTTGTAGGGTGGCCCCGGTAATCGGGTCGACGTAGCGCACGGCGTCGATCTCGTCACCAAAAAACTCAATGCGAATAATCCGATCTTCGTAGGCGGGGCCGATCTCCAGCACGTCGCCCTTAACGCGGAATTTGCCCCGGCCCAGGTCTAAATCGTTGCGCGCATATTGAATCGAGGCCAGATCGCGCAGCACCTGGCGCTGGTTCACCTCCATGCCCACCTTCAGGGGAATTGAGGCCTTCAGGTATTCTGACGGGATGCCCAGGCCGTAGATGCAGCTGATCGAGGCCACCACAATTACATCCTTGCGCTCAAACAGGGAGCGCGTAGCCGAGTGCCGCAGCATGTCGATCTCGTCGTTGATCGAGGCGGTCTTAGCGATGTAGGTGTCGGTGGTGGGAATGTAGGCCTCGGGCTGGTAGTAGTCGTAATAGCTAATAAAGTACTCGACGGCGTTGTCGGGGAAAAACTCGCGCAGCTCGTTGCACAGCTGCGCCGCCAGGGTTTTGTTGTGGGCCAGCACCAGGGCGGGCTTGCCAATGTTGTCGATCACGCGAGCCACGGTGTGGGTTTTGCCCGTGCCCGTGGCCCCCAGCAGGGTTTGGTATTTGGTTTGATCGTTGAGAAATTGGGTCAGACCGGCGATCGCCTTGGGCTGGTCTCCGGTGGGTTCAAAGGGGGCCTGAATGTGGAAGTCGCCCATGGATCAAGGGTACAAAGAGAGCAACGGTACAAAGACACTATTACGCTTCTTTATGATGACTGATTTTCGCTGGGGCGGCCGTTACTGTACATATTGTACGGTGACTCACTATCTGTCATCGGGTCAAATTAGTGTCATCGGCCTGAATCCCTTGATTGACAGGCGTTTCCAGCATTCTAGCAGGCATTGTAGCTCTCATCAGGGCCTATGGATACGGGACACAAAGGCTGTCGCGTTCCGAAAAAGTGACACACTGCTTGTCGGCTTTCTTTAAGGCCAAAACTAGGTGAGTGACAGAATGAGTGTCGCTTTATGGCTCGATACCGTATAATACGCATGAACTATTCAATCTACTTGTTGTAAGGATTGAAGGTTGGTGAAGGTTAGTTGGCTTTTTGATAAGAGGGCTAGCTCAATGGTTTTGGACATATCGCAGGAGAAGCTGGATCAGCCTCTAGAAGAGGTGCTTTCTGCTGAGAGAGACCCTGATCAATCGGAAGGAATCCCGATTGTTGAGCAGCTAGACGAAGAGGCCCAGCGCAAGCTGGAGGTGATTCAGTCACTGCTAGAGCCATGTGATCGCGCCACCTACGGCGAAAAGCTGCGGGAAGCGGCTGACAAGCTGGGGTGTTCTGTTCGCACGGTGCAGCGATTGGTTAGGCGGTGGGAGGTAGAAGGGGTTTCAGCCCTTGTGACCTTCGGTAGAGCTGACCAGGGCAAGCACCGAATCTCCGAGTTCTGGCAAGACTTTATTGTCAAGACTTACGAGGCAGGCAACAAAAGCAGTAAGCGCATGAAGCCGAAGCAAGTTGCCGTCAGAGTTCAGGCTAAAGCGCGTGAGGTGGGGGGTAGCAACCCGCCCAGCTACAAAACCGTGCTACGGGTGCTAAAACCCATTATTGAGCGGAAGGAAAAGGCTAAGAGCATTCGTAGCCCAGGGTGGAGGGGGTCAACACTGTCGGTTAAGACTCGTGATGGTCAAGATCTCTCGATCGAGTACAGCAACCATGTGTGGCAGTGCGATCACACCCGTGCCGATGTGATGCTGGTTGACCAGTACGGTGAAATTTTGGGGCGGCCTTGGCTGACAACTGTTATTGATACATACTCACGCTGCATTATGGGCATCAACCTTGGGTTTGATGCGCCTAGTTCTCAGGTGGTAGCCCTGGCCCTGCGCCATGCTATTTTGCCTAAAAAGTATGGGCCGGAGTACAAGCTCAACTGTGAGTGGGGCACGTTCGGCAAGCCCGACCATTTCTACACCGACGGGGGTAAAGACTTTCGCTCTAACCACCTCCAACGCATTGGAGCAGATTTGGGGTTTGCCTGCCACTTGCGCGATCGCCCCTCAGAGGGTGGCGTTGTAGAGCGGCCTTTTCGCACGTTGAATGACCAGTTGTTTTCAACCTTGCTTGGATACACCGGGTCAAATGTTCAGCAGCGCCCCGAAGACACCGAGAAAGAGGCAAGCCTTACCCTGAGGGATTTAGAGCACCTGATCGTGCGATTTATTTGTGACCAATATAATCAAACTCTCGATGCCCGCATGGGTGACCAAACCCGCTTTCAGCGCTGGGAAGCCGGGCTACCGAAGGTGCCAGAGGTGATCGATGAGAAGCACCTAGACGTGTGCCTGATGAAAGAAGGTCGTCGCACAGTGCAGCGGGGCGGCCACCTGCAATTTGAGAATTTGATCTATCGGGGAGAAAACTTGGCTGGATATGCCGGGGAGGTAGTTTCCATTAGGTTTGACCCCAACGACATCACCATGGTGCGGGTTTATCGCAAGGAGGGGGCAGGGGAAGTTTTTCTAACCCGCGCCTATGCTCAGAGACTGGAGACTGAGCAGCTTTCTTACGAAGAGGCTAAGGCAAGCAGTAAACGCTTGCGGGCTAAGGGCAAGACGATCAGTAATGAGTCAATTTTGCAGGAAACGGTGGAGCGAGATGCGCTGGTTGCTAAGAAAAGCCGGAAGCAGCGCCAGAAGGAGGAGCAGGTACTGGCAAAGCCCACAATAGCTCCTGAGCCAGAACTGATTGAAGCGGATTTAGACCAGGAGGAGTCTACGGATGAGGTTGCCCTGGACTTAGATGCCTTTGAGCCGATTGATTTTGATGATATTCGTGGAGCCTGGTGAGCATGGTACAAGCAAAGGCATGGGCTGACGCCCTCGGAGAATCTAAGCCAGATACGGCCTCGCTCCAAGAGGAAATAGCGCGTTTACGGAAGAAAGCCATCTTGCCCCTAGAGCATGTAAGCAAGCTACACGATTGGCTAGATGGCAAACGCAAGGCAAGGCAGTCATGCCGAATTGTCGGTGAGTCTAGAACGGGTAAGTCAAGTGCCTGTGAGGCGTATTTTTACCGGAACAAGCCTATACAGGAAACGGGCAAAAAGCCGATTGTCCCTGTCGTCTACGTCCAGCCGCCGCAGAAGTGTGGGTCAAGAGAGTTATTTAAGGAGATCATTGAATTTCTCAAGTACCGGGTGGCCAAGGGAACTGTCTCAGATTTCCGGGGACGGGCCTTTGAGGTGCTGAAGGGCTGTGAGGTGGAGATGATCATCATGGATGAAGCAGATCGCCTAAAGCCAGAGACCTTTGCCGATGTGAGGGATTTCTACGACAAGCTGGCCATTTCAGTGGTGCTGGTGGGGACGGATCGACTGGATGCGGTCATCAAGCGTGACGAGCAGGTATACAACCGTTTTCGGGCTTGTTATCGCTTTGGCAAGCTCTCTGGGGAGGATTTTGTTAACGCGGTCAAGGTATGGGAGCAAAAAGTCCTGGCGTTGCCGGTGGCGTCCAACTTGACCAGTAAACCAATGCAGAAGATCCTGCTGGAGGCGACGGAAGGGTACATTGGCCGGATGGATGAGGTGCTGCGGGAGTCGGCAATTCGTGCCCTGGGGCAGGGGCTGAAGAAGATTGAAAAGTCGGTGCTA
The DNA here is from genome assembly GCA_038256265.1 of Phormidesmidales cyanobacterium. Lineage (GTDB taxonomy): Bacteria > Cyanobacteriota > Cyanobacteriia > Phormidesmidales > Phormidesmidaceae > Nodosilinea. Next base: position 5,290 of record JBBSKN010000182.1, read on the forward strand.
CAAGAGGTGGCCAGGGAGTACAAGTGATGGTTGATGCAGGTATTCAACCCTGGCTGTTTGAGATAGAACCCTATGAGGGGGAGAGCCTGAGCCATTATCTGGGGCGGTTTAGGCGGCGAAACCATCTGACGGCAGGCGGGTTAGGGACTATGGCTGGCATTGGGGCGGTAGTGGCCCGTTGGGAGAAGTTTCACTTGAACCCTTACCCGACCCAGGCTCAGTTTGAGGCGCTAGGCAAAGTTTTGGGCCTTTCTCGTGAGAGGCTTTGGGCGATGCTGCGAGATATAGTCAAATCTGGTGTACGGCAGGAAATCAAGCGGCGTCCTGCTGTGGGGTTAACTCGGTGTTGTCATCGACCCTAATGCCATTGTTGAACTTGACTCCTTCAATCACATCAGCGAGGTATTTGAAGCCTCGA
>JBBSKN010000183.1:0-5667 GCA_038256265.1 Phormidesmidales cyanobacterium
AAACCCTAGCCACCCGGCCAGATAAACCGCTGGTACGGTCAAGGCCCCTAGCAGGGCGGGCAATGCCCGTGCCGCCCAAGGTGAGGCCACGCCCTCCACAGCCGGAAACAGCTTCATCCAGAGGTGGGCTAGGGCAAAATAGGCCGGCGGGTGGTTATCTTCCTGTAGAAGGTAGTGAATGGTCGCTCCCACGGTGGCCTCTGGGCGAGGCTGCAGCGGGGTCAGCAATTGGTTAAGGTCGATCACCTGGTCGAGGGGCACAGAGTAACTGCTGTTGCCCAGGGCGAATATCACCGTGGCCACCTCATCCATCCAGAGGGGTTTGCCCACCAAGAATGACAGCCGCAGGGCTAGGGCCAGCAAAAACCATACCGCTAGCCAGAGTGTTGTAGGCGACAGCCGCAAGGCCTTAGGCAGCCGTAATGGTTTAGATAAACGCATAAACCGTCAACAGTGATTCACCGGGCAATGATTTACCGGATAGTAGTTCGCTACAAAGCTGTGTTCGTCGAACCTGTGAACTAAGGATAGACAAGGTTGCCAATAGTTTTCAGAATTTTGGCTTCAGAGTTTTGGTGAGTAGGGCGGCCATGGGCGCATAATCAATGCCCGTGGCAGGCTTTGTACTTTTTGCCGCTGCCGCACCAGCAGGGGGCGCTGCGCTTGGGCACCAGAGGCGACAGGGTCTTGCCATCTACATAGAACCAGCGGTCTTTTTGTCGGGTAAAACGCGATCGCTCATGCACCTGACCCAGCTTCGGGTCTTGGTAGTAAGCGACAAATTCCACCACGCCTTGGCTGTCGGTGGCCAGCCCCGCCTCAGTCGCCAGCACCCTCAACCCCAGCCAGGTGGTGGTGGCGATGCTTTGCGCTATGGCGGCCCGCTGCCCCCCATAGCGCTGAGTCGGGTGGTGAGTGGCAATCAAATAATCAATATCGCCCTGGTGATAGGCCGTGTAGCGTGATCGCATCAGGATCTCCGCCGTCGCCGCCGCCCCCTCACCCACCAGATAGGTCCGACAACAACCCGCAAAAGACACGCTACTGCCACAGGGACAAGGATCTACACCCGCGATCGCTATACCCACCCACTCACCCACTCACCTACTCACCCACTCACCTACTCACCCCACTACCCCCGCGCCTGCTCCGGCAAAATCAGCGTCTCTCCATAGGACTCGCGCCGAGACCGAGGCAGCGGCTGATAGGCCGCCGCATCCACCCGTTTGATGCGGTCAAAAAAGGCTTCGTAAAAACGATCTAGACAGTCACAAAACCAGGCCTGGTAATCGGGCCAGCGATCGCGATTAATTAGATCGACCTCAGCCAGGGTACAGGCCACCATACAGGCATCATCCCCTGCACCATCCCAAATCAGCGGCACGCCCACCTCGTCAGCTATGGCCTCGCGCTCCTGGGCCAGTAGGTGAAAGTGGGGCTGGGCATCGATGCCCGAAAGTAGTAGCTCGGTGTAGAGACTGCCGTGGTCGCGGTCAAGAATGGCATTGAGGCGAAACCCGGCGCGGGCAATGGCAAAGCCCATGGTGGCAGCGGTGGCGGGAGAGCCGGGTTTGACCAGGGTGCCCCGGCGATCCATGCGATCGCAGAGGCCCGTCCAAAAGTCCAAATTCTCCTGCTGAAGCTCGCTCAGCGGCTCCGGCTCCGGCTCTGGCTCTGGCTCACTAGGTATCGCTTCAGGGGGTGCATCGGCTTCATCATCCTCATCGTGGGGATCACCGTCATCCTCAACCGCCCCACAGGTGGGAATAAAGTTAGCCGCCATCGCCGATTTACCAATCTGCCACAGATCCACCGTGAGCCCCACAAAAGTGATTTCGCTGTTCTGGTTCAGCCAGTCTATGGTCAGCACGGCCTCGGCGGAAAACTCCGGTGCCACCCACAGAACGACAACGGCATCCTCAGCCGCGGCCCAAGCCAACAGCAGGCCCAGGTCAGCGGCGATCGGAGTATCTAGGTGAGCGGCCACCAAGACAACGGCGGCGGTGTCGTCCTCGGTTAGCAGAACATAGCCCTCGGCGGGTGGGTCTGCGGTGAGCGAAAACCCCAGACCCACCGATTCACTCAGCAGTTCTAGGGTTTCCTCATCAGTGAGCCACTGCTGAAAGTCGGCCTGGGTCTGCCAATAGTCGGTGGGGTCGAGTTTTTCCAATCGTCCCAGCTTGGGTTTGGCAGATCGCTTTGGCACGGGTGATTCGCTCTGGCATAGGTCAATAGCTGATCCTATTATGGCGCGGCGGTGTCACACCCACTCAGCCTTCCCTGCACCCTTGCCCCCTGCCCCCTGCGCTACCCCACCATGAACTTAATCCCAGGGAGTTGGCCTCAATCCCGTGACCCGTAGTCCTTAGTGACTCACCAGGGCCGCTCGCCACAGGGTGTATCCCTGGGCGCTCAGGTGCAGCCCGTCGGTGGTCAGCTCGGGCCGCAGCTGCCCCTGCCTGTCGCTAAAGCTGGGGTGCAGGTCTACAAAGGTAGCCCCCTGGCCCTCGGTTAGAGCAGCAAACTGCCGGTTGACCGACTGAATACGATCACTGGGCAGCTCCCTCAATCGGGTCGGCAAAATCGAATACACCACCAGTCGCGCCTGGGGGTGCTGCTGCTTGAGGCAGGTGATCATTTGGTATAGGTTATCGACCACATCGGCTTCGGTAGCCCCGTTTTTGAGGTCGTTAATGCCCGCCATGATGTGGATGGCCCGGGGCTGGGTAGCCGCAAAATAGTGCAGCCGCCGCCGTATTTGGGTGGTGGTTTCTCCCGAAATGCTCTGGTTGAGCCACAGCTGGCCCTGCGGCAGCTCGTCTAGGGGTAGCCACAGGGCTAGCGAGTCGCCCACGACTATGGTGAGCGATCGCTGCCCCTGAATGCGAGCCATGGTCTCAGCCTCTTGGGCCAGCAGCACCTGCCACTGGTCGTAGGTAGGGGTGTCTAGGACTCGCTGCCACTGGTCACGGTACTGCTGGGGCGCAACCTGACTGTAGAGAGTGCCCGATTGCAGGGTCGCCGTTCGAAATTGGTAGAGCTGCGACCCGTCTACCGGCTTCAGCCCGGTATTGCCCCGGGGTACTGCCGGGGGGCGCGGCGGCAGCGGCGGCAGCGGCGGCAGCGGCGGTCGCACAGGCATTCTAACCGCCTCTGGCCCGGGCCAGAGGTTAACCGCAGCATTCATTGATAGCGGCGGCCGATCAACAGGCCTCAATACCTCCCGCGATACCTCTACAGGAGGGGTCCCTAAAGAAGACTCCTCTAACGAAACGGTTGCCATGGTCGTGGTCGAGCAATTTTCTCGGGTCGCCTCATCTTCTGGCGCAGCAGAGCAATTGTTTGGCTTGGCGGTCATTACCGCTACCCTGGTGGCCTCCGCGGGTGGGTTGCGCCTAGCCGCCGGGGGCGTCGTCACTCCACCGAACAGTAGTTGAGTCGCTACAAGCCAAATATCCATGCACGCCCTGCCTAGAACTCCCAGTTCCCTTTCCAGGCAAAGAAACAGCGCATCAGGACAAAACAGATGTAGTTACGCCCCTTGACAGAGCAGCAGCCGGCTCGCAATAATAAAGGACTGTATTTATGCGCTCGGATCAGGTTTCTAAGGCTAACGCCCTAAGCAATAGTTCTCCAGATTTGGAGTCAGTTGGCACCTGTACGGCGGTTATGAGGTAACAAATGACATACGCAATTGTTGAAGCAGGTGGTAAGCAGCTGCGGGTAGAGCCGGGCCGGTTTTACGACATTGATCGCCTTGCCCTAGAGGTAGACGACGCAGTCACCCTAGAGCGGGTGCTGTTTGTAGACAACGACGGCGAAGCCCTCGTCGGCCAGCCGGTGGTCGAAGGGGCTACGGTCACCGGCAGCGTGGTTAGCCACCTGCGGGGCCGTAAGATCATCGTCTATAAGATGCAGCCCAAAAAGAAAACCCGCAAAAAGCAGGGTCACCGCCAAGAACTCACCCGAGTGATGATCAACTCCATTGAGGTGGGCGGCAAGGCGATCGCAGGCGAAGCTGCGGCTCAAGCAGCCCCCCCGGCAGAGGCAGAAACCGCTGAGGCCGACGCCGAAAGCTAAGTCTCTCGACATGCCCTTGGCCAAGTCCACAATAGAATCTGTGGTGCTCCCACGGGCAAAACCCCGCTGCTGGGTTTGAATTTGGGTTAGATTAAACAGTAGGTAGGTTGAAGGAATACACCCATGGCTCACAAGAAAGGTACAGGTAGTACTCGTAACGGGCGCGACTCAAACGCCAAACGCTTGGGCGTTAAGCGCTACGGCGGTGAGTCTGTGCGCGCCGGCAACATTTTGATCCGCCAGCGGGGCACCAAGATTCATCCCGGCGAAAACGTCGGTCGTGGCAGCGACGACACCCTATTCTCTTTAGTAGACGGCATCGTCACCTTTGAGCGTCGCGGCAAGAACAAGAAGAAAATCAGCGTTTACCCTGCCGCTGTTGCTGCACCGACTGCGGCCACTGCGTAGGCAACTTGCAGTTGTTCCCAACAAAAAAGCTCCTCAGTCTGAGGAGCTTTTTTGTTGGGAAATTTTGGGAAATAATTCAGAGAAGCCCGGTGGCCAAGACGACCGGGTTTCTAGCAGCACCTAGTCTAGATAGCCCATCAGCACCGACGGCGAGGGATCGATCTCATTGGGGGCAATGGGGCGATCGCCGGGCAGTGTGTGGAGGTCAGATACATGCATAGTACTCACCTCTATCGGGCGGTGACCCGGCAGCGTATCTGTAGTCGAAATCTCGAAGGTGGTGGCACCGATGGGGCGCTTGCCCGCGCGATCAAGGGTACCCACAATTTCAAAGGTGCCCAGGGAGATCGGACGATGGTTGGGTAGGCTATCGGTTTCGATCATGCGGCTGTTGTCGGCCAGTACGAGCACGCTGTGCTCCTCAGAGTTGGCTTTCACCAGATCTCCCGAAGATGACGCACGCTTAGTACGACTACCCCGAGCAGGGCGGCTAGCGGCAGGCTCTTTTTCAGGGGTTTCGGCACTACCGTTGCCAGAGTTGGTGGTGGTGGTCATAGGGGTAAAAGTCCTTAGTGCTGCAAACAGCTGCCCAGGGGGCAAAATGCTGGTGGAATATGAAATACGTTGATTAACTAAAGCCCGTCTAGGCGCGCGCTGCCCATAGACAACCCTCACCAAAAACAGGACTATTAAGTAAATATTATACTTTGATGACTACACCATCGAGATTACGAAAGGTTATTGTGAGCATAAGGAATTTATACCGCCGCCTGTAGCCTGTGCCCTTAGTCTACGGTGGTTTTCGCTCAGAATGGGTGCAGACCCTACGGGCTGATCCCCTGAACCCAGGCGGATGACGGCGAAGCCAAAGGGATCGGGCAATAACCTCCAGGGATTGCTTGATCTCGTGGCCGAGCGCCTGGGCCGAAGAATAGTTGCCATGATCCCCAATCCGATGATCTATAATTGATCTAGACACAACGGCGCGGGGCTGTAACGGTTTCGACGTTTTGACGAAAGTCACGCTGTGATTCAGGTCGAGAGTGAGTCCACTCTCGTAAATCAAGGCTCAAAACAAACGTAAATGCGAACAACATCGTACCCTTTGCTCGTAAAGCTGCACCTGTTGCTGCCTAACTAAACCTCGTTTAGTGAGCGTCTATAGTTTGACTCCGTTAA
>JBBSKN010000184.1:0-5626 GCA_038256265.1 Phormidesmidales cyanobacterium
CGACGGCACCCTGACGGCGGGCACCTACGGCTTTATGGTGTTTATCGTGCAGCGGCTGCTGTGGCCCTTTACCCAGCTGAGCGAAATCATGGACGAGTACCAGCGGGCGATGGCCTCGGTGCGCCGGGTGCTGGGCCTGCTAGATGAGCCAATTGAGCTGGTGCCGGGGCGCAACCCGCTGCCGGTGGCGCAGGTGCAGGGGGACGTACGCTACGAGAATGTCAGCTTTGCCTACGCCAACCGCCAGCCGGTGCTCAAAAACCTCTCGCTGCACATCCCCGCCGGGCAGAGCATTGGCGTGGTGGGGGCCACCGGCTCGGGCAAAAGCACCCTGGTGAAACTGCTGCTGCGCTTTTATCAGCCCCAGCAGGGCCGCATTTTGATCGACGGGCAGGAGATTCAAGACCTGCTGCCCCAAGATCTGCGCCGCTGCATTGGCTTAGTCAGCCAGGATGTGTTTTTGTTTTCAGGCACCGTGGCCGAAAACATCGCCTACGGCAGCTTTGACGCTACCCCCGACGAAATTCTCCACGCTGCCAAGCTGGCGGAGGCCCACGAGTTTATCGCCCAGCTGCCCCAGGGCTACGACACCATCGTGGGCGAGCGGGGCCAGAAACTCTCGGGAGGGCAGCGGCAGCGGCTGGCGATCGCCCGCGCCATTCTCAAAGACCCGCCGATCTTGGTGCTCGATGAGGCGACTTCGGCGGTGGACAATGAGACCGAGGCAGCAATTCAGCGATCGCTGGCGGTGATCACCCAGGGTAGGACAACGCTGGCGATCGCCCACCGCCTTTCCACCATTCGCCACTGCCACTGCATCTACGTGATGGCCCAGGGCGAAATCGTCGAACGGGGCCGCCACGAAGAACTGCTGGAGCTAAACGGCATCTACGCCAGCCTCTGGCGGGTACAGTCAGGCCTACGGTAGGGCATCACCACTCGTGGGTCAGCGTCATCGCCTGTATTTACGTTGGAAGCCTACGCTAACCTGGACTTAGCCTCACCCATCCACCCATCCACCCCTTCACTCCATGCCCGACCCCTTGATCGAATTTCGCCAGCTGCAAAAGGTCTACGGCTCGGGCAACACCGAGGTGCGGGCGCTGTGGAACGTGAACCTATTCATCTACCCCGGCGAATACTGCGCCATCATGGGGCCATCTGGCTCCGGCAAATCTACCGCCATGAACATGATCGGCTGCCTTGATCGCCCCACTGCCGGAGAATATTTTTTCGACAGCCAGAACGTGGCCACCCTCGAAGACGACGCCCTGGCCCACATTCGCAACCAGAAGATCGGCTTTGTCTTCCAGCAGTTTCACCTGCTGCCCCAGCTGACGGCGCGAGAAAATGTGGAATTGCCGATGATCTACTCGGGGGTGCGTAGCGACCTGCGCCGCCAGCGAGCCACCGAGGCCCTGGAACGGGTGGGGCTGGGCGATCGCATCAACAACAAGCCCACCCAGCTCTCGGGCGGGCAGCAGCAGCGGGTGGCGATCGCGCGGGCGATCGTCAACAACCCGCTACTCTTGCTAGCCGACGAACCCACGGGCGCACTGGATACCCACACCACCAACGACGTGCTCGGCATCTTTGCCGACCTCCACGCCGCTGGCATTACCGTGGTCATGGTCACCCACGAACCCGATGTGGCCCGCGCCAGCCAGCGCATTGTCTGGTTCAAAGACGGCGAAGTTCTCAACGCCCACCTCAGCCCCGAAGATTTGACTGCGTCCATAGCGATTCGCTGATGCTGAAAGCCTTGGCTAGATTGCCAGGCTTCAGCGAAATGGACAATAAATAGTCCGGCCCTATTGGCCCCAAAGGTTTGCTTTTACGCTACTCTTCACAAACCACCCTTCATGGAGTAGCCCTCCTTAGTGGAGTGACGTGAGTATGGCACAGTGGCGATGGGGCTTAGTTGTAGCAGGGCTGCTGCTGGGGTTAGGGGCAGTCTTAGTTTTTGTCGATTCTCTACTGCGCCTTTACAATCTGTTAGCGCTGCTCTCGCCTCTGCTGGCTCAAGTTGTGCTTGGCACCATCGTGGTTCTGGGGTTAGGTGCTCTAGGCTTTGGGCTTTATCGCCTGGGGCCATTCCTGCGGCCTCGCCGTCGTCCCCCCCAGCCTGCGGCTCCGCGCCATCCAGAAGCCGCCGCCTCGGCCAGTCTCCTGGCGGTACAGCAGCAGGTCGAGCAGATTCAAGACCAGGTGGCGCGTCAGGCTCTACAGCAGCAGGCTCAGGCGTTGCAGTCTGCCGCCGCAGATCGTGACCTCACCATTGCCGTGTTTGGCGTCGGCTCGGCGGGTAAAACAGCCCTGATCAATGGTCTGCTGGGGCAGCCCCTGGGCGAAGTGGGGGCGGCCATGGGCACGACCCAAACCGATCAAACCTACACCTGGCAGCTACCCAAGATTTCTCGGCAAATTCAGCTGATTGATACTCCTGGCATTGCTGAGGCTGGCGTAGCCGGTACAGAGCGAGAGCAGGCGGCCCGAGCAACTGCCGCTGGGGCCGATTTGATTTTTTTTGTCGTTGACGATGATCTGCGCCAAAGCGAGTACAGAGTACTCGAGGGGTTGACGACCATGGGTAAACGGCTGTTGCTGGTGCTCAACAAAGCCGATCGCTACCCCCAGGCCGATCTAGAGATGCTGCTCAAAAAACTGCGATCGCGCGTTGCCCCTACCCTCAGCCCCGACGATGTGGTGGCTGTCGCCGCCCTGCCGCAGCCCCTCCCCCAGGTCGGCGGTGGCTGGCTGCAAATGCGCCCGAACTTGGTGCCCCTTCGAGCGCGGCTGGCTGACCTGCTGCGCCAAGATGGCGAAACCCTGATTGCCGATAACCTGCTGCTACAAACCCAGCAAATCGGGGCCTCTGCCCGTCAGCTGATCGACAGCGAGCGCCAGATCCAGGCCGACGCCATCATCGACCGCTATCAGTGGCTGGGGGCGGGGGCGATCGCCGTCACCCCTCTCCCTGGCCTAGACTTTCTTGCCACCGCCGCCATCAACGCCCAAATGGTGGTCGAGCTCAGCAAAGTCTATGGCTTTGACGTCAGCCTAGAAGAAGGCAAAGCCCTGGCCCTATCGGTCGCCAAAACCCTCACCGGCCTGGGCCTAGTCAAAGGCACCGTAGACCTCTTGGCTCTGGGGCTACAGACCAACCTGGCCACCCTGGTCGCCGGTCGCGCCCTCAAGGGAGCCAGCGGCGCCTACCTGACCCGCATCGCTGGCAAAAGCTTTGTGGAATACTTTCGCCAAAACCAAAACTGGGGCGATGGCGGCATGGGTGCGGTAGTTGAACAGCAATTTCGCATTAATCAGCGCGACGCTCTCATGCAGGCTTTCATCAAAGAGGCGATCGCCCGAGTTATCCCGTTAACCCAAGAGCCATCCTAAAAAAGCAAAAGATTTCTTCTACGGTCTACATCATGTCTGCGGGCTCAAAGTCAGCGCAGTCAATGGCCGCCTCTGATAGGGCAACCAGCGGATGTATCGGACATTTCAGCCGGTGGTCATTGGTGAAATAACGACATTGCGCACAGGGAATTTTGTGCATCTCCGTTGCCCGAGCCACCCCATCTCGAGCCGCCATCATTAGGTTCCACCCAATCAGCCCGACCAAGGTCCAGGCCACCACAAAACACAGCGGCACCAATACCAATTGCACCAGTTCTACCAGCCATACCGGCAGGGTCATCAGCTGTAGCACCATAATCTTAAGCCTGCACTTTCTTTGCCTTAGCTTCAGCTGTGACCCTTGGCCATAAACTAGCCGCGACCCACATATTATTGTTGAATTTAAATGTTCTGCAAGATAGTTTGCAACCCAGGCGCTGAGTTCTCGTCTCCGCAGAATGGTTGGCCTAGGGCTGGCTACCTTCAGTGGCGATCGCCAGCTGCACCCCCGGCAAGGCCCGCAGTCGATCCATCACCGCTACCACTCGACCATGGCTGACCGATTGGTCAGCTCGGATCACCACCAGACCACCATCGCTCACCGTTCCCAGGGTCTGAATCGCTTCCAAAAGCTGTTCATCAGCCACCGTCCGATTGCCCACCGATAGCTCCCCAGCCTCATTTAGAGTCACCACCACCTGCCGCTGGGCCTGAGTTTCAGCCGTTTCAGCCCCCGGCAACGCCACCGGCAACCCCTCACTACGGGTTAAAAACAAACTAGAAAGAATAAAAAACGCCAGCACCGCAAACACTACATCAATCATCGGCACGATATTAATCTGCACAGGCACTTCAGGGTCTTCAGGGAGATGCATAGGGATAGGAACGTTAGGGTTTCAGGCTCAGGGTTCAACGTCAAAGAATCGTTCATTATTCTAAGACGCTCGTACCTGGCGGCAGGAATATAGCGGTAGCCAGAATAAGTTTTGCCACAAAAAAGTATGTGTATCCCGTTACCCGCCGCCGAAGCTCTCAGCGGCTTTGCCCTTGAGCAAAAGTGCGATCACCCGACCATGCTTCTATCTCTATCTTCTGACCTAGCCCAACTGGCACCTATGAGAGACGCTGAGCGGCCCATTTTTTTTTAACAATAATCATGGACAAACCGATTGTCAGATCAAGCAAGGATTCACCATGGTAGATGGAACAATCAACAGAAATCCGTCGGCCCAGGCCGATGGCACTAGGGCGGCGATCGCCGACCGCGACCGATCTTTCCTAGAGAAAGTTATGGCTGATGGCGACTTTACAGACCCCTACGAAGCCCGCGACTTTACCGAAGTGGTGTTTCGCGTCATGCGTGACCTAATGACCACCGACGCCGCTGACCGCGTAGCCGACGAGCTGCACGAAGAGATGATGCCCGCCACAGACAAGGCGCTGCAAATGGAGGTCACCGACCTGTGGAAGGACACCAACCCCCTAGTAGGGTTTCTCAGCCGGGTGCGTCCACCCTGGCAGGGGCCGGGCATTTTCAAAATCGACTCTGATCGATTTTTGTTTCGTGTCGCCAACGAAGGTGGCTTAGAGAGCACCCGTGAAGACCGAGAAACCGCCTGCAAGCGGGCTGTATCGGCGGTGTTTTCGGCCACTAAAAGCGAGCTTACTGAAGAACGCATTCAGGAGATCGCCAGCTGGCTACCCCCCGCTGGAGTCCTAGAACTTTGGAATAAGGCTTAGAAACAAGGCCTCGTTATAGATTTCGGGTGCGCCATGACTTTGCGTGACGCACCCGATTTTAATGCGTCTGAACGGGCGTTAGTTTTTGCAGGCAGTCTAGACAGTCTTGCCAAGCGGCAGGATCGGCAGTTTGGTTATCGGCAGCAATCATCCAATCAGATAGCAGACCAGCAATGTCATCAGATTCGGTGCGTTCATAAACCTGCTCTAGGCAGGAGCATACCTGTGAGTCAGACTGTCAGAATAGATGCACAATATCTATGCCCTCATCATGGACAAACAACTACTTGGTCCCAACGGAAGCTTCGACAGCAACCGATCATTCTGAGCCGTGTTGTGACATTCTCACGGGAGCACGTCACTTTGGCGATGAGTATTAATGCTCAAGGGAAATGGACTATTGGTGAATGAGGGGGTAATCGGTGAGGATAAGACCAGTCGCACGCTAGGTCACCACCATGACACCGGAACAACAACAAGCTCTCAA
>JBBSKN010000185.1:0-5607 GCA_038256265.1 Phormidesmidales cyanobacterium
CCGGTGCGTAGTGCCGTTCTTAGAGATATCGTGAGACCCACAGGTGGGACAGGTCATCTCAATCGTCATGGGGTCGGCTTCCTTGTCATCGCGATGGCGTAGCCTAAATTTTCCTCTATCCCGCAGACTAATGCACTACCCGGGGCTATTGGGGCGTCGAAAACAAGGTACATCATGTCCGCGATGTGACCCAGGGAGAAGATGCGTCCCGCATCCGCATGCATCAGTTGCCGCAAATCTTTGCTGTCGCCCGGAACTTCGCGCTTAATCTCTACCGCGCCAATGAGTTCTCCAATATGGCTCAGGCTCAACGTCTTTGCCAATTTGGTCTAGATACCCTCAAAACCATTTTTAGAATGAAATAACCCTGGAGAAAACCCCATTAATGGGTTCAAATATGAACTACCGAAACTACATCACCATCCAACCCAACAAGCGCGGCGGCAAACCTTGCGTACGCGGCTTACGCATCACCGTCTACGAAGTGCTTGAGTATTTAGTTTCCGAGATGACCGAAGCCGAAATTCTCGATGACTTTCCCGACCTGACGCGAGAAGACCTAAAAGCCTGCATCGCCTATGCTGCTGATCGCGAACGTCGGTTTATGACTGCTCCTCTATCGGCATGAAATCACTTTTTGATGAAAACTTATCGCCCAAGTTGCCAAATCGCTTGAGCGATCTTTTCCCAAATTTGCTTCATGTACGAGATGTAGACATGAAAGCAACAATCGACCCAATAGTTTGGGATTTTGCGAAAGACAACAATTTGATGATTGCCTCAAAAGATGCAGGCATGCACGATCTAACCCTGGTGTCTGGCAATCCACCAAAAGTCATTTGGCTTCGCCTTGGCAACTGCTCAACACGACAAAGTGTCTCCACTCGAAGTCTTACAGCAAACCATTGCTTGGGAGCAGGCTAACCCGCCTTTGAATATTGATCCCAAGAAGCTTGACCATGCGACAGAAGATGAAGCTCAGCTAGTTTGACATGCTTGTAAAATTAGATATTCAAAAGGCTTTAATTATACTCCCCAGGAAGAACGTTTTTTATAACAGTAACTCCGCCAAAATTCTTTCCTGACATTCTCAGTAATTCATCACCTGAAAACTCAAAACCAAGTTTTAGTGCTATTCGCGCAACATCATCTGCAGTTGATGCTCCGAGCACCTCCTTTTTAAGTGCAGGTTCAGACTTCATTTTCTTTAAAAATGCCTCAAGTTGATCTAAAGCCATATCGGAAATTCCTAATTCTTATTAGCTGATTATATGTTAAAAGCGAAGCCATTACAGGCTTCAAGCAGATTTTACTATCCTTTCAGATGTAGGCAATGAGCGGAACTCCCAATCGTAAACTTCTCTGTTGAGCTTGTAGGTTGGGTGAAGCGCTAGCGTAACCCAACTCCCCCAATAGTTTTCTTACCCAACAACCAACCCTAAGCACATGAAATCCTTTACCCATCCATGCGCGATCGCCGTGCCCAAACCCTAGGGCGATCGCAGATCTCCTGTAGATTTGGTTGACACAGGAAACCCAACCACGCCAGAAGGATCTTATTCTCAACCCACTGTGGCTTGAAAAGATTCCCACCCTCAAGGGTCTGAAGCCGCTAGAATCTCTTTGACCCGACTGCACAGACGGCGGGTAGAACACTATTTCGTTAGAGCACTATGGCTACGCTCTCCCTGCCCCGATTTCAGTTTCAACCCCTGGGCAACCGGCGATCACGGCGGTTGCTGAGTGCCGTGGGGGGAGTTGCGATCGCCCTCACCACCGCCATCGCCGCACCCGCCCCCGCCGCCCAAAACCCAGTGATCCAGGTGGGCATTGTGCAGCGCTTTGGTGAAGACTTGCAAGACCGCATCACCCTAGAAGCGCTGCCTGGCGAACAGCTGGTGCTCAGCTTTGAGACCAACGGCCAGCCGCAAACCGTCACCACCAACCGAGTCGTTATCGGCTTAACCCCCGAGCAACTGCCCGAGGCCCGGTTGGGCGAGCGCATTGTGCTCGGCAACCACCGCAGCTTTGAAACCGCTGAATTTAGCGCCCAGCAGTGGCGCGATCGCGGCATTGAGCCTGAGATTGCCCAGCCCGACAGCTGGGAGGTGTGGGCTAACCGCGAGCAGTATGACAGCCCCCTGGTGCGCCGTCTGCTAGTCAAAAACCTGCACGACCAGGGCTACAACGAAGTCTTTCTCGACAGCCAGGTGATCGGCCAAATACCGCGCACCTACTTCGAGGCCAACGGCTACCGCTACAACCGCAATGCCTTCGACATTCGCGCTAGCGGCGGGCGAGTGCGCGTCACCCAGCCCGGCGACCCGCCCGTCACCCGTGTCTACGGTGGCACCCTGCGGGTACAGCCCAACACCTACGGCACCTACACCCTGGTCAACAGCGTGCCGATTGAGACCTACTTGCGTGGCGTGGTGCCCCACGAGATCGGGGCGGGTGCGCCGGTGCCTGCCATTCAGGCCCAGACGGTGCTAGCCCGCACCTACGCCCTGCGCAACCTGCGCCGCTTTGCGATCGACGACTACGAACTCTGTGCCGACACCCAGTGCCAGGTGTACCGGGGGCTGACGGGCACTGCCCCGGTGGCCGACCAGGCGATCGCCGCTACCCAGGGGCAGGTGCTCACCTACCAAAACGAGCTGGTAGACGCGCTCTATTCCTCCACCAGTGGGGGCATCACCGCCGCCTTCAGCGACGTGTGGGAGGGGCCAGACCGCCCCTACCTCCGCCCCGTGGTCGATACCGTCTATGGTCTGTGGGATATCAATCAATACCCGCTAAATTCTGAAGCAGCCTTTCGGCGGTTCATTGCCCTCAACGAGGGGTTTAACGAGGTGGGCTGGTCGCTGTTTCGCTGGCGCAACGAGGGCACTCTGGCCGAGATCACCGCCGACCTCAAGGGCTACCTGGGGCGCAGACAGCACCCGCTGGCGGGGTTTAGTCAGGTGCGATCGCTCCGAGTCACCGAGCGGGCCAACTCAGGCCGGGTGCAGGTGGTGGAGGTAGAAACCGACATCGGCATTGTGGAGCTTAAAAAAGATGAAATTGTCCGTGTGCTGCGCCCCCCCCGCAGCCTGCTGTTTTACATCGAACCGATTCACAGCGCTGGGGCCGAGGGGGCACCGGGACAGCTCACCGGCTACCGCTTTGTCGGCGGCGGCTGGGGCCATGCCGTGGGTCTGAGCCAGGCGGGCTCTTACCGCCTGGGCAGCCTGGGCTGGGCCTACCCGCGCATCTTACAGTTCTATTACCCCGGCACGACGCTCCAGCCGATTAGCGAGAATCTGACCTTTTGGCGAGAGCCGCAGTAGAGACAGGTGATGGTGTGGCTTTCACAGATGGTGACCTAGTAGCCGTAGCGGGCCAGCAGCGCGCCGCAGCCGAGGCCGCCAATGCCGCTGCTGGCTCAACTGCTAGTGGGGGGCATGGCGTGACCCTAGCTCCCCGAGTAGCCCTGAATCGTCTCAGGTCGAAACTTCCTCAAAATGGGGGTCGCCTGACGCACCAGGGCCTCAGAGCCGCGCACCACCACCACAAATTTCCCCTCGCTGAGGCGGTTGCGGTAGGACAGGGCATCGCCGCCGCCGACTGCAACCCCGACCCCGCCGCCGATGATAAAGGCCCCCATTCCCCCACCAATAGCCCCCAACAGCCCGCCGATGATCTGGTTGCCCAGCCGCCCCGTAAAGGTGAAGGTGTCTAGCCCGGTAATCAGGTTGAAGCTAAATCCGGCGATAAAGCCAAAGGGCACCAGCCACAGCATCATCAGGCGGATCTGCTTCCAGGCCTGGTTGGCGGGGTCAATCAGGCCGTATTCGTCGGCGGTTTTAAAGCCGTTGCCCAAAATATCGATGCTGTCCTTGGGCAGACTGGCCTCTTCTAAAGCGCTATAGGCTTCTTCGGCTTTGATGCGATTGTCTAAAACGGCGACCAGATAGTTCATACAGAAAGCGATGGCCAGAGAGTGATGGGCAGAGAGCGATAGGACAAATGGATTAGGCGTTAGCCCACCTGTTATTATGCCGTGCCAGCGCTCTCCTTTTGGGCTGGCCACTCTCTAAACCTGACCACCGGGGCATACCGTAGACCACTGGTCTAAGTTTGCTCGGGCCTGAATGAAGCCGGTGATCTCGCCCCGGTAGGCAATCAGGCGGGCGCGATCGGCAGAGTCGGGGGGAATCAGCTCCACTAGGCGATCCACCGAGGCGGCGGCGCAGGCCCAGTCGCTAGCTTCTACAGCGGCCGCCAGGGTTTCTTGCCGCTGAATGATTTCGGCCTGTTTAGCGGCCTCGGCCCGATCACGCGCGATGTAGGTCTCCATATTGCGAATGCCGGCGGTGGCGTAGCGATCGCCCGGTCGAGCCGCCAGGGCGCGGCGAAAGTTGATCAGCGCCGTGTGGTAGTCTTGGCGCTCGGCGGCGGCGTAGGCCGACAGCATGGCGGTGCGGTAGGTCTGCGATCGCTCTGAGCGCGTGTGCTTTAGCTGAGTTTCTGGTGATTTTTGCCCCAGGGAAGTCCCAGAGATGTCTGCGGCAGCCGGCCCCCCACCGCTGGCTAAGGTTGCCCCCAGCACCAGACCGACCGCAATTGTGCCAATACGTCCCATAGCCGCCATTTGTTTACCGCCACACCTTATACGACCGTTAGGGTAGCGAATTTTTCGCCGGTCGCAGCACTATCGCAGCACAAATTTAGGTTAACTCTGGGCGCGGTGGGTGAGGGCTTTATGGGCCAGCGACCCGGCGAGCATGGCGGCGATGAACAGAATGGGATTGGCGGAACCGAGACCCAGAGCGGCGATCGCCGGCCCCGGACAATATCCTCCCAGCCCCCAGCCTGCGCCAAACAGCGCCACCCCCAGCACCAGCGAAAGACCAGAGACCTGGTTTCTTCTCGGCCTTGCCCCTCTCCTATGGTCTTGGCCCAGAAACCCGGCTTCTCTTCCGCTGGGTCACTTACCCATGTAAACAATGCCGTTGGGGGTGGGTTGCGCTTAAATTTATTATAAGGCGACCCCCGCGCGAGCTGTACCTTGAACCAGGGTAAGCGCCTGAGCGCCGCGAAAGTCCTCCGTCTGTTTGCTTGGGTATAAATCCAGGGCGAGTCCCCATAGTTTGGCCCATCGCTGGCAAGAGCCTAGACCCCCATGATTGCCGCCTTTGACAAGCCCCCGATCGCCATTGACGACTTTCTGGCCTGGTACCCCGATACCCCAGACCAGCGCTATGAATTGCGCCGTGGAACCATTATTGAAATGCCAAAGCCCAAAGGCAAGCATTCTGAGATCGCCGGGTTTATTGCTAAGGTTTTGAATCAGGCGATTGATCGAAGCCAGCGTCTTGCCTTTATTCCTAGGGAATGCATCCTCAAGATTACTGACAATACGGGCTATGAACCCGATGTCACGGTGGTAGATCGGCCCTCCCTAGCAAACGAACCCCGTTGGGAATGGGTATCAACTTAAGCCGGGACAGGTTGTCCGTACCAGGGATGGGGCTGTTGTGACGAAGTAGCCCGTCTAGGCATAGGTAACTCTGTAAAAGTACTCAAGACAGACTCAAAGAGGTCAGGAAACGGATGGTCAAAGAG
>JBBSKN010000186.1:0-5488 GCA_038256265.1 Phormidesmidales cyanobacterium
AGGCTGGTGACCAGCCGCACCCGGCCCAAAAACTCGGGCTGAAAGCCCAGGTCGTTGGTGGTGAAGAAAAAGAAAGCGGCATCGGCGGTGGGGGTGGCCTGCCAGAGAAATAAGAATAGAGCGGGCATCCAGATGGCGCGCTGGCGGACGGCCTGCCACAGCTGCTTGACCTGGTGGTTGACCACCGCCCAGCTGGGGGAGTCAACTGGGTCTTCAACAATCAGAATGGCCACCAGCGAGACAATCAGCGGAAAGGTGGCGGTAATGCCAAACACCGCGCGGGTGCTGAGGTGCTGGAGCAGCGCCCCGCCCAAGTAGGCGGTGAGAATGCCCCCCACCGCCGAGGTACCCCAAGCCAGCGATTGCAGGGTGCCAGCATTGCCGAGAGATTCGCCCCGGGCGCGCTCGACCACCAGGGAGTCGACAATCACGTCGCTGACGGCGACGGAGAGGGAGCTGAGGGTAATGGCCGCGATCGCCGCCCACCCCGTCTGCACCACCGTCGCCAGAGCCAGCCAGGCCCCGGCCCCCAACAGTCCAGAGAGCATCAGGTAGGGCCGTCGTCGGTAGCCAAAAATCGGCAGCCCGTCTGACAGCAGGCCAAACACCGGCTTGATTGTCCAGGGCAGGGTGGCGATACCGCTAAGGGCGGCCACCTCTGCCGGGGTCAGACCCAGGTCATCCTTTAAGAAAAAGCTCACCGCCAGCCGGGCCAGGCCCAAGATGCCCTGCACAAAGTACACCAGCAAAATGGCTGCCAGTTCTGAGGTCAGGGGCTGCCCCAGGAGAATGCGCCTTTCCACAAAGCCTTTGATGCCGCTGGAATCGGGGGAAGAAACCGTCATGAAGTAGTTAGTCTTGCGGGGCAGTTGACTTGGATTTTGTTAAGAAATGTCAATGGCTTTCCCATGATAACTCGCTGGTTACAGGCCCGCAGGGGCGGCAATTTTTTGAAGTGATTTTGGATTCTGTTTTTCGGATTCTATTTTGATAATTTTTGCCTGACTGGCTTTGCCGGTCGTGAGGTAGATCTGCGGGGCCTAAGCAAATTTACTGATGATGCTGGCCGTGGTGGCGTTTGAGGTTGGTTGGTCAGAATGGCGGATTTTTTAGGAAATATGGGCATTTGAAGCGGGTATTGGCTGTGCTTATCGCTGGTGCTTTACCATTGACTCCCCTGGCGAATGCTGCAATAGTTGAGCGTAATTCTTGAGTACTCACCAAATCTGGGTTAATAAACGGGTTTTGCGAGATAGCATACGCCTGTTTTACCTGTGGACTTGGTATGTTTACCTAGCCTTCAGTTCTTTGCCCCCCGTCAAACGATGCAGTATTCAGTCAAGCTTCTTGTTGCCGCACTGTTTGCCCTCAGCCCGGCAGCCCACCCCGCCCTGAGAGAGTTTGCCCTGGCCCAGGTCGCCCAGGCTCCAGCGTTCTCACTGCCGGAAACGGTGCCCTCGGGTACTGCGCTGTCGATTCAGAGTTCCCCAAATTTGGGCTACGCTGCCAATGCGCTCAGGCAAGAGTTTGAGGCGGCCTACAACGGCACCGAGGTGGGGGTTGAGGTGACCAGCAGCGACGAGGCGATCGCCCCCCACGTGCTCGACCAGCCCGGGGTCACCATCGTGCCCATGCACCAGACCCTGCCCGACGACCCCCGCTACCCCTACTCGCAGCCCCGCTACTTTGTCTATCGGGGTGAACCTGGCCCGGCGGTGGCGGCCTTTTTGGGCTATGCCACCTCGGCCGCCGGGGCAACAGCACTGACGGCGGCCCAGGTAGCCGAGGCCGGAGCCGCTGCGGCCGGCATAACCGCCCCCGTTGACCCCGTCCCCGAAGCAACCCCGGTGGCGGCCTCGGCTGAAACAGCTCCGGTGGCCCAGACCCCCGCCGAAACCGCCCCGGCTGATAACGACGGCGGCTTTGCCTGGTGGTGGCTGCTGTTGCCCCTGCTGGCCCTGGGCGGCCTGGCCTGGGCAATAGGTCGCGGCAGAAGCGGTATGGCTCCTGGTGCCGTTGATGGTGATGGTGCGATCGCCCCTCCCACCCCTGAACATCCCCTGCCGCCAACCGTTGAGCCTGCCGTGGTGCCCCTAGCAGACCCTGAGCCGGTGGCCGCAGCGGTGCCCCCCGCGCCAGAATTCGTGCCAGAACCTGCACCAGAGCCTGTAGTGATGCCCCCGGTGGTAGAGCCAGCGCCTGAAATTATCACCGTGGCTGAAGTGCCTCCGGCCCCCGCGCCAGTGGCTGCGCCGCCAGTACCCAAACCCGCTGTGGTTCCTCCCGCGATTCCTGCTGTCCTGGGGCTAGCAGGCCTAGCCGGGGCGGCGGCAGCTTCTTTGACCAGCACCGAAGACCAGGCGGCAGTAGAAGCCAGCAAGTTTGACGTGGTGGGTCACCCCGCCGATGGCGACCTAGACCTCTCCACCATTGACGATGGCCTGCCACCCCTGCCCGACGGCTACGGCGACAGCCGCATTGTGCTGATGGCCCGCGACCCCCAATGGGCCTACGCCTACTGGGATACGCCCCACACCCACAAAGAAGAGCTGCGTCGTCAGGGGGGCGAACAGCTAGCCCTGCGCCTCTACGATGTGACGGGTATTAACCTCAATCACCAGGCCCCCCACAGCCTTCAGCAGGTGGGCTGTGACGAGATCGCCCGCGAATGGTACATGCAGATTCCGGTGAGCGATCGCGACTACCAGGTCGAGATTGGCTACCTAGCGGGCGACGGTCGCTGGCTGGTGCTGGCCCGCTCCAACACCATTCGCATTCCCCCCGTCTACCCCTCCGACTGGAGTGAAGAGCATTTTCTCACCGTCGCCTGGCAAGACAACCTGCGCGGCCAGACCATTGTGACCCTGGTAGACCCGAGCACCACAGGGGCCGATGCGAGTCTGCACGAACAGCTCTACGCTCTATCTCACGCCGGAGAAGCCCTGCGAATCGACGGCTCGCTGTTTGGCTCCATGCAGCATATGGGTGGGTCGATGGCACCGCCGATCAGCTCCTTTATTTATGCCTCAGGGGCGGGGCTGGGGGCAGCGGCCATGGTGCCTGGCCTGACTATGTCTGGGGTCTCGGGCTTTACCCTGTCTGGCTTCCCTGGCCCAGGGGCAGAGTTCCCTGGCCTGACGATGTCTGGGGTGTCGGGCCTGACGATGTCTGGCTTCTCGGGGCTGACCATGTCGGGGGTTGGCCTAGGTGCCTCAATGCCGCCGCTGCGCCCCCGCAAGTTTTGGCTGGTGGCCGATGCCGAGCTGATCGTCTACGGCGCGACCGAACCCGATGCCTCGGTCACAGTGGCAGGCGTCCCCATCGAACTCTCTAAGGATGGCACCTTCCGGTTCCAAACCTCGTTCCAGGATGGCAATATTGATTACCCGATTATGGCGGTAGCGGCGGACGGCGAGCAAAGCCGCAACATTCACATCACCTTTGAGCGCCAGACCCCTGAGCGACACACTAATACGAAGGACGAAGCCCAGGAAGAATGGCCGGGCGCGTAGGGGAGGGGCTCCCAAGCTAGTTGAACCTAAGTGCAACCTGCTGCAAGTTGCACTTAGGTTCAACCAGTAGCGTTTTAGTCAAAATCACCATCCACTGGTCGGGGACTCCACCCAGCATGCTGCTATTTGGCAGTATCGGGATAGGATCGCTCCAGTCGTTGGAATCGGCGTAGCTGAGGGCGTGGAGGATTTTGATGGTGCGGTCTATGCCTGAGGCTACCGTAGAGCATATGGGGTACCCGCTCCGGGCGAGCTTGATGGGTGTTGCGTTAAGACGGCGGCAGATTAGATGTTGCACTGGCATCAGGTTCAAGATATTCAAATGATCGCCGCACCGATTAATCTCTAGCGATCCCAGCAAACTCTAGCAATCAACTCAGTGGTAGTGGATCGAGAACTCCCAGCTTTTTCAATGCCTGGGCGATCGCCTCGGTTCGACTTTGCACCCCCAATTTGCGATAAATACTTTCCAGATGCTTTCGGACTGTGCTTTTGCCAATGCCTAGTTGGGTAGCGATCGCTTTGTTCTCTTTGCCTTGCATTATCCAAAATAAAACTTCAGTTTCTCGCTGACTCAAGCCCAATAGATCTAGTGAATTCAACAGAGATAGGGCCTGTTCTTCTAGCAAAAGTAAGTATCGTTCCCCCAGTAGTTCGACAACTAAACGAATTATCAACCGCTTGCCAGCCTGCTCGATCCGAAGCGGACAACAAGCTTTTTGCAGGTCTGGTTTATCAGTGAAGTTCGCGACTTGATGCTTGACCCATGCCCACAAATGATCTGGGAGTTGGAGAGAGCTTGTAGGTTTTTCAAAATATCTTTCTAGCCATACTGCGGCTTGAGTGGCAACATACTGTATCTGCCCTTCACCATCTAAAATCACCAAACCGAGATAATTGAGAGACTGCTGAAGCTGGCTTAAATCTTGCTGTAATTGCTGATACTGTTGAACATTTCGATATGCCTGAAATAAATGAGGACGTAGGAGGTTGAGGATGAGGCGATCGCGCTCTGTAAAGCTGCGTTGAGGGCGATGCAGCGCAAATCCTACTAGAGCTGTATTTGTTTGCAAAAATTCGCCCCAACTGCCCAAATTAGCATTCGGCAAGAAAAATACTATCTGATCTTCTATTCCAAAAGGCCGTAAAAACTGCTGATAAAAGCCCTCAAGGCACTGAAGTTTTTTATGACTAATAAAATCTGAGACTTTATAGACTCCATTAAGTGTCTGCGGCATATGATGAACAATTGGATGCTCACCAAAATATTGATGTATCACCCGTTCCACTTCAGGGGTAAAGCCAGGAAAGTCGGGCAGGAAGGTAATTGAAGTTTGGTGTGTTCGGACGTGAGTGACATGGAAGTTAGGAATGTCACTGAAAACAAGCTGATTCAGGATTGTGAGCGCATCCACACCAAAGGTATCGAAATTGCGGAGGGTGTAGAGCTTCTGAATACCCTGAAGCAGGCTCTGAGTATCATTGAAGGTTAAAGGTTCCATGACTTAGCCAGCGAACCTGAAAATGGGGCTTCCCAAATTAACCCAGACTTTTCCGGACTTTTGCATGATTGTAAAGAAAATGTTGTGATCGGGTGGGTCAAATGACGAATTGATTTATCATTGGCCCCAATCTATCTTCATGGCAGAGTCTATAAAAGTTACCAGATGGCTACGGATTGATTCAAACCCTGATGATGGTTCAGCATCGCCCGATCCGTGTTGCTGAATGATCAAAGTCATCCAATATTGCAAAAGTCTTTGTAGCAGCTACCCAGAGGTTTAAAAACCTCGGATGTTTTCCATCGCTCAATTCAGCACTGCCCAAAAAAGAATCAAGGTAATTAGTCACCGCAACAAGACGAGCCTATTGCGAAACAGGCAAAAGTCGGTAGAGTAATGAACATGACGATTCAACCATCTTCAGAAGTGAATCTCTCGGAGATCGACCCGGAAGAGCAAGGGGCGAGGTATTGG
>JBBSKN010000187.1:0-5371 GCA_038256265.1 Phormidesmidales cyanobacterium
GCTCGCATCGCTCAACAAGCCTTTCCCAATGGGAACCGTTATCTGACCCTCCGCGATGAACTCGGCTCAATTTATAGCGATGACGATTTTGCGGCATTATTCCCCTCCCACGGTCAGCCCGCTCAATGCCCTTGGCGCTTAGCTTTAGTCTCCGTCATGCAATTTGCAGAAGACCTGTCAGACCGCCAGGCGGCAGCAGCAGTTAGCAGCCGGATCGACTGGAAGTACGCCCTTGGCCTGGAGCTAACTGACCCGGGCTTTGACTTCTCAGTTCTGAGCGAATTTCGCACTCGCCTGCTGAGTGGTAAGCAAGAAGAGCAAATGCTGGATATTTTGTTGGCGCGGCTCCAAGAAAAAGGCTGGCTAAAGGCAGGTGGGAAACAAAGAACAGACTCAACTCATGTCTTGGCAGCCATCCGCTATCTGAATCGGTTGGAGGGCGTGGGCGAAACGCTGCGAGCAACGCTGAATGACTTAGCCACGGTTGCGCCCAGATGGTTAAGCGAGTGGGTTCCCCAGAACTGGTTTGAGCGCTACAGCCGAGCTATCGAAGAGTACCGCTTGCCCAAAAGCATTCCGGCTCGTCAAGCCTATGCCGAAACGATTGGCCAAGATGGCATGCAGCTACTCAACGCGATCTACGATGATGGCCCGGACTGGCTACGAGAAATTCCGTCAGTCGAGATCTTGCGACAAACGTGGGTGCATCAGTATTTTGTTGAGGAAGGTCAAGTTCGGCTGCGCTCAGCGAAGGACTTACCACCTGCCGGTCAACGCTATGACTCACCCTATGACCCACAGGCTAGATACGGCAACAAACGCAGCACTACCTGGACGGGCTATAAGGTTCACCTGAGCGAGACCTGTGACCAGAACAGCATTCACCTGCTCACTCATGTCGAAACCACTCAGGCCCATATTTCAGACACCGACCAGAGCCAGCCGATTCACGAAACCTTGGACAGAAAAGCACTCTTGCCCAAAGAACATATCGTAGATGCTGGGTATGTCGATGGGACGCTGTTGGTAGAAAGCCTGGAAGACTTTGGGATTGAGCTAATCGGCCCAGTCCGTCCAGATGTGAGCTGGCAGGCTAAAGCCCCTGATGCCTACGATCTCAGCACGTTTGAGATCGACTGGAACAAGCAACAGATCACCTGTCCAGCCGGTAAGCAAAGCCAGAATTGGACACCCTCAAAGGATGCTTGGGACAACCCCACTATTCGGATTAAGTTTTCTCGTACTGACTGTCGTCTTTGCCAAAATCGAGACCTGTGCACAAAGAGTAAAGCGGAGCCTAGGTCAATCACCCTACGCCCCCAGGCGGAACATGAGGCGCTCCACGCAGGCAGGCAGGCACAACTGACGCAGGAGTGGAAATCTCGGTACAACGTCCGGGCAGGTATTGAGGGCACACTTTCCCAGGGCATCCGTGCTTTCGGCATGAGACGGACGCGTTACATCGGGCTGGCAAAAACACACTTACAGCACCTATTGACCGCTGCTGCGATGAACCTTGTGCGGGTGGTGAATTGGTTGAACGGTGAGCCTCATGCCAAGACTCGAACCTCGCGGTTTGCAGCGCTTAATCCGGCGGCGTAGGGACGCTTTTGACTTCGCCAACAGTATCCATTACTACTCAACCCCCATATTAGAACGGTGCTGACGTCTCAATGGCCCCAGGCTCTGGCCAGGGGCAGATGTGAAATTCCATTTACGCCAAACAGCTTACCCCTGCTACCGCCCTCACCGACGAGGGCACCATAGGCAAGCAGCGGGCAGGAGTCCTGAATCGTAGATGCACCCTGAGAACTAATCCCCACCGGTACCGCTGGCCGTGGGGGTTTTGTTTGGGGAACCATAGCCTGGTCGCGTGGGTGTTGAGTATGGACTCTGGGGACTGGCCTGCTGATTGGATGTTCTACACCGGGAATAACACCGGCCTGGGTTTTGACCTGCTCTGGCTAGCAGGCATTGCCGTGCTGGTGGTGCTGTATCTCCGGCGGTAGTCAAAACAAAGCCCCTGGCGCTGGCCAAGGGCAAATGGTGAAATTCCATTGAGGCTATTGTGCCTCACGTCTGGCGGCATCAGGCGGCCCCAGGCGGCCGCCCCTGCTAGTTCCTCACTCCCTGGGGCGGCATCGGGCGGCAAATGGCGCAAGACCAGAGGTGGCTACGCCCAGGAGGGCTACGCTTCTGACCCGTTCAGACATTACGCCATCCCTGGCGGGGCCAAACCCTCCTAAACCCCACCCATCAATCGGTTTAGCGATGCTGTGGGCTATGCGATCACATGGTGATGGCTCATAGCTTTTGATACCTCGCTGGTGTCGTCTAACCTGAACTATCCCACCCCCATCAGGGCAGTGCTGCTGGGGGCTTCGTGTTTTTTACCCTAACTTTGGCGTACTGTGTGGCTCCCCCCGAGATCGCCCCGAGTAGGGGCGTAGCACTGGCGACCTATCCAAAAATATCCCTGCGTGTGGGTAAAAATTAAGCCGTCCCGTTAGGTCACGGTGGCGGCTGTGAATCACGAAATTTCACGCTAAAACAGACTCAACTGTTGCACCCTGGCCACCCATACCTCAGCTGGTGCATAGGGCCTTAAATCCGCAAAATAGCCTTGCCAATCTGCCCCGATATCGGCATCGACCCAGGCGTATTTATAGCCCACCTTGCTGACCATACCGGCGCGGCCATCGGGCAGAATTACGCGAGCGCCATAGTCAAAACCGTGGGGGTTAAACTCTAACAATTCGAGTGGGGTGTAAGGGCATTGCCAGGCCATGTTTCCTAATCCTAAATAGCTCTCTGGGCCTTGTGACAGTTGGGTGTAGGTGGGTGTAGGTGCTGGGGTGTAGGTGTAGGTAGATTTTGGGGTGTAGGTGGGTGTAGGTGGGTGTAGGTAGGGGCACCTACACCCTTTTATTTGGCTCACCTACACCTACACCCCCCCCTGTGCCAGTTGCCTGGTAGCGGTCGGCGCTGCCATCCTCCCACCGCTGAATTTGCCCCTCTGAAATTAAGAGGCAAAGTAGGTCTTTAACCTCGTCAGTTGATGCCCTTGGGGTATCAGTTGATTGAGTACAGGAGTTGCGAATCTCACGCGCCGTCTTGGCCTCCCCATGCCCTCTCAGATAATCCAGTACCCTCACCCCTAAGGGTTTGGGTTCTGTCGGCTCTGTGGCCATGCTGGGGGCGGTGGGTGTGTCGAGAATAGGGCACTTCTCCACCTGCTTAGTTGGCAGTTTTGATGGCTCTACCTGCGATAGGCACGGCCCGTCATTTTCCCAGAGCTGGACGTAACCAGACATCGTCAAAACCTGCTGGGTCTGCTCTGGAGTTAGGCGCAATTCGGTCAGCTTTTCAAAGGCCGCAATCGCCTGTTTTTTCTTTCGCTTGCCACAGGAGACAACCGAAAAGTTCTTGAGTAGGTCTAGGTCAATCCCGAGCGGCCCGCTGTTGCCGGTCTGGCTGAGCAGCCCTACATAGCCCCCCACAGCTGCCCCGGCTGTGACCAGCTCGACAATAAACCCTTTAAGCCTCATTGCCGTTCGCTTGGCCCCCTTGGTTTCAAGCGAGCGCATGATGCCTACCGCCTCATCAATGACAAACCATTCCCCCCCGCTGGTCTGCCCCTCAAGGTGCGTTAGAAACCTGGCCTCCCACTGATCCAGTAACCAGCCCATCTGCTCAGGCAGCGTAGGCCCGCCGACCCGATAGCCCCGCCAATGGTCGGGAATGAGGTCGGTGTGCTTGCTGGTGACATACCAGACGGTGGGGGCATCCCCGATCAGGTGCTTTAGAGTCTCCGACTTGCCCTCCCTAGTTCTCCCCAGCAGTAGGAGGTGGGGGGCGGCATCATCTAGGGCACAGGGGGCGACAGGTAGCAGCACAGGGGCAACATCAGCCGATGCACTCCCAGGAGCCGTCTGGGCATTGTTGCCAGACTCCTGGGCGGTCGGTGTTGCTGCCCCCATCGGCTTTTTTGATGCAGCGGCCTGAATCTGAGTAGCGGCATCGTTAAACTCAATCAGTTCTTCAGGGGAGAGATATTGCCGGGCTTTGGTAGCATCCCCACTGGCGATCGCGGCGCTCTCCTGGCGAATGGCCGCGAGTGAGCCACCGGCCACAGCTGCGGCTAGCAGAATCATGGCCCATAGCCCGATGGGGCCAGCGACGATGATGCCCACCGGGTAGCAGAGGGCGACTAGGGCCGCGCTAATCTGCCCCGATAGGCCCAGGCGGGTATGGGCGTTTGAGATTGCCCGGTTGGTCACTTGCAGGCGTAGGGCGGTTTTTAACTCGTCAATCTGTTGGTCGCTCATGGCTACATGGCCCTCCGAACAAAGCGCCAGAGCAGCACGTAGACCGCCACCCCAAACATGGTTACTATCGTCGTTGCGATGTTGCCCAGGTCTGTTAGCTGCCACATGCGGGCAAACCTAAATTGCTCCATGGGAACCTTGAGCACCGGCCAGAATCGGGCGCAAAAGAAGGCGTCGATGGCATAGCCGAAGGTGGCCACCGTCGACGCCACAAACATTTTTTGCTCCCATCGGTCGGTGCGAGTTTCCTTGGGTGAGCCACCCAGCAGCACCGGCCAGGCCTCTGCGCTCTGCACGGCTACTAGGGCCATGCTGCCAACTACCCAGCCAAAGAGTGTGGCAACTGACCTGAGGATGCCAGCCCCGATGAACTCATCAGGGACTAGGTTGCGTACCAGTTGCCCAAAGAAGTCCGCGTAGGGAAATAGGTTGAGGGCCAGGTAGTAAAAGAGCACCCCCCCAGCCCCAATGAGAATGGCCCAGCCGATCAGGGTATCAACCCGCTCCGTGTCGTTGAATACTGCCTTTGTCATAATTACCACCCTAAATATTGCTGAATTACTTGCCGATCTTGGGTTGAGGCTAATTGGCCTAGAACACCACCTGGGCCAATTAGCCCGGTTCTGCCGTAGCTGTCGACAACGCAGTCGCTGGGGGCCAGCTGGTAAACTTGCCCCTCCTGTAGCTCGACGCTGTTGCCCGCGTAGACGCAGACCCCAGACTGGTAGCGCTGCACGGCCAGGTCTTGGGTAGCGCTCATCATGTCGCCCTCGAACAAGCTGCGCGCCTCTGCTCTATACCGGCGCTCGGCTAGCTGCTGAATGTCTTTGCCCTCGGTATCGAGGGAGGTTGCGACCAGGCCAATGCCCAGAAATGTGGCGGCCAGTAGAAAGGGAGAAAAGATAATCCACTTAGTCATTTGCGGCCACCCCCCAGCAGGTCGTCTAGGGCATCAGCGGCCTTGGCCTTGGCATCGGTGGGGGCGGCTTTGGGCTTAGCGGTGGCCATCTTGGCCACTACCCCAGCCACACCAGCCAATAACA
>JBBSKN010000188.1:0-5155 GCA_038256265.1 Phormidesmidales cyanobacterium
GCTGTGGCGAGAGGGCCGTCTAGAGCGGGTCTATGCCGCCGAAACCCGCCCCACGTTTCAGGGGTCGCGGCTCACCGCCTGGGAGTGCGTGCAGGAGGGCATTCCGGTGACGGTGGTGACCGACAGCATGGCCGCCCACTGCATGCAGCGGGGGCTGATCCACGGGGTGCTGGCCGGGGCCGATCGGATCGCGGCTAACGGCGATACCCTGAGCAAAATTGGCACCTACAGCCTGGCCCTGGTGGCCCAGGCCCACAGCGTTCCTTTTTTTGTGGCGGCGTCTCTATCGACGGTCGATCTATCTGCGGCTCGGGGAGACGACATGACCATCTCAGAGCACCCGGCTGAAGAGATCTATCGCCTGGGCGACCGGGTGACGTCTCCCAATGGGGCAGATTTCTACAACCCTGCTGCCGACATTACCCCCGCTGGCTTGATCACGGCGATCGTGACTGAACGGGGAGCCTTTGCCCCTGGCCAAATTGGCCGGCTGAAAACCGAGTAGCCAGACCGAGAAAGTTTATTTTTCTAGACCAAACATCGCCCATTGGCCCCGCATCATTATTATTAGGGGAGATCGTCACCCTGCCCTGCTCCCCTAGCCCCAGCCATGCCCACCCCGCGCCCTTCGGGCAATATGCCTCAATATTTGCTGACGGTTTTTGCCATTACCGCCGCCGTCATTGGCCTGCGGTTGCTCATCACCTGGGCGGCTGAGATCTTTTTGCACCCGATCCCGATTCTCGGCGGCTGGCTCAAGAGCCTTGAGATTGTTGAGCTGAGCGTGATTGTTTTGTTTGCGCTCTTAGGCTTTGGCCTGGGCGGGGCGAGCCGCCACCTGTCTGCTAAAACGGCGGTGGGCATCAAGTCTATTGCCCTGCTAGTCGCCCTGCCCCTGGTGTTTTTTAGCAGCTACTGGCTGCGGCACCACCTGTGGCTCAGCCAGCTGACCGCCGAGTCTGACCTAACCCGCGAGCAAATTACCACCCTGGCCAATCAAGCCCTCAGCAGTGATGGCGGCGGCGGCGGCTTTTGGGGCTACTACACCACCACTACTCGGATGCCGATTTTGCCTGCCAGCGTCGCCGAGCTACAGCGCATGGCCGATGACCAAAAGTGGTTTCGCTCCGAGCTGACTCGCTTTAGCGGCATTCAACCGGGCGTGTTTTCGATGATTTTTGACGGGGCTGGCTGGGGCATTCGCCTGTTTTACATGGGCCTGGCCTTTCTCACCGGGATAATTTATTTCTTTAAGGGGCTGGCCTGGGCCGACACCGCGCGACTGCGCCGGGTGGCCCAGCGCCCCGTAGCCCAGGGCAAGCCATGACCCTGCTGGTGGTACGTCCTAAAGCGCGTCCTAACCTGTATGGCGATCGCCAGATCCCGATGACATTTCTTGCCGCTGTAATTTTGGCCGGGGGCCGCAGCTCTCGCATGGGCCACGACAAAGCCCTGATTGCTCTGGGGGCTGAAACCCTGATCGAGCGCACCTGTGGGGTGGCGCTGGCCGGTGCCGACGCGGTGTATGTGGTCACCCCCTGGCCCCAGCGCTACGCGGCGCTGCTGCCCGCCTCGGTAAATTTTGTTGCGGAACCTGCCGCACCGGAGCCGCCGGAGAAACCTGCTGGGCCGATGGTGGCGCTGGTTCAGGCGCTGGAGGTGCTGCAAGCCCAGCCGCAGGCTAGGCCGGAATGGGTGCTGCTGCTGGCCTGCGACCTGCCCAACCTCTCGGCCCCAGGGCTGAGCACCTGGCGGCAGGGGTTGGCTGCCCTGCCCCCCTCGGCCCTGGCCTACCTACCCCAGCGCCAGGGTCGGTGGGAACCCCTCTGCGGGTTTTATCGAGCCACTGCCCTAGACGATCTGCGGCAGTACCTGTCAACGGGAGGGCGATCGTTTCAGCCTTGGTTAAACCAGCGGTCTGTTGTGCCCATTGCGTTGACCGCCGAGACGGTGGGAATGCTGGCTAATCTCAACACCCCCGCCGACCTGGCTAATTGGCAAGAACAAATAACGCCTTATACCAAATCCGAGTCACATAGCCCCGATTCCCAAAATACCTAACCGTAGGGGCAAACGGCTGTTTGCCCTGCTGAATCGAGGGTAGCCAAGGAGAATTTAGTATTAGAACTTGAGTATGGCATCTGTGGCGTCCCTAGGGCGGCTGCTCCATCTGCCAGGCGGCGCGCACCAGGCGAATGTCTTCGTAGCTAAAGGTGGGGCCGAGGCGATCGCGCATTTCCGTCAGCGAGCCATCTTCCATATCTACCAACACGTCCACAATGGCTCGCTGGCGATCGGCGCTGACCAGCTGATCCACCGCCACCGTTTCCCCCTGGCGAATCAGCTGTTCTAGATGGCTGGCAATGGTGGTAGCCTTGAGCCCCCGCTGGTCGGCAATCTCGTTGATAGACAGTCCCTGGCGGTGGAGTTCGAGGGTGTGGCGGTGGGTGTCGCCCACGGTTTGGCGACGCTCTCGGGCCGGGCGAGAGCGGCCCCGCGCTGCACCGGGGTCAGATTCCAGGCCATAGTCGGCACAAAACTGGCGAATGGCGGCGGTAAACACGTCGCCGTACTGGGCCAGCTTGCGGCTGCCCACCCCCGACACCTGGCCAAAGGCATCTGTGGTTTGGGGGCGGGTTTGGGCCATCTGTCGCAGGGCCGACTCGGGGAACACCACGTAGGGCGGCACGCTTTGCTGGTCAGCCAGCTTTTTACGTAAAGCTTTCAGCACCGTTAAAAGCTGCGCCACTTCAGCGGTGTCTTCGATAGTGGATGCCTCTGCGGGGCCAGGGGAAAAATCCTTGGGTACCGCTACCTCGACAGAGATTTGCTTGCGCAAGACATGCCAGCTGGCGGCGTTGAGCTTGAGCACCGGGTAGCCGTCGGTGGTTTCATCGACTAAGCGCTGGTGGAGGAGCGATCGCCCCAGCAATCTCCACTCATCCACCGATCGATCTTTGCCGATGCCGTGGGTCGAGAGCTGGTCGTGGCGCAGATCCATAATCTTCTGCTTTTTAGAGCCGCGCAGCACATCAATAATGTGGGCCATGCCAAAGCGCTCCTGGCAGCGGGCCACGCAGGAGAGAAACTTCTGCGCCTCCACCGTCCAGTCTTCGATGGGAGACGGGTTGGTGCAGTTGTCGCACTGGTGGCACAGCCCCTCCAGGGTCTCACCGAAATAGCTCAGCTGCACCCGGCGGCGGCACACCGTGGTTTCGGCGTAGTCAACCATTTGCCTGAGCTGCTGGCGGGCAATGCGCTGCTCGGCCTCGTCGGGCTTTTGGCTAATTAAATATTCCCCCGTGGCCACATCGCCGTAGGCCAAATACAGGGTGCAGTGGGCCGGTTCGCCGTCGCGCCCCGCCCGCCCGCTCTCCTGGTAATAGCCCTCAATGTTGCGGGGAATGTCGTAGTGGATCACGAAGCGCACGTCGGGCTTGTTGATGCCCATGCCAAAGGCCACCGTCGCCACCATCAGCCGCACGTCGTCACGAATGAAGCGGGTCTGGTTTTCTCGGCGGGTGTCGTCGCTCAGGCCCGCGTGGTAAGGCAGCACCGATTCGCCGTCGGCGGTGAGCTTCTCCGCCAGCTCATTGACCCGCTTGCGGCTGAGGCAGTAGATAATGCCCGAGCCTTCATGGTGCTTCACCTGCCGCCGCAGCTCCTGGTAGCCGTCGCGGCTCTTGGGGCGCACTTCGTAAAACAGGTTGGGGCGGTTAAAGCTCGACACCTGCACCAGCGGGTCGCGCAGCCGCAGCTGCTGGGCAATGTCGCCCCGCACCCGCTCGGTGGCGGTGGCGGTCAGCCCCATCACCCCAATTTTGGGAAACCGCTCGCGCAGTACCGACAGCTGGCGGTACTCGGGGCGGAAGTCGTGACCCCACTCCGACACGCAGTGGGCCTCGTCGATCGCAAAGCCGCTCACCCCGACGGTCTTAATCAGCTGCTCTAGCAGGCCAAAAAAGCCAGGACTCATCAGCCGCTCTGGCGACACATAGAGGAGTCTGATCTTGCCCGCCAGCAAGTCGGCCTCCCGCTGGCGAATGGTGGGGTAGTCGAGGGAGCTGTTTAGGCAGGTGGCGGCCACGCCGTTGTCGGTCAGACTGTCGACCTGGTCTTGCATCAGGGCAATCAGCGGCGACACCACCACCATCACCCCCAGCTTCAGCAGCCCCGGCAGCTGGTAACACAGCGACTTGCCGCCCCCGGTGGGCATGATCACCAGAGCATCCTGGTTTTTAAGCACCGCTTCGATCACCGGACGCTGCCCAGGGCGAAACTGGTCGTAGCCAAAATGATGTTTAAGGGCCGCTTCTAACGAAGGAAAAGCCGCCGTGGGTGATGCAACCCCAGTCATAGTCAACGCTCAAAAACTATCTCAATGCGTTCAAGTGTACTCTTTTGAGAGATTCTGTCGCCCCTGATCTATTTCAGATTTACTGAAGATGGCTGAACCCGGGCATAGCTGGCGTAGGCCTCTTCATAGCGCCCCAGTCGATGCAGCGCCACGCCGCGATAGAGCCAGCACTGGGGGTGGTCAGGGGCGATCGCCAGCACCTGCTCCGCCACTGCTAGCGC
Organism: Phormidesmidales cyanobacterium; assembly: GCA_038256265.1. GTDB lineage: Bacteria > Cyanobacteriota > Cyanobacteriia > Phormidesmidales > Phormidesmidaceae > Nodosilinea. The sequence goes on from JBBSKN010000188.1 coordinate 4,579, forward strand.
CTGCTGGGGAAGCTCCAGGTGAATCAAACACACCGCCTGATAGACCAACGCTTCAACATTCTCAGGGGCCAGAATAGCCGCTTCCTCAAAACAGCGCAGGGCGCGGTCATAGACCCCACTCGTAGCCCAGCGATCACCCTGGGCAAACCACTGCCGAAAGCAGTCGCCCTGGCGAGCATCCGAAGGCGATGCCTGGGGTCTACCGGCAGAGGAGACATCAGCGGCAACAGGGAATTTCATGGCTAGCAAGAGAGCACAACACGACAGCTACAGCATTCCCGCAGGTCGGCGAAACCACCTAAACTCCACCGCCAAACCCGCGCACCCACACCCAGCAAAGGAACCAGAGATATTAAACCGGAGATATCAACCGCCCCCACCAGCGTTCAACCGCCCCTAGCAAAGCATATCGACCTCGGCTAGGAGAATTCTTTCGCCGTCGTATAAGTTTACCTCTGCCCCCAAGCTCCGCAGATCTAGCTAGGGTAGTGAGGCGGGGGATTTTCGGAGGCCTAGGCGGGGCGATCGCTCAGCCCAGACATCCCCTCAGCTCACATCCAATCGGAGACAACTTTCC
>JBBSKN010000189.1:0-5012 GCA_038256265.1 Phormidesmidales cyanobacterium
CATCGTTCCCGATTTGAATTCGTACCGGTAACGATACCGGGCTCTGGGCAATGCCGCAGAGCCTTTTATCTCTTCTCAACAGGGTGCTCATTAATACATTGCACCCAATATCCCTTTGTCCCGCCTTACGTTGATACCCCTGATCCCGTTTGTAGAGAACAGGTGTTGAGAACCGGCGTCTAAAACAAAAAGTAGCGCTGGGCCATGGGCAACACATCGGCCGGTTCACAGGTGAGCAGTTCGCCGTCGGCGCGCACTTCATAGGTCTCTGCGTTGACCTCAATGCGGGGCTGGTAGTCGTTGAGCTTCATGTCGGCTTTGCTGAGGTTGCGGCAGTTGGCTACGGCAGCGGTAGCTTTGGTGAGGCCAATGTGAGCCGGAATGCCAGCCTCCATCGCCGCTTTGGAGATAAAGCTGAGGCTGGTGGCGGCGATCGCCCCCCCAAAGCTGCCAAACATGGGTCGCATGTGTACCGGCTGGGGCGTGGGAATGCTGGCGTTGGGGTCGCCCATCTGAGCCCAGGCGATCGCCCCCCCCTTGATCACAATTTCGGGTTTGACCCCAAAGAATGCTGGTTTCCAAAGACAAATATCCGCCAGCTTGCCCGCCTCTAGCGACCCCACATGGTCGGCGATGCCGTGGGTGATGGCGGGGTTGATGGTGTACTTGGCTATATAGCGCTTGGCCCGGTGGTTGTCGTTGCGATCGCTATCTTCCGCCAGCGGCCCTCGCTGCACCTTCATCTTGTGGGCGGTCTGCCAGGTGCGAATCACCACCTCGCCCACCCGACCCATGGCCTGGGAGTCGCTGGCGATCATGCTGAAGGCCCCCAGGTCGTGGAGAATGTCTTCGGCGGCGATGGTTTCGCGGCGAATGCGCGACTCGGCAAAGGCAATGTCTTCGGGAATGCTGGGGCTGAGGTGGTGGCAGACCATCAGCATGTCGAGGTGCTCGTCGAGGGTGTTGCGGGTGTAGGGGCGGGTGGGGTTGGTCGATGACGGCAGCACGTTAGCTTCGCCGCACACTTTAATAATGTCGGGCGCGTGGCCGCCCCCGGCCCCCTCGGTGTGATAGGTGTGAATCACTCGGTTTTTGAAGGCGGCGATGGTATTTTCGACAAAGCCCGCTTCATTGAGGGTGTCGGTGTGGATCGCCACCTGCACGTCGTACTCGTCGGCCACCCCCAGGCAGATGTCGATAGTGGCGGGGGTGGTGCCCCAGTCTTCGTGCAGCTTGAGGCCCATGGCTCCGGCCTTGACCTGCTCCACTAGAGCCTCAGGTTGGGCGCTGTTGCCCTTACCCATGTAGCCCAAATTCATCGGGAAGGCATCGGCGGCCTGCAGCATCCGCCAGATATTCCAGGCCCCTGGTGTGCAGGTGGTGGCATTGGTGCCCGTCGCTGGCCCGGTGCCGCCGCCCAGCATGGTGGTAATGCCCGAGGCGATCGCAGTCTCGATCTGCTGGGGGCAAATGAAGTGAATGTGGCTGTCGATGCCCCCGGCAGTGACGATCATGCCTTCGCCCGCCACTACCTCGGTGCCGGGGCCAATGATGATGTCAACGTTGTCTTGAATGTATGGGTTGCCCGCCTTACCAAGGGTCTCAATTTTGCCGTCTTTGATGCCGATGTCGGCCTTGACAATGCCCCACCAGTCAAGAATCAGGGCGTTGGTGATCACCAGGTCTACCGCCCCGGCCTCGCGCCCAATCGGCGACTGCCCCATGCCGTCGCGGATCACCTTGCCACCGCCAAATTTGACCTCGTCCCCGTAGGTGGTGAAGTCTTGCTCGACTTCAATAATCAGCTCGGTGTCGGCCAGGCGAATGCGATCGCCCACCGTGGGGCCAAAGGTCTCGGCGTAGGCACGGCGATCCATGCGATAGCTCATGGGGACTCCTCTTAACGTGGGGCAAATCTAGCCAGAACCACTCTAGAATGCGGGATCTCCCCCATTTGGTCAATTGGGCTACCGGGTGCGATCGTTAAGCTTTGGAGCAAGATCTGGAGGCTGCCGGAATCTGTGGTTAAGGTTTGAAAAAAGGAAAAGCCCCGTCGCCCTGCCCTATGACCCCCGACAACACCCAACGCATCCAGGCGTTTATCGACAAATGGCAGCGCTCAGAAGGCAACGAGCAGGCCAACTCTCAGCCCTTCTTTTTAGATCTCTGTGCGGCGCTGGGGGTCGATGGCCCGCCGCCCAAAGACAGCTCGGGCAGCGATACCTACTCGTTTGAGAAGGCGATCAGGACTTTTAGCGAAAAAGGGCAGAGCAGCAAGCGGGCCGATTTTTATAAGGAAGGGTGCTTTTTGCTAGAGGCCAAGCAGGGCAGCTTTAGCTCTAACAAAGGCCACGGCAAGCGGGGCACCAAGATCTATGACGATGAGATGCAGGGGGCCTTTAACCAGGCGCGGCAATACATTCAGCTGATCGATAGCCCCACCAAGCCGCCCTTTCTGATCACCTGCGACATTGGCTATCGGTTTGATATTTGGCAGGGATTTAGCGGCGAGTATGGCAGCTACGGGGCCAGGCAGCGGGTCAGCCTGGCCGAATTGCGGCAGCCGGAGGTGTTTGATCGCTTTGTGGCCATCTTTACCGACCCGCAGTCGCTCAACCCTGAAAAGCTGCGGGCCAAGGTCACGCGAGAGGTGGCGGCGGAGCTGGCGAAGCTGTCGCGGTGGCTGGAGGAGAACCCCTCATCCCCAGCCCCTCTCCCGGCGGGAGAGGGGAACTGGAGGGAATGGGATGGTGAGTTCTCTCGTTTAACGGGGCGCTGGCGGCAAATTCCCGATAAATTTATCGAGCGGGCTAGAGAACTCCGCAAAAGTCAGACCCCCGCAGAAGTTCTTTTATGGGAGCTGCTGCGATCGCGTCGTTTTCTAGGAGCAAAATTTCGCAGACAACACAAGATCGAACAATTCATCGCTGACTTTTACTGCCACGAGGCTCGATTGGTGGTTGAGCTAGATGGCGCGGTACACCAGACTCAAACACTCAAAGATCAAGATCGTGATCAGTGGATGCAGGCTAATGGCATAACGGTCTTGCGGTTTAGCAATGATGCTGTATTTGACCAGACTGAGGCAGTTTTGAGGGAAATCGCGGAGGTGATCAGCCCCTCACCCCTAGCCCCTCTCCCTGGGGGAGAGGGGAACATGATCCGGCCCCCTTCTCCCTTAGGGAGAAGAGTTGGGGATGAGGGGCAATCCCTAACTACTAACCCCTCACTCCTAGCCCCTCTCCCGGTGGGAGAGGGGAACCGGAACCATCCGCAACAAGTCGCCCAGTTTCTGATGCGCTGCATTTTTACCATGTTTGCCGAAGATGTGGAACTGCTGCCCGGCGAACTGTTTACCAAAGCCCTGCGCGATCGCTGGATACCCAACCCCGCCACCTTTAAGCCCGAGATTGAGCAACTGTGGCAGACCATGAACACAGGCGGCACCTTTGGCTTTGAGCAGGTGTTGCAGTTTAACGGCAGCTTTTTTAGCCATGCCACGGCCTTTGAGCTGCCCCAGGCCCAGCTTGAGGTGCTGCTAGCCGCCGCCGAAAAAGACTGGAAGGAGGTAGAACCCGCCATTTTTGGCACCCTGGTGGAGCGGGCGCTAGAGAAAAAAGAACGCAGCCGCCTGGGTGCCCACTACACACCCCGGTCGTATGTGGAGCGGCTGGTGCGCCCGGTGGTAATGGAACCCCTGCGCCAGGAGTGGGATGACATTGAGCTAGAGGTGAAGCGGCTGCTAGAGCCAGAGGCGGGCAAAGAAGACCCCACCGCTAACCAGCGCAAAAAGGCCGAGCAAGAGATTCGCGCCTTTCTAGGCAAGCTGCGGCAGATCAAAATTCTCGACCCGGCCTGTGGTACGGGCAACTTTCTCTATGTGTCGCTCGATTTGCTCAAGGGGCTAGAGGCGGAGGTACAGACGCGCCTGGTGGATGTGGCGGGCAATGTGCAGCTGAATGTGCTGGAGCAAATTAACCCGTCGCAGTTTTTGGGCATTGAGATCAACCCGCGTGCTGCCGCTATTGCAGAGCTGGTGATCTGGATTGGCTATTTGCAGTGGTTTTTTAAGCGCTATGGCAATGCAGAACCGCCAGAGCCGGTGTTGCAGGCGTTTAACAATATCGAAAACCGCGATGCGGTGCTGGCCTACGATGGCACTGAGCCAGATGTGGATGCCAAGACGGGGCAGGTGAGAACGCGGTGGGGTGGGCGGACGATGCTGCACCCGGTGACGGGGGAGCAGGTGCCCGACCCCAGCGATCAGGTGGTGATTCTCAAATATCTAAACCCTCGTCCAGCGGAGTGGCCAGAGGCGGATTATGTAGTGTCGAATCCCCCGTTTATTGGCAGTAAACGGATGAGAGAAGCTTTAGGAGATGGATATGCTGAAGGGCGCATCCCAGTCTTGCAAGTCTAGGGGTGAGACGCTTTTCAAAGCCCTTAATTCTCGTAGGTTTGATGAGTACGCATTTGTACTTATTGCAAAACTGGGATGCACCCTATGCTGAAACTCTTAGGAAAACATACAAGGAACTTCCAGAGTCTGCCGACTATGTGATGTACTGGTGGCACTTTTCAGCTAAATTGACAAAATCAGAATCGATCAAGAAATTTGGCCTAATAAGTACTAATTCGATTAGACAGTCTTACAACTTAGGAATTATTGATAAAGCCATCAAAAACGGAATTTCAATAACTTTCGCGATACCAGATCACCCTTGGGTCGATAATGCTGATGGTGCGGCTGTCCGTGTTGCAATGACTTTTGCCGAGAAAGGAAAAGGTAAGCCAGGACAACTACTAACTATTAAAAATGAAGAAGAAATTGAGGATGCTTCCGAAGACCTAGTTTTCCATAAAGAAAATGGAAGTATAGCAATCCTATTTGATTCATGAAAAGGATCCATATCGATGCATTTTGGGGAAATCGAACACCTCTAGCCTGAAAAACTGCTCGAAGAGGGCTTTAAGCGCAGAAAAGCAGGGGCGTAGCCCGGACATCCGTCTAA
>JBBSKN010000190.1:0-5000 GCA_038256265.1 Phormidesmidales cyanobacterium
CCTGCCGCTCTATGCCCTGATTGCTCCGAGGCCTTTACAATTTCAGATGGGTCGCAACGATGGTCTTTTTCCCAGCACAAGCCCAGGCCCACAAAAAGAAGGATTCTTCCCTGGTACTCCCAGAGGTGTTTCATCTGGTGAAATGGCAGGGGAATATTTAGTGATGAATGAAATATGGCAAAAATATGGAAAAGATGTAGATTTAGTTATTCACGATGGAGGGCATGAATTTTTCTTCCCTAGCGCTGAAAAGTTTATTTATAGTCACTTTTGCACTTGAGGTCTGAAAACAGCTTAGCCGGTTCCTTAAAATTTTTGATTTGGAATGACGATTTCAATTGTCACTATTAGCAAAGACGACCCAAATGGCTTAAATAAAACACTCTCATCTACTCAAGGTCTTCATGATGTTGAGCAGATTGTGGTCTTAGGTGGTGGCGACCTTCAGCCTTCTATAAAAGTTTCAGAACAGTTTCACTGTGTCCTTGTTTGCCAGGCAGGGCAGGGGATATCTGCTGCATTTAACTTAGGGCTAGACCATGCAACAGGGCTTGCAGTGATATTTTTGAATGGAGGGGATTGTTTACTTGAACCAGGCGTTATAGGCCATGCCCTAGAGATCATGGTCTGTAATCCAGCAGTTGATATTTTGCTCTACGACGCCATTTTTGACGATGCCCTAGCTGGCCCTTACCTTTACCGCTCGCGGCGAGGGTCTGGCCCCAGGCTCAACACCATTGGCCTGGGGATGCCTGGCTCTCACCAGGCCACGATTGTGCGGCGCAGCAGCTTTGCCCAAATCGGGCGATTTTGCCCCGACTATCAAGTGGCGATGGATTACGACTGGCTCTGCCGTTGGCACCAAAACTCTGCCTCTGATCGCCGCATTTGCGCTGTAGATTTCCCCCCGATTGTCACTGTAGATGGCAAAGGTATTTCTGTTGCCCGCGAGCCGCTGTGCCTGCAAGAATGCTTTTTAGCGCTTCATCGCAATAACTTATTTAAAGGCCGATACGCCCTAGACTATCTCAATCGGCTGTCGCGATTTTACCTACGTAATGCTCTGATTATGCTCAAGCTCAATGGCCTGGTGGCACGAGTAAAACAATGGAAACACCGCTAGATCTGTGCCTAGATTTGTCTATTGTGATACCCATCTATAATGGCGAGGCTTTTTTAGACACCCTGTTTTCGTCGTTTCTCACTATGACTGGTGACAGCAGGCGCTGTGAGTTGATTGTAGTCAACGATGGGTCTACCGATAGTACCCCCACCATCCTTCAGCGGTGGATCGCCAAGGCCATCATTCCCCTACGGGTGGTCACCACGACTGGGTTAGGGCCAGGGCAAGCCCGCGAAATTGGTGCTTGTCAGGCCCAGGCCCAGTGGGTAGCCCTGGTGGATGCCGACGAGCAGTTTAGCCCTGGTTGGCTCTCGGCAGCCCTGGCTTTTGTGGAGAATCCGGAGGCTGCGGTAGGTTGTGAGGGAGTGGTAGAGATTTGCGATCGCGACAAAATTTCCCTATTCACCCATCAGACCCAGTCCTTAAAGCCAGGGCGCTATTTAACCGCCAACTTGATCTTAAAACGTGATCGGGTGAAGTTCTACCAAGGCTATGGGCGGCGGTTTTACTTTAGAGAAGACAGCGATCTGGCCTTTCAGCTCTTAGAAAATGGCGAATCTATCGCCCACAACCCCGAGTTGCTGCTCTACCACCCACCCTTACCCGCAGTATGGTGGAAGCCTATTCGCCTGGCCCTGCGCTATCAGTACGATGCCCTGCTGGCCTATCGTTTTCCCCGTCGCTACTGGGCCGATGTGGATGTGCAGCAGGGTATTCCCCACCTGAGGCTGCTGTTGCTGCTGCTTTGCATCTTGCTCCAAGCCACCGGAGTTGTGCTTTTAGCCAAAAACATGGCGACGAATAACTCTCTGTGGCTACCCCTGGGGCTACTGATATTTAGTCCGGTTCTGTCGCTGGCCCCAGTGTTGCTCTATATGCCCCCCCAACAAATTAGGCTTGTCCAGCTATCCCCAGCGCTGCTGGTGCATCAGCTGGTTCCCCTACTGACCCTAGGTTCCTGGGTGTATGGGTTCTGGCGACACCGCAGAGAACCGCCCTATCAACACCACTGCCAAGACAGTAAGTAATCCCTAATCCTCTAGCGTCTCGTCACCCTGTAATGGGTAGGTGAGCAGCGCATTAGTAGTACCCTGCGACGACATTTAACGGTCATTCTCTGCTCTACTGCAAGCGTCGAGTCAAAATGCCCTGGCGGGGGCTAAACAGCAGGGCCAGCAAGAACCCCGCAAACACGGTCAGGCCGATCGCAGGCCCCGAAGGAATATCCAAATAGTAGCTGCCGTACATGCCGATCACACCAAACAACACCCCCAGCACAGCGCCTAAAATCATCATCCAGTGTAGCTCTTTGACCAGCAGATAGGCGGTGGCGGCGGGGCCAACCATGAGAGCCACAACCAAAATCACACCCACGGTTTTCATCCCGGCGATTATCGCCAGGGTAATGGCGGCCATCAGGCCAAAGTTAATGCGGTGGACGGGTAGCCCCAGGGCCTCGGCCCCTAGGGGGTCAAAGGTGAAAAACAGCAGTTCTTTGTAAAACAGGCCTACCCCCGCCAGCACCAGCCCGGCAATTAGGGCAATTTGCCAGACATCGGTGGCATTAATACTGAGAATGTCGCCAAACAGCAGCTGCTCTAGAGATACGCGGCTGCGAAACACCGTTAGCAGGGTAATGCCCAACGAAAAGAAGGTGGAAAAGGTGATGGCCATGGCGGTATCGACCTTAATGCGCGACTGGGTGCGAATCCAGGCGATCACGGCGGTGCTGAATAGGCCCATGGTAAAGGCCCCCAGCAAAATGGGCAGGTTGAAGAAGCTGGCGATCGCCAGCCCCGGCAGCACCCCATGGGCCACCACATCCCCCAGCATGGCCATGCGCTGCACGATCAGATAGGTGCCCACAATGGGGCAGAGAACGCCCACCAGCAGGCTGGCCAGCAGCGCCTGGCGCATAAATTCATAGCTGAGCGGGTCAAGCAGCCAGTCCATTAGGAACGCTCGGAGTCGGTGGGTAGGGCAGCGGTGGCGATGGCGTCGCTGTCTGAGGCCAGGGCTTTCTGGTCTTTCGCGGCCTGGCGGCGATCGAGCAGCACCTGGGTAATGCCCGTGGCCAGCAGGGTGGCCACCACGCCATCGTCAATCCAGCCGACGATGGGAATCACATCGGGGGAGAAGTCGATGGGGCTAACCAGGTACAGCAGCGATGCCCCCATCACCAGCCAGCGGTAGCGGGGATGCTTCAGTAAGCCGTTGTAGATGCGGGATAAGAAGGGAATTTTCATAGGCCGAGGTGATTTTGGATTTTGGATTGGCGATTTTGGGTTTTAGCTGTCAGATCGCTATGGTTCGATATGGTCATTCCCGCCTGCGCGGGAATCCATTAGGGAGTATGGTACGTCGCCTGGATTCCCGCTTTCACAGGAATGACAGCCATTGACTTCTGCTTCCTATAGATTCCGGTTTTCACGGGAATGACAGCCTTTACGTCCTCAGAGTCGTGAATAATCGCGGTTAAGGAATCACCTAGTTGACTACTGTAATATACTCACGCGGCAGGGCGGCTCCCCAGGCACTTTCTTGGGAAGGTTTCTCGGCGGCGGTGGCGAGAGGGGGAACCCGGCAATGGGGAGCGCCAGGACAAGGGCAGTCCTTTACCCAAAGTTCCACATGACCGGGTCGGCGGGCAGGTGGTCGGTGACGGTGCGGCTAATGGTGTCGATCGCCGCCAGATCTTCTTTAGATAGCGCTACCTCAGCGGCCTTGGCATTCTCAACCGCCTGCTCAGCGTTGCGCGCCCCGACGATCGCCGTGGTCTGGGGCTGGGCGATCAGCCAGGCCAGGGCCAGGTTGCCCAGGGTGGTGTGATAACGCTCGGCAATGGGGCGCAGCTGATCTAACGCGGTTTGGGCTTTCTCGTACAGGGGTGGCTGAAACAGCTTGTTTTTGGCCCGCACATCTTCAACTGGGAACTGGTGGCTGGGGCCAAATTTGCCGGTGAGTAACCCCTGGGCTAGGGACGAGTAGGCCAAAACCGTCAGGTTGTGCTCGACGCAGTAGGGCAATAGCTCGGCCTCGACCCCGCGCCAGAAGAGAGAATAGGGCGGCTGGAGGCTGTCGATGCGGCCATAGGTCATGGCCGCTTCCAGCTGTGCTTTGGAGAAATTCGACACCCCAATGGCGCGAATCTTGCCCTGCTCTTTGAGCGCATTCAGCGCCCCCATGGTTTCGCCAATGGGCACCATGTCGCTTTTAAACGCCCCCGACGGCCAGTGAATCTGGTACAGGTCGATCACATCGGTCTGCAAGCGCTGGAGCGACTTTTCGCAGGCCTCGATCACCTGGTCGTGCTTCAAGTGGTTGGCAAATACCTTGGTGGCGAGCATCACCTGGTCACGGCGATCGCCCAGCGCCTTGCCCACCAGTTCCTCAGAATAGCCGTTGCCGTAGACTTCTGCGGTGTCAAAGGTGGTAATCCCCCCATCGAGCGCTGCCTGCATGGCGTGGATAATGGCGTCATCCTCAACCCCAACCCAGCCCGTTTTGCCCGCCTGCCAGGTGCCAAAGATCAGCGGCGTAATCTCAATCTCGGTGTGGCCTAGTTTGCGCGTTTCCATTGTGCCTAAGCGCCCTCTATAAACGTCATCCAAGTCCAGAAGTAGAGTTTGGTCTGTGGGAAAACTACAGCTCCTGAGCTGGACTGGGGATCGACTGCAATTTCTCAACAAATGCCTGGCGCTCTGGGGACTGCAAGCCCTGCTGCAACACGGCTAACGAATGGGGCCGCCCGTGACTGCTTAACCTGACTGGAGACGCCACGTAAACTACTCCTTCAATCAGTTCTGCCTTAGTATCGGGCATGGCCTCATAGCGGCGCTCAAACTCGGCACGGCTGAGGTGATCGCCATTCTCCAGC
>JBBSKN010000191.1:0-4882 GCA_038256265.1 Phormidesmidales cyanobacterium
CCGGCAAAGTCATTCTTTTCGAGCAAGATTGTTCGCAGGCCGCGCAGGGCGGCATCGCGCGCCGTGGCCGCACCGTTGATGCCGCCGCCGATGACGATCAGGTCGTAGGGTTGGTCGGTCAGGGTTTGGAGGTTACGCATGAATCTTGGGGATTGTGAGGATGGTTGGAGCCGGGACTTTTTTGGTTAGCCTAGCGCATGATTTTTAATGGGGGCAGTCTTGGGCAGCACCTGCTCCACCACTGCACGGACTCTTTACGCAGATAAATGCGACGTTACTAAAGGGATGGATGATCGTAGGGTGGGCACTGCCCACCGTTCACCCATGGCTTAACCGGAGAAATATTGTTGGGTTCTAGTGGATGCTCGTAGGGTGGGCACTGCCCACCTTTCACCCATTGCTTAACCGGAGAGATATTGTTGCTCTGGTCGAGAAAGGGGTGATCGCAGCCGCAGATCCCAGGGTTCTGCGGTGGACTGGGGCATTGGCAACAAACCAGGGAAAGAACCCTGGGATCTGGCCCTAGCCTAGCCCATTGGTCTGGGACGCGAGGGGGTGGTGGGCAGTGCCCACCCTACAGGTCTTGTGGTAGAAGCCGCTCTACCCCCCCTTTCTAAGGGGGGCAGGGGGGAGCACTGTGAGGCGACCTATGCCGTCACTAGCTCGGGTTCTGGCTCGGCGATGTCTACCGCATTGGCCTCGCGGAACATGTGGTTGGCCCACTGCTGCACGTCGTAGCGGGTGACGGCGCTGTGCATCTTCTCCATGCGACGCTTTTGCTCGTCAAGGGGCATGTCGAGGGCAATGTCGATGCACTCGTCCATTTTCTTGTCGGAGTAGGGGTTGGTGAGCACCGCGTCGGGCAGCTCCACCGCCGAGCCGGTGAACTCTGACAGCACCAGCACGCCGTTTTCGCCCCCGTGGGCAGCGATGTATTCTTTGGCCACCAGGTTGAGACCGTCGCGCAGGGGCGGAATCCAGGCGATGTCGGCGGTTTTGTAGAGCGCCATCAGGTCATCAAAGGGGATGGGCTCGGTAAAGAGCTGAATCGCGTTCCAGGTAAGGGTGGAGTATTTGCCGTTGATCTGGCCAACCAGCTGCTCGATCTCGCTCTGGGCGGTTTTGTAGACCCGCATGCCAGCGGCGGCTTTGACGGCGGTCATGATCAAATTTACCTTGCCGCGCAGCTCGGGCCGCCGCTCTAGCAGGCGCTCAAAGCAGAGCAGCATTTCTTTCGCACCCTTGACGTAGTCGACCCGACCCGCCGAGACAATGATCTTGTTGTCGCCCAGGTCAGCGCGAATTTCGGCCACGCGCTGTTGCACCGATGGCTTGTTGACCATCTCGTGAATGTAGCCGGGGTTAGTGCCCACGGGGAAGGCGTCAACATTCACCACGCGGCCCTTGTATTCAAGCTTGGTGGTCATGTCGGGTTCGGCCAAGGCGGTGCCGAAGGGGGTGAAAGCTTCGGGCACGGGCTTGCGCTCGACCAATTTCACATCGCGCAGGCTGCGGGCGGCGGAGACAAAATTCTCGACGTAGCGGGGGATGTGGAAGCCGCAGAGGTCGCAGCACAGCAGGCTATCGATGATCGCCTCGCGCCAGTGCAGAATGTTGAACACGTCGGCGGCGGGGAAGGGGGTGTGGTGGAAGAAGGCGATCTTCACATTGGGCATTTTTTGCCGAATGTAGAAGGGGGTGAGCCACAGGTTGTAGTCGTGGATCCAGATCAGGGCGTCGTCAGCGGCCTCTTCGCAGGCGGCTTCGGCAAACAGCTGGTTGATGTGCTGAAAGTTTTCCCAGTCGGAGCTTTCGTAGGTGAAGTGCTCGGGAAAGGAGTGGAGGATGGGCCAGATCGCTTCTTTGGCGGTGATGTAGTAAAAATCTTTGACCCGCTCGGCGGCGAGGGGAATGCGGCGGATGACGGCGCGATCGCTCCAGCCTTCCATGGTGACGCGGTCGTCAAAGCTCTCTTGCTTATCTTCGGCGACCTGCTTCCATGCGACCCAGGTGCTGCTCTCGGCATTGGCAAAAAAGCTTTTTAGGGTCGGCACAATGCCGTTGGGGCTTTTTTTCTCGCGGTAGACGGTCTTGCCGTTTTCAACGACCTCGTCGTAGGGCTCGCGGTGATAAAGAATTACTAGGGAGGATTTCATCGTTCATTGCTCCTGGTTTTGTTGCTCCGGGCGCTGGGCGCGGGAGGGCTGCTTTGCAAACTCCAAATGGGCACACACTAAAAAAACGAAGACAAGCGGGCAAATGGGTATTTACAATACTTAGCAATCGTATGTATATAGAGGCACCTTCGCATCTACCTGGGGGCATAGTCCTATGTCTACGGATAGATGCACGTTGAGATTCTATACCAAGTCCAGACCGGGATCTGTCGGTTGCCCTACAGGTAGAACTCTACTGGAACTGTGCCGATGAACTTGGATTAAGCTGGATTATTCATGACCTTTGGAAAATGCCCGTCATTTCCGTGAAAACGGGAATCCACTCGAAATAGCACTCTTTTGAGTGGATTCCCGCCCCACGCCTTCGCGAGAGCAGACTCTGCGCGGGAATGACAGCCGTTCGCTTCCATCCTTGTGAATAATCCAGGTTAGGTGGATTGCTACAAACATATTCAGAACGGGCTTGGTAGGCTAGAGCTACTGCCGCTCTTAGTTTTTCGCCCATGCCAGTGCTTTCGACCAAAACGCCGACCCCCAAGGCTAAAGACGCCGCCCAGGACACCGCATCAGCGTCATCCCCTCGCCAAACCGTGGTGCTGAATGTCAGCGGCATGAAGTGCGCCGGGTGCGTGCGAGCCGTAGAAACGCGCCTGGCCCAGGTAGACGGGGTGCGATCGGCCACGGTGAACCTGGTGACGGAGGTGGCGGTGGTCGAAACCGAGGCCGGAGCAGTGACGGTTGAGCATCTGGCCGAACAGGTGGCGCAAGCGGGCTTTACGGCCACGCCTAGGGCCACCGACGGCAGCGGCGACGACCTGACCGCCTGGGTTGAGGCCAAGCGGCAAGAACAGCAGCAGCAGGGGCGGCGGCTGGGGGTGGCGATCGCCCTCCTGATCCTCTCCACCATTGGCCACCTGCACCACTTCGGCTGGCTGACGATCCCCATTCTCAGCGCCCTGTGGTTTCACGCCATTTTGGCCACGGTGACGCTGGCGTTTCCGGCCCGAGAAATTCTGGCTGACGGCTGGGCGGGCATTCGCCGGGGCGCGCCCAACATGAATACCCTGGTTGCCCTGGGCAGCGGCAGCGCCTACCTGGCCAGCGTGGTGGCGCTGATTTTTCCCGGTCTGGGCTGGGAGTGCTTTTTTGATGAGCCGGTGATGCTGCTGGCGTTTATTTTGCTGGGCCGCACCCTAGAGCAGCGAGCGCGGTACCGGGCGGCGGATGCGCTGCGATCGCTAGTCGAACTCCAGCCCGCTGTGGCCCGGCTGATCTCTGACCCCGCCACCGCCGGGGTGGCCCAAACCGGGGTGGAAGTGCCTGCCCGCTGCGTGCAGGTGGGGGAATGGGTGCAGGTGCTGCCCGGCGAAAAAATCCCCGCCGACGGCACCCTGGTGTCGGGCCAGAGCACGGTGGATGAGTCGATGCTGACCGGCGAGTCGATGCCCGTGCTGAAGCAGGCGGGTGCCCCGGTGACGGCGGGGACTGTTAATCAAAGTGGTGCGATCGCCCTGCAAGTCACCGGCACCGGCCAAAACACCGTCCTGGCCCAGATGATTCGCCTGGTCGAAACCGCCCAGAGCCGCAAGGCCCCGATCCAGCGGCTGGCGGATGTGATTTCGGGCTACTTCACCTACGGCGTGCTGAGCCTCGCAACGCTGACCTTCCTATTCTGGTATTTCATCGGTCTAGCCCACTGGCCCCAGGTGATGAACTCCGCCCTGGGCATGGCCCACATGGGCCACACCATGACCCACACTTCTTCGACGCTGCTGGTGAGTTTGAAGCTGGCGATCTCCGTCATGGTGGTGGCCTGCCCCTGCGCCCTGGGTTTGGCCACCCCCACCGCCATCCTCGTCGGCTCTGGTCTGGGGGCCGAGCGCGGTCTGCTGCTGCGTGGCGGCGACAGCCTCGAAACCATCTCCCACCTCGACACGGTGGTCTTCGACAAGACCGGCACCCTCACCCTGGGGCAACCCGCCGTCACCGAGGTGCATTCTCTGACCAATGACCTGAGCGAGTCCGACATTGTGCAGTTGGCCGCCACCGTCGAAAGCGGCACCCAGCACCCCTTGGCCAAGGCGATTCACCGGGCGGCGACCGAGCGAGAACTCGACCTGTTGCAAGCCGATGAGTTTGACACTCAACCCGGCCTCGGCGTTGCCGCCCAGGTCACCTGGCAGGGTACCGTGCAGCCCTGCGCCCTGGGCAACCAGCCGTGGATGACCCAGCGAGAAATGGTGCACGATGCCGCTGTGCAAGACCGGGCGAAAGCCCTGGCTCAGGCAGGGCAGACGGTGGTGTATGTGGCACTGGGCGATCGCGTGGTGGGGCTGGTGGCGATCGCCGATCAACTGCGCCCCGATGCTGCTGCCGTAGTCAAAGACCTGCAAGATCAGGGGCTACAGGTGCGGGTGCTGACCGGCGATAGAAAAGAGGTGGCGGGGGCGATCGCCGCCCAGCTCAACCTCAACCCCGACCACATCACCGCCGAAGTCTCTCCCCAAGGCAAGGTCGACGCGATTCGTCAGCTCCAAGACAGTGGCCGCACCGTCGCCCTGGTCGGCGACGGCATTAACGATGCCCCCGCCCTGGCCCAGGCCGATGTCGGCATCAGCCTCCACTCGGGCACCGACATCGCCATGGAAACCGCCGACGTGATTCTCATGGGCGACCAGCTCTCGGGCCTGCTCGAAACCCTCATC
>JBBSKN010000192.1:0-4879 GCA_038256265.1 Phormidesmidales cyanobacterium
ACCCTGACCTACCCCACCGGGCTGACCGCCTTTGCCGACGACGACGGCAGCGGCCGGCTCTCGACCGACGAACTCAACCGCCATCGGGAGGCGCTAACGCGACAGCTGGAGCCGGCGATCGCCCTCAAAGATAGCCGTAACCAATCGCCCCGGCTGACCCTTCAGCCCGCCGTAGACATCGCCTCAGCTAACGCCAGAATTGCCCCCGGCAGCCACACCACCCTGCAAATGCTCTACGCCTGGGCCGAGCCGCCAACCGGGGTGGCGATCGCCTACAGGTTCTTCCCAGACGATGCGCCCGAGGCCAGCTGTTTGGCCACCATTGTCCAAAACGGGCAGGTCACCAACCACGTCTTTACCCCCAAAAAACCCACTTTCACGGTGGGAACCGCCACCTCAGCCACGTTGGGCAGCAGAGCTTGGTGGTTCACCCTGGTGGGCGCATTTTTGTGGGGGGCGGTGCACTCGTTGTCGCCGGGGCACGGCAAAACCCTGGTGGGGGCCTACCTGGTGGGCGAACGGGCCACTTCCCGCCACGCCCTGTTTTTGGCCCTGATGACCACCGTGACCCACACCCTCGGCGTCTTTGCCCTGGGGTTGATCACCCTGGCGGCGGCCCGCTACGTACTGCCTGAGCAAATCTACCCCTGGCTGAGCCTGGTCTCAGGGGGCACGATTGCTTTCATTGGCGCCAACCTGATGCTCCAGCGGCGGCAGCGCTCTAGCGCTCAACCCAGCGTCCATGTCCACGCTCCTAGGGAATTGGTTCCCGCCCAGGCTCACAAAAGTGCCCACACCCACGAGCACCCGCCCCACGCCCATGGGCATCACGATCATGCCCACGAGCATCACGACCATGGGCATCACGGCCATGACCACGGACATCACGCCCACGGCAAACATTCCCACAGCCATTTGCCCGTAACTCCCGACGGCACTGCTATGTCTTGGCGCAGCCTGCTGATGCTGGGTCTGTCGGCGGGGCTGGTGCCTTGCCCAGCGGCGCTGGTGCTGCTGCTGGGGGCGATCGCCTTCGGCAACCCAATCTCGGGGCTGCTGCTGGTGGTCTCCTTTAGTCTGGGGCTGGCCAGCGTTTTAGCGGGGTTGGGTCTGGTGCTGGTGTCGGCTAAGCAAATGTTTAAGC
This sequence comes from Phormidesmidales cyanobacterium, assembly GCA_038256265.1. Classification (GTDB taxonomy): domain Bacteria; phylum Cyanobacteriota; class Cyanobacteriia; order Phormidesmidales; family Phormidesmidaceae; genus Nodosilinea. Next base: position 1,145 of record JBBSKN010000192.1, read on the forward strand.
AGGTGCCCATGCCCCGATTTCGGGCTATGCAGTGGCTACCGCTGGCCAGCGCGGTAGCGATTACCGCCATTGGCCTCGGCATTTCGACTCGATCAATTATGCAGCTGCTCTAGCGCCCCCCGAGCGCCCCCGAGCGCCCAAACTCTGTGCTGCCATTTGCCCCTCTCACTACAGGATGCACACCATGCCGACTCCCTCTCGCTGGACGATCATGCTGCCGCTGGTGATCGCCTTTACCTCGCCCGCTTTGGCCAGTACGGCGTCCCCGCCGCGCCAGGCTGAACCCGTTTTATCCTTGTTTTGCTATATGGTCACCACCGATGGTCAAGTGCGTGACTTGTCATCGCTGTGCGGTAGCTCGCCCGAGGCAGCCCCGCAGCCAGTGGTGCAAAATACCGAGCCCTGCTATTTCTTAGACAGTAATGGTCAGCCTTGCCCTGCAACCGGTAGGCAAGCCTTTAGCAATTAAGGTTGCGGGTTTGATCAGTTGCTGCAAATCTCAGCCGCGCCCACGCTTATACCAAGGCGGAATCCTGTCTCTCTCGCCCCCAGCCGCAGCGCTTGGCGGGATGATCGCACCCCAACGTCTGACGCTGTAGCCAAAAGAAATCTCCAAAAATCAGGCTGACTCTCACTATTTTGAGTTAGAAGAAAGGAGAGGTATCACAGGCCCTTAGCAGCAGACATACACCCATGGCAGACGCTCCCCAATCGATTTGCATTCTCGGCGGCGGCTTTGGCGGCCTCTACACCGCCCTGCGCCTGAGCCAGCTGCCCTGGGAGGGCACCCCGCCCACCATCACCCTGGTCGACTGCAATGATCGCTTTCTATTTTTGCCCCTGCTCTACGAGCTGGTTACCGACGAGCTGCAAACCTGGGAAATTGCCCCCCCCTACGCCGAGCTGCTGGCAGGCACCTCGGTGCAGTTTCATCAGGCGGACGTGACGGCCATTGACCTCGACCAGCACCGGGTCAACCTCAGCGACGGCATTACCCTCACCTACGACCGCCTAGTGCTTGCCCTGGGTGGCACCACCCCGATGGATATGGCCCCCGGCGTCGCTGAGCACGCCCTGGCCTTTCGCACCCTGCAAGATGCCTACCAGCTCAAAGACCGCCTGCGGCATCTCGAAGCCTCTGACGCCGAGAAAATTCGCGTGGCGGTGGTGGGCGGCGGCTACAGCGGCGTCGAGTTGGCCTGCAAAGTGGCGGAGCATTTGGGCGAACGGGGGCGGGTGCGCCTGATCGAGCGCACCGATATGATCCTCCGCACCTCGCCTGAGTACAATCGCGAGGTTTCTCAAAAAGCCCTCTCTGACCTAGGCGTGTGGGTTGACCTCGACACTGCTGTGGAGAGCGTCGGAGCCGACACCATCAGCCTCACCTTCCGGGAGCAGACCGACATTCTGCCGGTAGATCTGGTGCTGTGGACGGTGGGCACCAAGGTCAATGCCGTGGTTGCCGACCTGCCCCTCAAGCACAGCGATCGCCAGCAAATTGTAGTGCAGCCCACCCTAGAGGCCGTTGATCGCCCCGGCGTCTACGCCCTGGGCGACGTGGCCGACTGCCGCGATGCCGACGGTCAGCAGGTGCCCGCCACCGCCCAGGTGGCCCTGCAACAGGCCGACTTTGTCGGGTGGAATATCTGGGCCAGCTTGAATGCTGGGGAACCCTCCTCTACAAAGAATCGCCCCCAAATCCCCTTCCGCTACAATCACATGGGCGAAATGCTCACCCTGGGCAACAGCCGCGCCACCCTCACCGGCCTGGGCCTTCAGCTCGATGGCGAATTGGCCCACGTGGCCCGCCGCCTGGCCTACCTCTACCGCATGCCCACCTTCTCGCACCAGGTGCGCGTCGGGCTAAACTGGATGACCAAACCCCTACGGGATCTGCTGTCGGCCTAGGCTTGCAGCGATCGCCGTCCCTCAGTGATCGCCCTATCAAAGATCGCTTCTAGGGCTGGGTTGCAGCCCCGGCATCCGGCCACCACTTGGTCAGCCCAATCTAGATACTCCCGGCGACGCTCCAGCGACCAGTCTGCCGGGGGAGAGGTGGTGATGTTTTGCACATTGGCGGTTTTGTCGGCAATTTTGAGCTGCTGGGCCTGGGGCGACAGGTGGGGGGCGTGCTCAATTTGCAGGCGCTTGCGATCGCCCTTGGGCAAACTCTTGTCGTCGGTCACCTCACCCACCACCCGCCGCACATCCGGGCCAAAGTGGCGCTCAAGCTCCTCCGGCGTAGTTTCGGTATCTTCCACCGTGTCGTGGAGAATAGCGGCCTGCAATGTTACCAGGTCGGTCACACCGCCCTCGGTTGCCAGCAGCTGCGCCACCCGAATGGGATGGTTGATGTATGGCGAGGCCTCTCGGTCTTTACGGCGCTGGTCACTGTGTTTAGTGGCCGCGAAGTGCAGCGCCTCTAGCAGAGTGGCGGTGGCCGTGGGCGAGGTAGATAGGTTCATGGCTTTTAAGAGAGAATAACTACCTTCAGCATGCCCAGCTTAGGAGCCTTGGCGGAGCCTCTTTAAGGCAGAACTTTTCACGCTAGAGATACGGCCAACCCCAACTATTGAACAGCTGTCCGCAAAAACTGATCCTAGAAATCCATCGGTGGGATGAGAGGCTCAGACTCCAATAATTGCTAAATTAGCTACCCGTGTAGACCCAAAAAGCACCCGGCGAACATTCTGGGGTTGTCCGCACGTCGTCAAAGACCTATGACCGTACCGTCCCTCACATACAATAATTAAACTTGACCCAGTAGAACGTTTGACTCAGGCAGCTAGCTAAAATCTGTAACCAAGTTGACCTCTGCCTTTCTGGATTATTTTTTGAGAATTACTATGCAATCTCGTCGAAAGCGCATACCTACAGAATCCACCAGGGGCATGAAAGGCGTTTTAAGCTTTTTTGTGGTTTTTCTAGCGATCGGGTTTTTGATCTATCAGTTATTTTCTAGCGTTTTATTTGCCCTGGGCGCGTCTCCCATCGTCGGGCTGCGCAGTCTTGCCGCCGCCCTGTTTCCGCTGATCGTAGCAGTATATCTCGGCTTTGTTGCTCAACTTCAGATTCCATCGAGGGAGAGCCGCGCCCCTGTCATCAACAGCTTCATCATGTTCTTATTCTGGACGATGATTGTGCTAGGGATTGATACCGGCATCGAGATTGTTGAATTTCCCATCGAAGAGCTGCTCTACTCCCTAACTCTTGCTGCGCTGTTTTGGCGCTACAAAAATCGAAGCTCGTTTAGTGGTCTTGTGGCCTGCTGCTACGGTGTTTTGGCTGGCGTTTTGGCCTCAATTATTATATTTGGCACAAATTTTATCGTGGCATAGATGCGCCGGTTTTTGTCCATTGCCACCGATGTACAAGCTGCTCTCCCCACAGGAAACCCTAATCTCCAATCTCCCCCCAACAGCCCGCCCTCAAAAGCGTACAGAGGAGTCGAATTTGGCGCCTTGGAGCGAGAATGAGAATCATTCCTCCAAATATCTCCTTAAACGCCTCTAAATCGCCGTTTAACCCTCCATACAGTTACCGACGTTGCAGAATGAAGGTCCTCAGTCGGGCAATGTGAACGAATCTTTGATTTTTTGACACTCCCACGGCTAAAGCCAGTGGGATTCTTGGTTCCGCGACCGAGCTTACCCAATCAGGCCGAAGCCAAACTGAATAGAGGCTCAATCTCCCCAAGCGTTTAGTTCCCGGCTGCCCGCCGGTACTGTTCGATGC
>JBBSKN010000193.1:0-4767 GCA_038256265.1 Phormidesmidales cyanobacterium
GCCACTGGGGCTCAAACTGCTGGCAGAAGTCATCGATGTGGCAAAACAGAGCGTCTAGACTATCCATAGAGGGGCCTGCTGATACTTGTTTTCACCTTTCAGCTTACAAAGCCCCTCCTTTCCTTATCCCGAACTCAGGTTGGCTTAGGGCAGCGCTCTAAGCAGCGGGTGCCCTGGCCTTGATGCCCTGGCATGGGCAGTGCCAGTTGCGCGGCTGCCCGCCAAACGGATCTCTAGACCGGTTGAGCACCCCAGTCTAGAGCCGTCTCCCAGCCCAGCCCTTTGCGCACCATTAGAGGGGTTTCGCCCTCCATATCGAGAATGGTTGAGACCTCGTAAGCCAGGGGCTGGTCATCGTCAACAATGATGTCCACCAGCTTTTCGAGGGTGTCAAACATCACCATTTTGTCTACGGCTTCGCCCTGCTCAGCATCGGGCAGCAGGCTGAGTGCTGAGGTCGAAACCACCGGATTGCTGAGCGCGTCTACCAGGGCCAAACAAGTGGCGTGGTTGGGCACCCGAATGCCCGTGGTGCGGCGCTTGGGGCTCATCACCAGGCGCGGCACCTGGCGAGTCGCCGGCAGCAAAAACGTAAACGGCCCCGGAATCAGCCGTCGAATTAGGCGATAGGCCCCGTCGCTAACTACGGCGTAGTCAGCAATATTAGAAAGAGAGGCGCACAAAAACGTCAGCGGTTTGTCGTTGGCCAGTTGCTTGAGCTGGCGTACTCGCTGCACAGCCCCCTTGTGGTTGAGGTCACAACCGATGGCGTAGACTGTGTCGGTGGGGTAAAGCGCCACCGCCCCCTGGCGCAGCGCCGCCGCAATGGCTTCTACTTTGCGCCCCTGGGGGTTTTCAGAATGTAGCTTGTAAACCGTCGCCATTGCCCCTGTCCCCGATTCCGTTGCTCTGTTGAAAACCATAGCTTATCTCGATTGCCCCACCGGCATCGCAGGCGATATGTGCCTGGCCGCCCTGGTCGATGCCGGGGTGCCCCTCGACTATCTCCAGACAAAGCTGACCTGCCTGGGGTTAGATGATGAGTTCACCCTTTCTGTAACGCCGCTTCACCGCCGGGGATTGCGCGCCCTCTACGCCCAGGTCAACCTAACTCCGTCAGCGAGGGAACCGGGAGCCAAAGCCACTCCTCCAGCGGTTACCCTCCCCCCCGACCATTCCCCCTCTTCCCCCGGTCCCAGCCGCGACCACGATCACAGCCACAACCACGAACCCGATCCTGACCACAGCCATTCCCAGGCCACGGCCACGCGTAACCTGCCTGAGATCGAACGCCTGATTGCCCAGGCAAACCTGCCCGATCGCGCCTGTCGGTGGAGCCTAGCGGTGTTTCGTCGCCTGGCCGAGGCCGAGGCGGCGGTCCACGGCATTGCCGTAGAACAGGTGCATTTTCACGAGGTGGGGGCCACCGATGCGATCGTCGATATTGTTGGCACCTGCCTCAGCCTCGACTACCTAAATATCGATACCTTGGTGTGTTCGCCCCTGCCCACCGGGCGCGGGCGAGTGCGGGCCGCCCACGGCTGGCTACCGGTGCCGGCTCCAGCCGTGCTAAAGCTGATGGAGCACCGCCAGGTGCCGCTCTACAGCAATGGTCTAGAGGGTGAGCTGGTGACACCGACGGGGGCAGCGATCGCCACCACCCTGGCCGACCATTTTGGCGACCCTCCCGCCATGGCGCTACACCGCACCGGGCTAGGGGCCGGGGGCAAAGACCTGCCCGTGGCCAACATTCTGCGCCTGTGGGTGGGGCAAGCCGAATCTGCTCCAGCCCAACCATCCGGCCAATCACTAAATCAATCACCAGGGCAAGGGACAGAGGGACTGCCCAGACCAGCGCCCCCCTACGACCTCGAAACCGTTGCCCTGCTTGAGACCCAGGTCGATGACATGGTGCCCCAGGCCGTGGGCTATCTCTACGAACGCCTCTACGAAGCCGGTGCCCTAGAGGTCTTTACCCAGGCCATCGCCATGAAAAAGTCGCGCCCTGGGCTGCTGATCACCGTCCTCTGTCGCCCCGCCAATGAGCCGTCCTGTGCTGATATTCTGTTTGCCGAAACCCCCACCCTCGGCATTCGTCGCCAGACCCAGCAGCGGTGGGTACTGCCGCGCCAGATGCAGACCCTGGAGACCCCCTACGGCCCGGTCAACCTTAAGCTGGCCTATCACCCCGTTACTCAAGCCGTCCTCAACGTTCACCCCGAGTATGAAGACTGTGCTGCGATCGCTCGCCGGCATCAACTGCCCTGGCAGATAGTCCACCAAACAGCCCTAAGCCTTTGGTATGGTCAGCAGCCACCCTCAGCCATAACCTAACTATCTGATTCTGGTCAAACATCAGAAGACTTTCCCCCTGGATTCTCTGGCCCATTTTCATCCGCCCAATGGTGAGGGGGCGACTGCTTGAGGGTCTGGGAAAAAATCCGAAACGCCCCTGAGTTCTCTTGATCAGACGAGAACATATCTGGCAAATCGCCAGCACGAGAATCTACTCTAACCAGATTGTACTCAATGTTTTCGCCGTAGATAGCAAAGGTAATCTGAAACACCTCCAGAAAGTTAATCACCCACTGACACTCGCTGCGGGGAAACTGCTCATAGTAACGGATTAAACTGGCAATTCTGGCCTCTAGATAGGGGAGAGCCTGACGCGATATCAAAATTAGCTTGAGCAAAATAATCGCCAGCGTGAGTGCATTTCCCTGGGACAGCACCAGCGAAAATAGTGCGGAGGGGTGTTCTTTGTCCTCGGTCATCAGATAGTCAATTACCCGGTTGCTCGTGCGTAACACCAACGATGAGTCCACCGGCTGAAATTCAGCTTCAGTATAGATATCAGTCAGGCGTCTATCCAACTGCTCCTGGATTTGCTGAGAGATTGGGTTGCTGCTAACGGTGTAAAGCAAATAGCAAGGCAAGCTTCTTTTAAATTCACCGTAGGTGCTCTCTTTAATTTGCTCCAAAAATAACCGAGCCAGGTTTTTATAACTAAACTCACCCCGCTTTGCCACAATTGCTTTGACCAGTCTCAGGGTGCTATCTCCCAAAACCGTAGGGTTTCGCACCACCCGCCCGTTAAACTGCCCCGCATGACCATGGGCTGTATACATGGCCAAATCAAACTTAAATTTTTCTTTCAGCCGCCTAGAAAGCGCTCGGGCAGCCTGACGCTGCTCAACCGGATTAGCCTCATTAACGTACTGAGGTACTAGCAGGTAAGAAGTATAGCGACTTGCCCATTCATCGGGGCGGTTGATAGTGCGCTCTTCGGTGTAGCGAGCCGCAAATAGCCGCAGTTCCTCAAAGTCGGTACTTTGAGTAAACCTAATTAGCCACTGACGCAAACGTTTTAAAGTCGGTGAGAGCGTACGCCGTTGAATTAAAGAATCTGAGAACAAGTCAACAAGAGCCTGGATCATCTCAAATTGCCGAGCTACCTCCCAGTTGTTGACCAAGATATAGCAGCATCGCTTAATGGTGTTGCGAAATTCCTGCTCATCATTGGCAAACAAAATAACGTGAAGCGCCGGCAGCGTCTGAGAGCTTACTGAATCAGTATGGTGAATAAAAAGATGGCGAAACTCCTCCAAAACATCCTGAGGATGCCAAAGTTTTACGATTTCCAATAGAAAATCATAAAGCACCTGCTGAGCCTGGACTAGGTTTAACCCAGGTCGCGACCTAAACTCGTTTGGCTCCATCAAAGGGTATCTAGACACAGTTTCCTGAGACATTTGCCCCATACCTTACTTCAGACATAGCCGAAGCAGCTCTGGGCTAATTCACTGACTCAACTAACTCGCGAATTAGCCTACTTTTCACACGTTACTGATTACGGTCAGCGGCACAGATGAAAACTGCCCTCATTGGATCAATCACGCCTGCACTTAGTTGCCATAACAGTGCGGTGATGAGCTCATTGAATGACAGGCCTTAAATTAGTGCAAATCGCTAAGAGCCATAAACAAGCTCATTTAACCCCAGCAGCCCCGATGGATAATTCACTATCTAAGCAAGATCAACAGTGAACCAAAACTTCCATGGGAAGCAGCCACAAAGGTAGGCAACAGACCCTCAGTAATTTTAGCTAACTACCTGTGTAAAGTAACACAGGCCAAGCTTGCATTTAGTTGTATAAGCCATTGTGCTGATCATAAGGAGTAAACTCCGTGCCAACAGGACACAAAAGAATATCTCAGCTAAAAGCCTTGGCCTAGCGGTGATGAATCAACCATTTGTGAATTGGGCTGGCAAAGTTGCCCCCAAACTCGGGCACTACAGGAATGGGTCTACAGGAAACTAGGCAAAATTCTACCGTTTTTACAGCACATTGCAGCAGACTCAATCGGCCTTCGTTAAAACGCTTACACGCCGATAAAGACGACTATATGAACGGTTACATTGATTACTGGTATGGGGGCGGAGGGGCTCGAACCCTCACGACCGTTTAGGGTCAACGGATTTTCATCTTCCCGCAGCTTTCGCTGCTGCCCAGGTCAAGCAATGCTTGAGACCAGGCTTTGAAGATTGGACCCTCCCTTTACCCTCGACTGCACGTTAGGGTAGCTCCCGTCGGGCCTCTGCACCTTCCGACATGGCATATGCCGGCTTGGCTCAGGATTGCCATGTCTAGTCAAACTAATGATCTAGAGGTAGGTTTCCCTGAGTTTGAGAGCTTCCACTCAGCAGGTTTCTCCGCTGAGGCTCAGTTTTCTAAGTCCGTAGCGTCTACCATTCCGCCACGCCCCC
>JBBSKN010000194.1:0-4702 GCA_038256265.1 Phormidesmidales cyanobacterium
ACGTCGGCGCTGATGCAGCTGGCGAAGCGGGCGAATATTTCCCTATTCATCGTCGGGCACGTGACCAAGGAGGGGGCGATCGCCGGCCCGAAAGTGCTCGAACACCTGGTGGATACGGTGCTGTATTTTGAGGGCGATCGCTATGCCAGCCACCGGTTATTGCGCTCCGTTAAGAACCGCTTTGGGGCCACCCACGAGCTGGGGGTGTTTGAGATGGTTGATCGCGGCCTGGCGGAGGTCAGCAACCCCTCGGCGCTGTTTTTGGGCAACCGCGATGAGCAGGTGCCGGGGGTTGCCACCATTGTGGCCTGCGAGGGCACGCGGCCCCTGGTGGTGGAGCTGCAATCGCTGGTCAGCCCCACCAGCTACAGCTCGCCCCGGCGCTCAACTACGGGAGTAGAGTACAACCGGCTGCTGCAAATTTTGGCGGTGCTCGAAAAGCGGGTGGGCATTCCCCTCTCTAAGCTCGATGCCTACGTGGCCTCGTCGGGGGGGCTGGCGGTGGGGGAACCGGCGGCGGATTTGGGGATCGCGATCTCGGTGGTGGCCAGCTTTCGTGATCGCCTCGTCGATCCAGAACTGGTGCTGATTGGCGAGGTGGGTCTGGGCGGCCAGGTGCGACCGATCTCCCAGCTAGAGCTGCGGCTAAAGGAGGCGGCGAAGCTGGGGTTTAAGCGGGCGATCGTGCCCAAGGGGCAGTCGGTGAAGGTAGATGGGCTAGAGATTGTGGAGGTGGCGCGGGTGGTGGATGCGATCGCCCACGCGCTGAAGGGGAATGAGTAGGGGTGTTGGGTGTTAGGTTTTAGGGGTCAGGTTTTAGGTGTTAGGCAGAATCTTGAACCCGATACCCAACGCCCGATACCCAACACCCGACACCGCACCCCACTGAAAGAGTAAAATAATGTAAAGAACCCTAAACCTTTTGGAGGCTTACCATGACCCCCACCGTCGAAATCTACACCTGGAGCAGCTGCCCCTTCTGCATTCGCGCCAAGCGACTGCTTGACCAAAAGGGCATTGAGTATACCGAATACGCCATTGACGGCGATGAAGCGGCCCGCAGCAAGATGTCTAAGCGGGCTGACGGACGGCGATCGCTGCCCCAGATTTTCATCAACGACCACCACGTCGGCGGCTGCGACGACCTGTTTGCTCTCGATGCCAAGGGCGGGGTAGAGCCGCTGCTGTCGGCTGCATCCGCTGGCTAGAACTCTGTATACAAACACAAAAGAAACCCTGTTTCTTCTGTGGAGCACGCAGATCGACTCTGCTTTGCCCCGAAGAAACCGGGTTTCTAGCGGGTGGACTACCACCCGAGCCTAGCTGTGGGCAGGGGCTTCAACCGGTTTACTGGCCTTGGTGCCGTTTTGGCTATGGCCATTTTGGCTAGGCTTGCGGGGCTGAATTAGCCCATAGCCGCCGTGGTTGCGCTCGTAGATCACGTTGATGGCCTGGGTTTCTGCGTTGAGAAACATGTAGAAATCGTGGTCAATCACGGCCAGCTGCTCTAAGGCCTCTGTCACGGTCATTGGGGCCATGGCAAAATATTTAGAGCGAATCACCTCTTCGGGGAGCTGCGGCTCGCTGGTGGTGAGCACGTGGGTGACATCGGTGGCCGGGGCTTCGTTGAGATAGGCCTCGGTGGTTTTGCCCAGGTTGCCCTGCATGCGAGTATTGCGCTTTTCTTTGAACTTGCGCAGCTGGCGGCTGATTTTGTCGGCCACAAGGTCAATGCTGGCGTAGAGATTTTCGCTGCTTTCTTCGGCTCTGACAACGGCTCCGTCTACGAATAGGGTGACTTCTGCGGACTGGCTGGCCCCAATTCTCGGATTGCGGGCTGCGGACAGATGGACATCAACCTCGTTGGTCAGGTGTTTGAAGTGGCTCACCGCCTTGAGGATTTTTTGTTCTACATGCTCCCGAATCGCGTCTGTGATCTCAATATTTCTGCCGTGGATAACCAATTTCATAAAGCAGACTCCTTGATACGTCGCCTCATGGCTTCACCCTAACACCTTGTATTCTGCCCAACATCGTCCGTTAGAATCCTTTGCAATGGGTTGATAATTCTTGATTGCAGAATTCTCTTGCTGAAACCATTGTGGAAACTATTTGGGCTAACTCACGGTTGACAAACATGCCCCAAACCCACCGGGGATCAACCCCTGACTGCGAAGTGTACGATCTGGGGCTAGCGCCCTTTGCCGAGGTCTGGGCACTGCAAAGGTTGCTGGTGCAGCGCCACCGCGAGCACCCCCAGCCTGATCGCCTGCTGCTGGTTGAGCACCCCGGCGTGTATACCCTGGGCCAAGGATCCATCCTTGACCACCTCAAACTGCCGGAGGCAGAGCTGCCCTACCCGCTGTTTCGCACCGAGCGGGGCGGCGAGGTTACCCACCACTGCCCTGGCCAGCTGGTGGGCTACCCGATTCTCGACTTGAAGCGGCACCAGAGCGACCTGCATTGGTACCTGCGCCAGCTCGAAGCGGTTCTGATACTGACCCTAGCGGAGTTTGGGGTAGCAGCCGGGCGGCAACCGGGGCTGACTGGGGTATGGGTTGGCGACTACAAGCTGGCGGCGATCGGCATCAAAGTCAGCCGCTGGGTAACGATGCACGGCTTTGCGCTGAATGTATGCCAGGATTTAGCTGGGTTTGAGGCGATCGCCCCCTGCGGCATTACCGACAAGCCCGTGGGTACCCTGGCCCAGTTTTGCCCAGGGGTGACGGTGGCGGCAGTGCGCCCTGTGGTGGTAGAAAGCTTTGGCGAGGTGTTTGGCGTTAGCACTAGGATCCAGCCAACTACTCAGCTATCCAGCCAGCCCGTTATGTAGAATGTCTTCCCACTAGGCCTTTGAGCCCCTGGCCAGCGCAAATGCTGCACCGGCCCCAGCGCTTTAGCTCGCCCGTCGGGCAGGGGCACTGGCACTGGGGGCAGAGGGGCTGCTCGGCGGCGATCTGCTGAGTCAGGGTGGCCCAGCGCTCAAAACTCTCGGCGGCGGTTTGGGGCCGCTGATTGGCAACTGGTATGGCCCGAGGCTCGTAGCTGGGATGTTGCCGCAGCCACTCGGGCAGTTCTGCCGCAGGAGCGGCGGGCTGGGCCGACCGGTTTTGCCGATACCAATCGCCGCTAGAAAAGCGAATGTCGTGCAGGTTGAGGTGGAGGCGATCGTTGAGCTTAGCGAGAATCCGTACCCGTTCCATCGTCAGGGTTTGCGCCCACATGGGGTTGACTACCGCCACGTGGAGCACGTCTTGATCGAGCCGCACAGGAGCGGCCTGGCGGGCCACCCCTTCTCCGACCACGGCAGCCCAGCTGTTGAGCACTCGCCGATAGTCACCTCGGCTCCGCCAGCGGGGCTGCTGTTCAAACTGGTGAATGACGTTGCGGATGGAATCAAGGGGCATAGACAATCCATTGTGATTGCGGATGCCACGGTGCAATTAGCTGCAATTAATGGTGACAGCCTGATAACCAGCAGCGGCTCGGCAATTTTTAAGCACACAGATTACCCTAAGTGAGGGCACTTTTGCCTGAGCTGGCCGTTGACTGCCCGGCACATTAATCCATAACTCTCATGGCTTCCATTCTCGACCCGCCCATTTTGTCCAAAGTCGCCAAAATGAAGCAGCGCGTCTGTTGGCAACACCCGGCCCTGGCAGAGCGTCGCATTGATCAAACCCGGCTAATTTTAGACGATGGCCGCAGCAGCGATTCAGAATTCTCGTTTTGGGTGATTGGCGACAGCGGCTCGGGGCCACACACCGACCACCACCCCCAGCGGCGGATTGCCGAGCAGATGTTGCCCCACCTACAAGACTGCCGGTTTTTGCTGCACACGGGCGATATGGTCTACCAGGTCGGCTCTAGCGAGCAATACCCTGAGAACTTCATTCAGCCCTACCGAGAATGGCTGGTGGGGGGCGATCGCCCCGACCAGATCGCCTTTGACGACATGCTGTTTCGGTTTCCGTTTTTGGCGGTACCGGGCAACCACGACTACTACAATTTGCCCAAGCTCTATAGCGCCCTGGTGCAGGCCAGTCGGCCCGTGCGTAAGCTGCTGGGGCTAAACCTCCACCCCAATATCGGCTGGCGCGGCTCTGGGGTGGGCGACGTCTACGCCCGCGCTTTTTTGGATTACCTCAAGGGTCTGCCCAAAGATCAGATTGCCGCCCACCTTGATCGCCACTACGGCCCCTGGGATGAAAAAACCCAAGGGCTGCGCTATCAACCAGGGCAGTTTACCCGGCTGCCCAACCGCTATTACACCTTTCGCTACGGCGGCATCGACTTTTTTGCCCTCGACAGCAGCACCTTTAACGACCCGTCACCGATCGCTGATCGCCCGGCGGGGAGCGCCAATCGCCAGCGCCTGATGGCCCAGCGAGAGGTTGTGCAGCGCCAGCAGCAGCAGGTCAGAGATGAAGCGCTCCACCTCCAGAGCACCGACCCCCATGCCCAGGAGCGCTTAGACGATCTCCAAGCAAAAGTGGAGCAAATAGCGGAAATGCTGCTCGATCTTGAGAAGCAGATTAACCCCGCCCCCACGGCCCTGGTGGATACCGAGCAGCTGCTGTGGCTACGAGACGGGCTAATTGCCTCGTGGCAAGACCGGTCGGTGCGCGGGCGGATCGTATTCTTTCACCACCCGCCCTATGTGACCGAGGCGACGAAGTGGGCCCAGGGCCAAACCCTAGCC
>JBBSKN010000195.1:0-4667 GCA_038256265.1 Phormidesmidales cyanobacterium
CCTCTTTGAGTCTGTCTTGAGTACTTTTACAGAGTTACCTATGCCTAGACGGGCTACTTCGTCACAACAGCCCCATCCCTGGTACGGACAACCTGTCCCGGCTTAAGTTGATACCCGGTATTGCTGTGGTTTGATTCGCTGGCGGAGATGGTTAGCATCAGGGCGCGAATGTAAGGATCGCCGTCGGCCATTGCCAGGTCGGGCAGATGCTCGACCAGCGGATTTTGGGAAGCAAGCTCTCGCTGGCTCAAGCCAATCGCGGTGGAGATCAGCAGCCCACCCATCAAAGGAATAGCCCACCAGACAGAAGAGCGCCTGAGCCAAAGGCGGAATCGGGGCTTGCTCAAGGGCGTTTGCTTAGGTTGGGAAAAGGCGCTATTTTGCGGCATGACTCTGCTTGGCGCTCAACTATCATTTTTACAGCCAGCGTCATCATGCTAGCCGTCCTAACGTAGCGTTTTTGGCATGGCTATGCCTGAGAGGGTTAGATTGAACTGAATTAAAAAGGGTGCGATCGCAGCCCCTGTGACAGGGACAGGCGATCACACCCCAACTGTGCTCTAGGTCGTGCTACTTGGGTGAGCCCACGGCAGCGCCTGGCACCCCATGGCTCACCATCGCCACCTCAAGGGAGGTCTGCTTTTGCTTGGGCCTCAGCCACTTGCCAAACTTGGCGTAGAGAGCCGGAATCACCAGCAGCGTTAGGGCTGTGGAGGTGAACAGGCCACCGAAAACCACAACTGCCAGCGGTTGCAGAATTTCATTCCCCGCTCCGCTAGAGAGGACTAGCGGTAATGTCCCCAGGGCTGAGGTCAGTGCAGTCATGAGAATTGGATCAATTCGTTCCAATGAACCCTTTAGAATTACGTCCTTGGGGTGCATTCCTAGGGCAAACTTGCTGTTGTAATTGTCAATCAGCAGTAAACCATTCCGGACAGCGACCCCAAACAAGGTAATAAACCCAATCAGAGAGGCAACTGAAATTACCCCTCCGGTCAGCACAATCGAGATAATGCCACCCACAAGGGCCAGGGGCAGATTGATCATGATAGCGACGGTGGCGGGCAGTGACTTCACCGAGAAAAACATCAGCACCGCAATTAGGATTGCGGCCAAAATGCTAAATACCAGCAGGTTATTGGTGGCATTTTGCTCGGCCTCAAACTGGCCCCCGTACTGGATAAAATATCCGTTGGGCAACTGCACATTTTGCTGAATCTGAGCCTCAATATCGCCCACCACGCTGCCCAGATCGCGCTCGGTCACGTTGGCCGAGACCACAATCAACCGCGACACATCTTCTCGGTTGACCACGTTGGCCCCCATGCCGTAATCGACTGTGGCCACATCCCCCAGGGAAATCGTGTCTTCCGTCGGTGTCGATATAGGAATAGCGCGAATGGCGTCTAGGTTGTTACGAGCCGATTCGGGCAGAGAAACGGCAATGTTGATTAGCTGCTGGTTTTCGGCCACCTGGGAAACGACCCGACCATTTAGCGCTGTTTCCACCACTTCGGATAGCTGCGCCATGCTCAGGCCATAGGTGGCAGCGGCGGCGCGATCAAACTGGATTTGCACCTGGCGAATGGGCAGTTGAGGCTCTAGCTGTAGGTCTACAATCCCAGCAATGGGGGCGATGACATCCCGCACCTGTTCACCGATGGCTCTCAATTCGATTAAATCGGGGCCAAAGATTTTGACGGCGATCGCGCTTCTCACCCCCGACAGCACCTCATCCATGCGGTGAGAGATAAACCCGCCAATATTGGGAGCTACACCGGGCAGCGCCAGGAACGCCTCCCGCAGCTGTTGTACGCTGGCCTCCCGGTCTTCCATGGCCAGGTCACTGAGCTCGACATCGACGTGGGCCATGTTGACCCCGGCCCCATCGGCGTCACCAGGAGCACGCCCCACCCGCACCTGCACCCAGTCATAGAGGGGGTTGTCTTTGAGCGAGGCAGCCAGCGCCATACCCGCTCGGTTGGTCATATCGATAGAAACGCCAGGGAACAACACCATGGAGTTGACCATTGATTTTTCCTGAAACTCTGGCAGGAAGACTCGCCCTAACGACGGCACGATCGCACAAGTAGCCACCAGCGATGCCAGCGCCAATCCCAAAATGATTTGGGGCGCTCGCAGCGACAGGTTTAACAAGGGACGATAGAGCCGTTCTGTCAAACGGGAAGCGAAGGTGTTCTCTTGAGGCAAGGGCCGATTTGCCAGCAGAATGGCACACAGGGCAGGGGTCAAGGTCATTGCCACCACCAAAGAAGCGGCAATCGATAGCAGATAGGCCAGCCCCATCGGCGCAAAAATTCGTCCCTCTACTCCGGTCAAGCTAAAAATTGGGGCAAAGACAACGATGATAATCACCGTTGAAAAAATTACCGCCAGCCGCACTTCCACAAACGCATCCAAGATGACCTTGAACGGGTGCTTAGGGTTGCTCTGAAGCTGATTGAGTCGGAGGCCGCGATAGCAATTCTCCATATAAACAATCGAGTCATCGACAAAAGCACCCAAAGCAACGACCAATCCCCCGAGCGTCATCGTGTTGATACCTAAGCCAAACGCTTTCAATAACATCACACCGATTAACAGCGAGAGGGGAATTGCCGTCAGGGTGATGATCGCGGTCCGCCAGTTCATTAAAAACAGCAGCATGACCACTGAGACAATGATGATGCCCTCGATCAAAGACCTGCCCACATTGCCAATAGATGTATCGATGAAATTGGCCTGACGAAAGGTGCGGGTCATCTGCACGTCGGCCGGAAAGGTGGGCTGCAAGGAGGCGATCGCCGCTTCTACTGCTTTAGTCACAGTCGGGGTGTCGACATCGGGCTGCTTATTGATCATCAGCACCACCGCCGGTTGCCCATTAAAACTGGCATCTCCGCGCTTGAGGGCGGCCCCAGTTTGCACCTCGGCCACGTCTTGCAGCAAAACCGGTTCGCCATTCTGCACGGTCACCACAGACTGCTGCAAATCTTCAATCGTCTGCACCTGCCCGATACCGCGCACCAATAGCTCTTGGCCACCGCCGATGAGGAAGCCACCGGGGGCATTGGAGTTTGCGCCTCGGGCCGCATCGGTGACCTCATTGAGAGAGACATTGCGGGCTCGGAGCTGCTCTGGGTCAACCAGCACCTGCTCCTGCCGCTCATCGCCGCCGTACACCGTGATTTGAGAAACCCCTGGCACCGAGAGAATCTGATTGCTGAGGGTGACCTCCGCCAGGCGGCGCAGATCCATCATTGAGGTCTGCCCCTGCCCATTTAGGGTAAAGGCGTACATCAAGATCGTGCCTAGGGGCGACACCAATGGCGAAATCTCCGGCGGGTGAGCGCCTACAGGAAGCTGGCTTGTCACCTGCTGGAGCCGTTCGGTCACCGACTGCCGGGCGCGATAGATGTCGGCACTTTGGTTAAACACCACCTGCACCATCGATAGCCCCACCTTTGAGGAAGAGCGCACCGTGATCACCCCCGGCAGACCGTTAACCGCGCTTTCGATGGGCACGGTGATTTGGGTTTCCACTTCCTCCGGGGCCAGGCCAGGGGCTTCGGTGTGAATATCGACCTGGGGTGGCGCAAACTCGGGAAACACATCAAGTGGCATCTGGGTGATGCTAAACACACCCCAGATCGTGACGGCAATGGAAGCGGCCACAATAAACCATCGCTGGGCAATAGACGTCTTGAGGGTTTGATCGAGAAGAGAATTAAACATCTGGAGTAACTTCTAAGCAAAAAGTACTGCCCGTCGCGCCAGTGTCTGACTGGCATTGCAGCCCAGCAGGCGGCGCGACGATCTGTTAAGACATTGATTCAGAAAAATTGCCGGACTTAGTAGTCCCCTCTTTTGCCGGAATAGGTGCCATCAGAGTAGCGACTCTTCTTTTTGCGACCGCCACTTAAAACAGTCATGGCCCCAGTGACTACCGCAGCCGCTGACGTGACCCCGACTACAAGCACCCACGGAAAGCCTCTGGCGGGTGCAGCGGTTTCGCTGACTTGCGCCAAATCACCCGTTGCTGGGGTTGCTTCACTGGGCTGAGCCAGATTGCCAGCGGCATCGTGGCTGTGGGAAATACCCTGGGCATCGGCTTGGGCGTGGTTCTGAGGGGTAACGACTGCCTCTGGGCTAGCGGCCGCTTCAGCGGTCTGGGTTTTGCGCGATTCGGCGTAGAGCGACAGGCTACCCTGGGTGACGAGCTGTTCACCCACCGCTAGACCTCCAGTGACCTCAACCAGCTCACCCTGTGTAGCGCCAGTAGTGACTGGCACCGGCTCATAAAAATTCTCGTACTGCACAAACACCAGCTGCCGACCGGCATCGTCCACCAGAGCCGTCACGGGGATAAGGACAGCGGCGCTGCCATCGACGGCAGCCTCAATAGGGTTGACTTCGATTCCGAGCAGGGAGTCAGTCTCGGTCTTGACCTCGACGCGGTTGACGCCGCCTTCGGCCTGAAATTCATCGCCGTGGCCGACGTGGGCTAGGGTGGCAGGGGCGCTCAGGGAGAGGCTGAGGGTCAACAGAACAGAGCTGAGCAATGGAGTCGGTTTCATCATGTCTCCTCACGACAACGGGAATGGGGCGGTCAAAATCTTTCACAGGTTGCCACAGGGGGTATGAAATCCAGATGAAACGACGAGCTA
>JBBSKN010000196.1:0-4658 GCA_038256265.1 Phormidesmidales cyanobacterium
AGGCACTATGGTTGCAACCTCCGACGTCATGCAGGCGTCTGCATCTCACTCCCACCCCACATCTCCTGGCGATAGCCGGGTAGCGGTGTTGCTCATGGGCTACGGCGAAGTCGAAAGCTACGAAGACTTTGCCAACTACAATGAGCAAGCGCTAAATCTGCTCACGGCCAAGTTTGCTCCTGTGCCCACCTGGGTCTATCCACCCCTGGCCAAGCTGCTGGCCGCCTTTGACCTGCACGAGTGGAGCCACCAGCACGGTAACTTTATCTCGCCCCACAACGCCATCTTTGAGGCCCAGCGAGCGGGCATTGAGGCCAACCTGCAAGAGCGCTGGGGCGATCGCATCAAGGTTTTCAAAGCCTTCAACTTCTGCAAGCCCTTTCTACCTGACCAGGTGCTAGAACAGGTCAAGGCGGAGGGGTACGACAAGCTGCTGATTTACCCCCTGCTAGTGGTCGATTCTATTTTCACTAGCGGCATTGCGATCGAACAGGTCAACGAAGCTCTGGCCAAACTGTCCGATGGTGCCGAGCATTGGGTGCAGGGCATGCGCTACATCCCCTCCTTCTTTGACGCGCCCGACTACATTGACTATCTGGCCTCTATGGTCGAAGACAAAATCAAGAGCCACTTGGCCGTGGCCCACCTACCCTCCCAGACCGGCATCGTGCTGATGAACCACGGCTGCCCCCACGAGGCCAAGGGCTTTACCTCGGGCATTGACGAAAGCCAAAAGCTCTACGACAAAGTGCGCGATAGGCTGATCTACAAGTACCCGCTGATCTCTGTGGGCTGGCTCAACCACGACACTCCTTTAATTAAATGGACTCAGCCCAATGCTGATCTGGCCGCCCGTAACCTGATCGACCTGGGGGCCACCGCCCTGGTGTTTATGCCCATCGGCTTTGCCACCGAAAACCACGAGACTCTACTCGACGTTGAGCACATCATCGAAGGCCTGCGCCGCAAGCGCCCCGATGTCACCTACGTGCAAATGCCCTGCGTCAACGACGACCCTGCCTTTTTGTCCATGGCCGCCACCTGGGCCGATAAGCACATCGCCGACCTGCTAGAAGAAGATGCCCTAGCGATTAACCCCTCCCTGGCGGCGAGCCAGGCAGCGGCGGTGCACAGCCACCATGGTCATACCCATGATCACCATCTGCCGGGTCACGACCACGGCCCTCATCACCACTAATCTCTGAGGTTGAGCGGTGGGCCGAGCAACCACTTCAGAATTTAGATGACAGCCGATGCATAGAGGTGGATGGGCGCTGAGCGCCCATCCACTTTTTGATCATATTGGGCAGTGTGATCGGGCTAAGAATCATAACCAACGCTAGAAATGCCCAGCTGCTGGTGCGATCTTTAGGTTGAGAGGGGTCGTTTAAAAAAGGGCCGATAGCTAATGCAAAAACGGCCAGAGAAGCGAAGATATAAAGTTGAAGGATCATAGCTGAGTTTGGTTAAGGTGTTATACCTTTAGATTGCCCAGCCTCAACTTTTCCGGTCATAGTAATGATACTGAACTTTGCGCCGCCTCCAAACTCCAAGGAACAGCCGCAAAACTTAGACAAAATCTGAATGTCATTAAGTGACAAGCCTGGGCAAACCCGCTAGAATCAGCGAGCAATACAGGTGTTCTAAACGACGGATGGACTATGCCCGTGAGTTCAGGTCAGATCAAAACCCTGCTTGACCAAAAGCGCAATGCTTTTAGCTCCTTCAGTCGAGCTAAGTTTGAGCTGCTGCATGCCTATAATCACGCCTGGATAGAGTTCGCGGCCTTGGCGCTAGATCGGCAGCTGGGCCAGCTGCCCGACCCTGAGCCAGCGGGGGCGCGACCGTTAGAGACTGTCTCCCCTGAACAATCAGCAGACAAGGGCGCCGCAGATAAAGGCATTGTGCCGTTTTTCTTTGCTGAGTCTGGCCCAGTGGGCGATCGCTGGACCAACCGCGAACAGAGCGCCCAGTGGGTGCAGACAGTGCTCGAAGACATCACTACCTTTGCCGTAGACGGCTCCCAAATTTCCCCCGGTAAAGATATTTCTATCCCCATTGCGCTGCTGCAAATCGGCTGGTTTGAGAACCCCCACAGCACTACCCGCCCCTATAAAAAAGACGTGCGGGTAGACCTTATGACCCCTAGCGACCTGGGGCCCAACCCGGCCCAACCGGTAGAGCGCCGGGTGAACATTCGCCGCTTTCAAATGGAGGTGGCGCGGCTGGTGGAGTACATCAACGACTGCCCCGATCCAGAGCGCACCCTGGTGTTTTTTGACGGGGCGCTGGTGGTCACCTTTGCCGAAGCCTTTGACCAGGAGAGTCAGACCGCCTACGTACAGTCGATGCTCTCGCTGCTGGAGGCGAGTGATCGCCGCCGCGTGCCCCTAGTCGGCTATATCGATACTTCCTATGCTCACGATCTCACTACCATGCTGCACCACGCCTGCGGCCTAGAGGCCACCGAGGGCATTCACGATGCTCAACTGCTCTCTCGACTAATGGGATGGGGAGACAGAACAGCAGTGTTTCAGTGCGATCGTGGCGGCATTCTCGACTACTACGAAACCTACGCCGACCAAATTGCCTTCACCTATCTCAAGACTACCCGCGACGGCTATCCTGCCCGCCTAGAAATGCCCCGCTGGATGTGGGAAAGTGGGCAGATCACCCAGTACCTCAACTGGGTGCGCGGCGAGGTCATTGTCGGCGGTGGCTACCCCTACAGCATTGAAACCGCCGATCAAACCGCTGTGCTCCAGGGCCAAGATAAGCACCTCTTTTTGCGAGTGCTGCAAGACTGGGCTGAGCGCGAGGAAATCAACCTGCGGCTGTCGCGCAAAATGGTCAGCAAACAGCGCCGCCGCTAGGGCAACCCTAAAGTTGTTGTAAAGCGTCTCTACCCTCAGTAATTTGATCTACACGCTGACGTACTGAGGGTGCTTAAGTAAAAGAGCAGACTCGGGAACCTATATTCCATCTCAGATTAACCGTCAGACGCAAATGCCTCCTTTCGTCTATGGCCACTGCCTACGGTGACTACTCAAGGAGGATTTGCTCTGTATGAAAGTATTTAGGAACTGCACCATGGTCGAACCAGAACTCCCGCCCCGCTCCCAGACCCGACAGGAAATCGACAGCATGGGGGTGATCGCCGTACCGAGCGATCGCTACTGGGGGGCGCAGACCCAGCGATCCATCCGCTATTTTTCCATTGGCCAAGACAAAATGCCGTTAGAGGTGGTGCAGGCGATCGCCGTCACCAAAAAAGCCTCGGCGCTGGCCAATGCCGCCCTGGGTAAACTTCCCCAGGAAAAGACCGAGCTAATTGTGCGGGCCGCAGACGAGATCATCGCCGGGCACCTCGACGACCACTTCCCCCTCCACGTGTGGATGACCGGCAGCGGCACCCAGTGCAACATGAACGTCAACGAGGTGATCGCCAACCGCGCCATTGAGATGGCGGGCGGTGAGATCGGCAGCAAAACCCCCATTCACCCCAATGACCACGTCAATATGTCCCAGTCGTCCAACGATGTGTTTCCAACGGCAATGCACATTGCCGCCGCCCAGGCGCTCACCCACACCCTGCGCCCTGCCGTCACCCAGCTGCGCAACGCCCTAGATGAGAAGGTCCAGGCCTGGGCCGACATCGTTAAAATTGGCCGCACCCACATGCAAGACGCCGTGCCCCTCACCCTGGGCCAGGAGTTTTCGGGCTATGTGGGCATGCTCGACGACAACCTCAGGCGCATTGAGGGGGCGCTACCCGGCCTGTATGAACTGGCGCTCGGCGGAACGGCTTTAGGGACGGGACTCAACGCCGGGCCAGGCTTTGCCGAAGCTGCCGCCGAACAGATTGCCGCGATCACCGGCCTGTCCTTTGTCACTGCCTCTAATAAATTCACCGTCATGGGTGCCCACGATGCCATGGTGATGGCCAGCGGTGTGCTGAAGACCCTGGCGGTGTCGCTCTACAAAATTGCCAACGACATTCGCCTGCTCAGCTGCGGCCCCAGGGCGGGCTTTGCCGAACTTCACTTGCCAGAGAACGAGCCAGGCTCCTCGATCATGCCGGGCAAGGTCAACCCCACCCAGTGCGAAGCCCTGGCCATGGTGGCGGTGCAGGTGATGGGCTATGACGCGGCGGTGGCCTTTGCCGGGGCCAGCGGTTACCTAGAGATGAACGTCTACAAGCCGATGATGATCTTTAACCTGCTGCAATCGGCCCGGTTAATGGCCGACAGCTGCCGCAACTTCAGCGAGTTTTTGGTGACGGGCATGACCCCTAATCACAGGAAAATTTCCCAATACGTGGAGCAGTCACTGATGCTGGTGACCGCCCTCAGCCCAGCGATCGGCTACGATAAGGCTTCTCAAATCGCCCACCATGCCTTTGAGCACGACCTCACCCTCAGAGCGGCCGCCCTGGCCTTGGGCCACGTGTCTGAGGCAGAGTTTGACCGTCTGATCACCCCCCACGCGATGACTCACCCCTAGGCCCTGTTGCCGTTGAGCGTCCACACCTGTGGAATGTTAAGGACTATGTTGATTTACTCAGGTTGCTCAGGTTCGCGGCAGCCATTCCCGTATGATCATCCTTAAAGTTTGTAAATTTTCCTAAGATTCTGGAGATTCAAACGTGTCTCTTCCGC
>JBBSKN010000197.1:0-4427 GCA_038256265.1 Phormidesmidales cyanobacterium
ACGTTGCAGGCTGAAACGGCGGCTTGGTCATGCGATGTTAACAGTATCCAGCGAGGGGTTGACTGGCAGATGAAGGTAGACGATGCACGCTGTAAGCTGGTATCTGTCTACCCTAAAATTAAGTCCTGACGATGCACTAGGTTTCTCTGGCCGCTAGAATGCTCCGGACAGGGCGTCCACACAGCGATCGCAGATCGTTGGGTCTTCACTGCTCTCGCCCACATGGGTTGAGTAGTTCCAGCAGCGATCGCACTTCTGTCCTTCGGCATCCACGACGCCAATGCCCAGGGCATCCGACTCACTGCTGCACTTGACGCCCGCTAGGGATTTAGGCGAATCCAGCACCTCCACCTGAGACACCAGGAACAGGTAGCGCAGTTCGTCTACATGGTTGCCATCAGGGGAAGTCGCATCGGTGGGGTTCATCGCCGCCAGTTTCTGTCGTAGATCTTCATCGGCCACATACAGCAGCGCCTTGGCTTCTAGGGAAGAGCCAATATCCTTTGCGGTGCGGGCCTGCTCCAGCACCCGGTTCACCTCTTGGCGCACGGTACGAATCTGGCTCCAGGTCTCGGCCAGTTCTGGCTGCTGCCACTGGTCATCGAGCTGCACCCAGCCCGCCTGAAAGACAGACTTGAGGGCGGTGGGGTAGGGCAGATTTTGCCAGATATCCTCGGCCATATGGGAGAGCACCGGAGCGATCGCACGGGCCAAATTTTCAATGGCAATGGCAAGCACCGTCTGACAGCTGCGCCGCCGCAGCGAATCTGCCGCGCTGATGTACAGCCGATCCTTGGCGGTGTCAAGGTAAAAGTTTGACAGATCTACCACGCAGAAATTTTGCACCGTCTGGAAGAACCGGAAAAACTGGTAGCTCTCAAAGGCGTCGGTGATATCGGTAAACACCTCGGTCATGCGGTGCAGCATATAACGATCAAGCTCGGGCAGTTGGTCGTAGGGCACCGCGTCTTTGGCGGGGTCGAAGTCATCGAGATTGCCCAGCAAAAACCGCGCCGTGTTGCGAATCTTGCGGTATACATCTGCCATTTGCTTGAGGATATTGCCGCCCAGCGGCACATCAGAGGAGTAGTCGACCGACGACACCCACAGCCGCAGCACGTCGGCCCCGTAGGGCGGCTCGTTTTTTTGGTTTTTGCCACCGTTGATCACAATGGCCGGGTCGACCACGTTGCCCACCGACTTGCTCATTTTGCGGCCCTGCTCATCGAGGGTAAAGCCGTGGGTCAGCACCGTTTTGTAGGGGGCCTGGCCGTTGACCGCTACACTGGTCAGCAGACTGCTTTGGAACCAGCCCCGGTGCTGGTCAGAGCCTTCCAGGTATAGATCGACAGGGTAAGTTAGCTCGCTGCGCCGCTGAACCACCGCCGCCCAGGAAGAACCGGAGTCAAACCACACATCCATGGTGTCGGTGCCCTTGCGGTAGGTGCGGCCATTGTTGCGATACTGCTCAGGTAGCAGGTCTGCTTCGGTTAATTCCCACCATGAGTCAGACCCCCGCTCGGCAAAGAGGGCCTGGATGTGGGCCAGGGTGACTTCGTTGAGCAGGGGTTCACCGGTCTCGTTGTCGTAGAAAACTGGGATCGGCACACCCCAAGTGCGCTGACGCGAGATGCACCAGTCGGAGCGATCGCCCACCATAGCCGTAATCCGGTTCTCGCCCGTGGCTGGAATCCACTGCACCGACTGAATCGCCTTCAGCGCCTCATCACGGAAGCCTTCCACCGAGGCAAACCACTGCTCGGTGGCGCGGTAAATGGTGGGCTGCTTGGTGCGCCAGTCGTAGGGATATTTATGGATGTAGGGCTCGTGCTTGAGCAGGGAACCGGCCTTCTCCAGGGCCTCAATCACCGCCGGGTTAGCGTCCTTCAGCACGTTTAGCCCAGCAAAAGGCCCAGCCTCCTCGGTCATGTCGCCCTTTTCATCCACCGGGCAGAGAATGGGCAGACCGTAGCGCTGGCCTACCTTAAAGTCTTCGTCGCCGTGGCCGGGGGCGGTGTGGACGAGGCCCGTGCCCGATTCTGTCGTCACGTAGTCGCCGCCGATCAGAATGGGACTCTCTCGGTCGAATAAGGGATGGCGATAGGTGGAATGCTCTAGGGCCGCGCCTTTGATTTCGGCTTTGAGGGTAAGTTCAGAACCCAGGACTTGGCTCATCCGCTCCACCAAATCCTTGGCGATGATCAGGTACTTAAACGGGGTGCCCGAGGCCACCTCCACCACAGCGTAGGTCAGCTCAGCATTCACCGCCACGCCCAGGTTGGCGGGGATCGTCCAGGGGGTAGTGGTCCAGATCGCCACGCCCAGCTCACCCAGGTAGGGTTCCAGCACCGCCTGAGCCTCGGGGGATGTGCTCACCATCGGGAAGGCCGCGTAGATGCTGGGAGAGGTGTGGCCCTCGGGGTACTCCAGCTCGGCCTCGGCCAGGGCGGTTTGGGAACTGGGGCTCCAGTGGACGGACTTGAGGCCGCGATAGATATAGCCCTTCAGATACATCTGGCCAAATACTTCAATCTGAGCCGCTTCGTACTCAGGGGTGAGGGTGGTGTAGGGGTGATCCCAGTCGCCCCAGATGCCGTAGCGCTTGAAGCTCTCCCGCTGGCGGTCGATGGTTTTGAGGGCAAAGGCCTTGGCCTTGTAGCGCAGCTTGATCGGCGTCAGGTTCGCCCGCGACTCCGAGTCCATCGCTTGCAGAACCTTCAGCTCAATCGGCAGGCCGTGGCAGTCCCAACCGGGCACGTAGCGCACCTTGCGGCCCTTAAGCAGCTGATACTTATTAATAGTATCTTTTAAGATTTTGTTGAGGGCATGGCCAATATGCAGGTCACCGTTGGCATAGGGCGGCCCGTCGTGCAGCACAAACACCTCGCCGGGGTTGTTGACCGACAGCGTTTCATAGATCTGGTTCTCGGCCCAAAAGGCTTGAATCTCAGGCTCACGCTTAGGAGCGTTGGCCCGCATGTCAAAGCGGGTTTGGGGCAGCAGAACGGTGTCTTTGTAGTTTTTGGTGTCTGTCACGGCCTGGGGTTAATTAGAGGTGAAGGATGGTTCGGGTTATTATCGCAGATTCGGCCCTGGACACTGCGCCCAGGTCACCGTTTCGGAACGGGTTTCTCTCTACATTAGGCCAGGTTGAGGGCAATTGTGGCGGGGGCATGGCGATGGGGCCGGGGGCGATCACCCAAATGGTGCGGACGGTGGCGAAGGTGTGGTCGCAGTTTAGACCTTGACCAGCTTTTCAACCTAGCCAAGAGCGTGACAGTAGAATAGAGAACAAACCTCATCCAAGCCTAGAAGCGGAGTTTTACCTGTAGGAAAGCTACAGATCCCGAGCTGGACTTGGTATATTGCCGTCTTCTTAGACAGTTTAGTCATGCCAGCTCAGCCTAAAACCAGACCCCTCGGAGAAATGTTGCAACAGGCAGGATTGCTCTCTCAGGCACAGCTTGAGGTCGTGCTTCAGGATCAAAAATGGCAGCCTGATCTGAGAATCGGTGACATTCTTGAGGTGCGCGGGTGGGTCAAGCGCGACAACATTGAGTTTTTTGCCGAACAGTGGCCCTACCTCGCCAATGGCCATCGCAATCACCCCATTGGGTATTACTTTCAGCAGGCGGGGCTGCTGGACGCTCAACAGGTAGACGCCCTGCTGCAAGAGCAGGCGCAGGCGGGTTTAAGAATTGGAGCGCTGGCGGTTTTGCACGGTTGGCTTTCCCAAGAGACGCTCGACTGGTTTCTGCGATCGCTAGCACCGGAGGAGTCTACAGCCTCTGCTTTTATGAAGCGGAAGCAAGCGAAGGATGGCGATCACATTGGTCCCGATGGTCAGGCGCAATCTAGCCAGCCAAAGACAGTTTCAGACACACCCGGTAAAGGGAAAACTAAGCCTCAATCAAATGATATTTCCTGGGTTGATTGATAAGGGATAGTGGCTAAACTATGGACCTGGTAGCCCTTCTCTTACTGACCCCAGAACTGCTAGAGCAGATGACGAAGGACATTGTGCAAGCCGCAGCCCTGAAGTAAATTTTGGTGTTTGGCTCGCAGGCGCGGGGTGTGGCGGGGCCGCATTAGGATGTAGCTTTAAGGAAATCACTCGCAGTTCAAAAGCGGTGGGCAAGTTTGGGATGCCGACGGATATTTTGATCTACGTTTTTCGCGAAAGATTTTCCATGAGAATGTTGACGACTCCGGGCATTAACCTTCTACAGAGAGCCTAAACCCTTTGTTGTGCGGGGATTTGAGGCGACAGAAACTTTTTCGCCGAGAGGAGTTGACAGACACTGTCATCGGGCTTATATTAGTAAAGCGCCTGAGGGAAGCGGCTCGAACGAGCTCTTCATCGAGGGATGCAGCGAACCTCGACAACTACATAGTCTAGAAACAAAGCCAAGGTTCCTGTCAAGGAT
>JBBSKN010000198.1:0-4020 GCA_038256265.1 Phormidesmidales cyanobacterium
CCACATGGCGGAGCTGCTTCAAGAAATGGAACACCAGGCCAGGGTGCTGGGCCTAGAGCGTGCAGTAGAGTATGAGCAGTTGGGAATATTGGAGAAATGATCACTATCATGCTGTTCTACCGACCAGCCTGCGCCGCCCAACGCCCCACCTACGCCGCCCCACTCACGCGGGTACTCTTGCTATGACGGCTTTTACCATCGACCTCAGCCCCATCACCCGCCTGGATGATGCCCAGTTTGGGCAACTCTGCGAGGCCAACCCTGAGATTAAATTTGAGCGCACCCCCGCTGGAGAACTCGTGATTATGTCTCCCACAGGCGGAGAAACAGGCATGAACAATGCCACCCTAATCGCCCGCTTTGTAATCTGGAACGAGCAAACCTCCCTGGGCGTTGTTTTCGACTCGTCTACCTGCTTTAAACTCCCCAGCGGCGGAGACCGATCGCCCGATGTGGCCTGGGTCGAGCAGTCTCGCTGGGCTGCCCTTACCCCCGAGCAACAGCGCAAATTTCCGCCCCTCTGCCCCGACTTTGTTTTAGAACTGGTCTCGCCTAGCGACAACCCCACCACCGTCCGCGCCAAAATGCAGGAATACCTCAACAGCGGCCTGCGCCTGGGATGGCTGATCAACCCTCAGGATCGCCAGGTCGAAATTTATCGCCCCCAGCAGCCCCCCGAAATTTTGCAAACCCCCGTTACCATATCTGGTGAGCCGGTCTTACCGGGCTTTGTTCTCAACGTCAGTTGGTTGTGGCGATAAAAAGCCGCTAACGGAGTAACCCCAGCACTGAGCTTATGGCTGAATCAACCACCCTAAAATCTATCCAACCCGATACCTGGGGCAAAGCCTCCGATGACAGCACCATTGAGCGCTGGTTGCTGGCGCAATTTGGGAACCCCTAACCTATGTCAGCCAGCGCCATTACCGCCCTGCATCTGGGCAACTTCAAAGCTTTTGCTAACCTTCAGCGCATCCCCATCAAGCCGCTGACGTTGATTTATGGGCCGAACAGCTCTGGCAAATCTAGCATTATCCATAGCCTGCTGCTGGCCCGCCACGGCCTCGAAACCGGCGAACTCGATGCCTACAGCACCAGTATCGGCGGCGATGCGGTCGATTTAGGCGGCTTTGGGCAGTACGTGTACCGGCGCGATCGCTCCAACCGGGTGGAATGGGGGCTAGAGCTAGACCCGCGCCAGCTCTCGGGGCCGCTGAAGGAGTTTTTGCAGCCGATTGATGCCCTTACCGTCTCCATTACCATTGGCTTAGAGGGCGACGAGGTGCGAGTGCAGTCGTTTTCTCTCGAAGGCGATGGCGACGAGATCATCTATATGAGTGCCCGCCGGGGTGGCGAAATTTTGCGATGCGATCGGCTCAACTACGATCACCCCATCATTGCCCAAATTATTGATGCCACTGTTGCGACCCAAACCACGGCGACCCAAATCACTGATACAGACCGAGAAGCCATCAAAGCCGCGATTAACGAGTTAGCGCCAGAGATTACCGCCCAAGCCTTAAATTGGCTGCCACCGGGCATTATTTTTAGTCTGGAAGATGGTGAGCCAACCAAGCCAACCAAGAATTGGAAGCTGAGGGGTGCCCTCTCGGCAGCTGTTGCTGCTGGAGCCATCACTGGACCGCTTGGGATGGCACTAGGAGCGGCAACGTTAGCCGGAGCAGCCGCTTTTACACGAGGCATGTTGCCCATTGGCTCTGGCGGTACGGGCGATCGCCAACAAGACTTAGTCACCGTGCTCCAGTTCTGGCTAATCCGCCGACTGCATGATTTGATTTTGGGCATTTCTCAGGCGATCGAGGCTGATTTCCAGCATCTGCGCTATCTTGGCCCCTTTCGGTCTTACCCGCCGCGCCATTTTGGGGCCGCTCGCCAACAAGATTCAAACTGGGATGCCGGGGGCGGGGCCGCCTGGCAAACCTTACTGACCAACGCCAAAGTGCGCGAAAAAGTAAACTACTGGCTATCTGACCCAGCCCGCATGAAAACCCCCTACGAACTGGTGCTGCGAGAGTTAATTGCTGGGTCTGACCTAGCCGCCGACCTGTTGCCCCTCATCAACGAAGGCTTTCAGCAACTCGCCGTTAAGCTCATTGCCCACGCCTCGGGCTTTGGCAGCGAAGTACAGTCTGAGGTAGAACGACTGATGGGCGACTTTGATGCCTCCCCAGCCCGTGAGGTACACACCCTGCCCGAAATTGAAGAACTGGTCTCGATCCTCTTGGATACCGAAGACGTGTCTGAGGGCTGGATTAAGCAGCTCACTGCCGCCAGCAGTGAACGCACGGTTAATTTAGTGCTGGTCGATCAGCGATCTCAGACCCCTGTGAGCCATCGCGACGTGGGTATTGGGGTGAGCCAGGTGATGCCTATCCTCGTCTCCGCCTATGCCCTAGAGCAGGCCAAGGTGGCGATCGAGCAGCCCGAGCTGCACCTGCACCCCCGCCTACAATCTGAGCTGGCCGATGTCTTCATTGAGTCGGCCCTAGGGGAGCAAAAAAATACCTTCATCCTCGAAACCCACAGTGAGCACTTGCTCCTACGGATTATGCGCCGCATGCGGGAAACCTATGGCGGCACCCTCCCTGAGGGCTGCCTGCCCATTACCCCAGAGGATGTCTGCGTGCTCTATGTAGACCCGGTTGGAGCTTCTAGCATTGTGCAAGAAATGCCCCTAAACCCCCGAGGAGAATTGGTCAAAGCCTGGCCCGGCGGGTTCTTTGAAGAAGGCTTAGACGAGGTATTTGCCTAGCCATGCTGGTGGAATATGCCCTAGTTCCAGACGTGCTAGATTCGACCTGCTACAGCAGCCCCGAGCTGTGCGAAGCTCGTTTGCAGATTCTCAAGCCCATCCTGCTCGAAGAGGCCCTGGTGCGCGATCTCCGGGGGGGCGAGTGGTTGAACTACCTGCTAGATTGGATCAAGACCCTACCTGAGCAGTGCCACCCTAAAGCCAAAGAACTGCTGAAAAAACTCAAGCAAAAAGAACGTATTCGCACGGTACCCTTCTGTGGCCCGCAGCAGCCTAGCTGCCCTGCCGCCTGGCTAGAGGAAGCCCTGGCATCTCACCAATGGCAAAATCTGGTGGGAGTGATCACCCTCTCCGAAGTCGCCCGCCAGCATCGCGATAACCCTCTGATTATCTCCATCGACAAACTCACCAGTGCCGACTGGCGAAGACGACATGAATCCTCCATCGAAATCCCTAAACAGAGCAGCACCTACCTCCAGCACCTGCGGTTGTTGCTCAACCATGCCAACTCAATTCTCTTTATCGATCCATACTTGGATCCGACTCAGTCCCATTATCAAGAATTTCATTTTTTGCTCAAAGCCATCAAACGAGTCGGTATTCCGCCGCTCGTCGAGATACACGTTGCGGCTAA
Organism: Phormidesmidales cyanobacterium; assembly: GCA_038256265.1. GTDB lineage: Bacteria > Cyanobacteriota > Cyanobacteriia > Phormidesmidales > Phormidesmidaceae > Nodosilinea. The sequence goes on from JBBSKN010000198.1 coordinate 3,408, forward strand.
GGGAAAAGATAAGCAGGGGGGCGATCGCAGTCAGTTCCCTCTCACTGAATGGAAATCCCGTTTCTGCCCTTTGAAAAGCGCCCTAGAAGAATCTGGCCTACGGGCAGAAGTCTTTGTCTGGGAATACTTTCACGACCGATTCATTCTCACTAACCTGGCAGGTCTGACTCTGAGTGGGGGATTAGATGTCATTCAGGATCCAACTGCAAGGGTAATCTGGAGCCGACTGCCCAATAGTCTACGTGATGAAAAGCAAAGCGATTTCTCCCGCAATTCAGCCAAACACACTCTGAAGTATCACTTCGAACTTTCCTGAGTCAGCACTTCCCATAGATGAAATCAAAGATATTATTCCTACCATCATCAATAACGTCATGAGAACTCTATAGAGAGAGGGTTTTGAGAGATCCCTTCCGATAAGCCTAATACTCCCTTTTGTTAGGGATTTCAGTATAGTCTTGGCTACATTGGGCACATGCAGAACCGGAGTGTCCCCCGCCAGGAGCCAAAACCCATGAACACCCCCATCTCCTTCAACCCCGAACAGCAAAATGTTATTGATCACATTGAGGGTGGCCTGCTCGTTTTAGCTCCTGTCGGCACTGGCAAAACC
>JBBSKN010000199.1:0-3985 GCA_038256265.1 Phormidesmidales cyanobacterium
CGAATGGCGGTGCTGCGCTCTTCGGGGGTGAGGCGCACTCCACTGGCCGACCCACCCCGGTGCAGGTTAGAGCGAAACTCGCCAGGGGCACCCTGGCGCTTCATGGCGGCCACCACCTTTTCGCCAATTACAAAGCAGCGAATATCCATGCCGCCGGCTTCTTTGATAAACTCCTGCACCAAAATGTTGGCGTCGAGGCCGCGAAAGGCTTCGATCACCGACTTGGCCGCCTGTTGGGTTTCGGCCAGCACCACGCCAATGCCCTGGGTGCCTTCGAGCAGCTTGATCACCAGGGGGGCACCGCCGACGATATCGACCAGGCCGTCGATGTCTTTAGTGGAGTGGGCAAAGCCCGTCACCGGCAGGCCAATGCCCCGGCGGGCCATGATCTGGAGCGACCTGAGCTTGTCGCGCGACCTGGAAATCGCCATGGAGGTATTGGCTGTAAACACCCCCATGATCTCAAACTGGCGCACCACCGCCGTACCGTAAAACGTATTTGACGCCCCAATGCGGGGAATCACCGCATCAATATCTACCAGGGGCTGGCTCTGGTACATCACCTTGGGCTGGTGAGAGGTGATATTCATGTAGCAGCGCAGGTGATCGATCACCTCCACCTCGTGGCCGCGTTCTTCCCCCGCCTCCTTTAGACGCCGGGTCGAGTAGAGAGTTGCATCCCTAGATAAAATCGCGATTTTCATGGCAGGGCTCAGGGGTAATCAGGGGCCAAACGGTGCGGGTCAGGAAGGGGCTGTAGGTACGAACGCCCTGGATCGACCAGGTAGCGGCGGCGCACCGCCTGTCGACCCAGCAGCATTCTAAAACCCATTTCATCGCGGTTGGTCAGGGTAAGTTCAATGGTCCACAGGCTGTTGCCCATCTGCACCAAGGTTTCAATCACCGGGCGCAGTTCAGACTGGCCGCCAGAGTTACGAACGATGCGATCATCTAGGAGGGGGGCCTCAGCGGCAACGATATAATTGTCATTGCGCTGAATTGGATGGGCCTTAAACCGCACCATGGTCAGACCCTCGCGCTCAAATCGCTCCACATTAAAGGCATGCAGAGTTGAGGATCTAGCTCCGGTATCCACCTTGGCTTTGAGGCTGTGAACCCCGAGCGCCGGCAGGGCCACCCATTCTCGCCAGCCAATGACTGTCGCCGTCTCTGCACCAAAACTCATACCAACCCAGGCTCGCACACCTCTGAGAGCATAGCAGGACAGCGCCCGATTTCATCCTACGGGGAAAGTGGGGCGGCGGGTTGCCCCACTGGGGTGTTTTCTGGAATACTTCCTGGGGTGTTTTCTGGGGCATTCTGCGGGCTATTCTCAGGGTCGGCCGGGCGTTCTAGGGCTGAGGCATTGACCAAACTGAGTGGGTAGGAGGCATTTGCTAGGGCGGCAGCAAAGGCGGCACTCAGCACTGGCTCAAACCGCTGGTCGCCCTCTAGGGTGAGCTTGAAGTAGGCCAGACTCAAGACCTGTAGGTAGCTCCACACCACCTCTGGGCTCAGCCCAATAATCTCAGAGGGAATGGCAACTGGCTGGTCGCCCGCAGCCACATCGCCAATGCTTGAGAAGTGGGTGCCCTGGTCGACCATGAGCAGATAGCGCGACGGGGTCGTCAGCCAGGTAAAAGGCCGCAGCTGCTCTGGAAACGCCGGGGCGATCGTGTCGGCGGTGCTGGCCACCACCATGGTCGGCACCACAATCTGCCCATAGCCGGTTTCGCCAAACAGAGCGCTGCCAATGGGGTTGATCACAAAAATCGACCTGACTCGAGGGTCGGCCAGGCTAACACCAGGGTTGATCACATTAGCCGCCTGACACTGCAACAGCAGCGATGGGTTAAAGGAAAGGGTGCTGGGGGGACAAACGTCGACCAGCCCCTCAGAGTCGAAGGTGGCTCCGGCCAGGGCTAAGGCCGTGTAGCCTCCAAAGGATTGGCCGATCACCCCGACCCGGCTGAGGTTGAGCTGTCTTCGCAGGGGGGAAGGGCTGGTGTTGAGGTTCGCTAGGGCATTGAGCGCCAGAGAGACTTCCCGAGGCCGCCGCAGGAACTCTTCGTCTTGCACCACAGTGCTCGACAGCCCCGTGAGCAGAGCAGAGAGCTGTTGGTCATTGCTGCCGGTGTGCTCTAGGGCGGCCACCGCAATGCCAGCTTCGGCTAAATATTCGGCTAGGTAGATGTAGCTGGCACTGGTGCCCCCCAGCCCATGGGAGATCACCACTAGGGGAAAGCCCTGGGGCGGTCTGCCCCGCTGCCCAGGTATTACCTCGGGCAGGTAGAGCTGCACGGAGCGAGTCACCCCCGGCACCACCACCTCGATGCGATCAACGCCGTACTGGCGCTCGCCCTGCACCAGTTGCAGCAGTGACTCAGCCTCGACGGGGTTGGCGGCAGCATCGGCCTGGGCGATCGCCCGCACCTCGGCAAAGGCCGCCGCCGACCGCAAAATCGCCTGGTTGACCTCCTGGGCGATCGCCAGCCCCTCGGCTAGGTCAACGCGCATCACCCCGGTAGGGTAGGCTTTGAGCACGTTCACTAAGGTAAAGTCGGCATTGGGGTCGGCGGCGGCTAAAATCAGCGCCGCCCGCAGCGCCTGCACATTGGCCTGGCGCACGGGGGTCTGCACCACCCGGCCAATCTGCTCTAGCAGTAGCACCCCCTGCTCGGTGTAGAGAAACTGGGCCACCGCCACTGGGCTAATAGTGGTAGCCGGCGTGCTGAGCACCTCTTGAATTTGCTCTAGCTGGCTGTCGGAGATCTGAAGCTGCCGGCTGTAGATCCGGAGCTGGGTGGTCAGTTCGCCGGTGGTGGCAAACCGCTCCAGATCGGCAATGGGTATAGACCGCTGCAAAATGCCAAAGGAGACAATCAGCTCCTCGGCGGTATGGCCCGGAGCCGCTGCGACCATGGCCCCCAATATTCCCAAGGTCAAAGCAGCGCTGCGGCGCAGCCATAGCCGGGTGGTCTGCATTAGAGAGAGCATGGGGGGGAGGGGTCGTTAGGGGTTTCAGGTGCTAGGTTTCAGGTTTCAGGAACAGTTGGCCGACTGATGCCGCACAAGACTGGGTGGCGACAGGACTAGGTGACAACAGGACTAGGTGGCAACGGGTTGCTCTAAAAGGTGGTCGAGCAACCCTTCACAGGCATCTTGCAGCAGGCTGATCACATAGTTAAACCCCTCTGGGCCACCGTAGTAGGGGTCAGGCACTTCTTGGTCGGGGTGGCTGCGACAAAAGTCGCACATCAGCTTTACTCGATCACGATGCTTTCCCGCCGGGTCGAGGGCCACAATGTCGCGGTAGTTCTCGCGATCCATCGCCAGAATGTAGTCAAAGCGGTCGAAGTCAGCCGGGTCAAACTGGCGCGCCCGCCCCACCAGCTGAATGCCCTGGGCCTTGGCGGCCTGGGCCATGCGGCGATCGGGGGGGCTGCCTACGTGGTAGCTGGCGGTGCCCGCCGAGTCACACACCACCTGATCGCCTAACTGTCGCTGCTGAATCAGGTGGTTCATGATGTTTTCAGCCGAGGGCGAGCGACAGATGTTGCCCAAGCACACAAACAAAAGCCGGGTGGTCATAACACCGTGGGCCTACATACCGGGCAGGTTGAGGCCGCCGGTGAGCACTTCCATGCGATCGCGCATGGTGGCCGTCGATTTTTCGTAGGCATCTTTCATGGCCGCGGTGACGAGGTCGGAGAGCACCTCAGCCCCTTCGTTAATGGCATCGGGAGAGATCACCACGTTCTTAGGTTCTTGGTTGCCGCTCATAGTGACTTTCACCAGGCCGCCGCCCGATTCTCCCTCAATCTCCATTTGCTCCAGCTCTTCTTGCAGCTGCTTGGCCCCCTCTTGAATCTGCTGGGCTTTCTTGAAGGCCTCGGTCAGCTCCTTCATCTTGCCTAACCCAAACCCAAATCCTTGACCTTGTGACATGGAGTATCTCTCGAACGTACAGCGCGCTGGCGGCGTC
>JBBSKN010000200.1:0-3883 GCA_038256265.1 Phormidesmidales cyanobacterium
GAGGTCGATGGCCATACGTTGCTTAGACAGGTGCGGTCTCTGTCACCGGAGCAGGGCGGGCGGGTTCCGGCGATCGCGCTAACTGCCTACGCTGGCGAAATTGATCGGCAACAAGCGATCGCGGCAGGTTTTCAGAAACACGTTGCTAAGCCCATCGAACCCGATCAGTTGGTGGTAGCGATCGTTAGTTTACTGAGCGAGCAAGCGCTATCTTGACTTATAAAAGACTCCCAGACAGCCTAACTGGCCCTAAAGTAGCGAAGCTGCGAAATGGGGCAATTTAATACGGATGAACTATATCGATGATTCATCTGCTCTTTGGCAAGTAGCTAAATCTTACGGTGAGTCTCATGACAGCTCTGAGCGGCGGACTATGCTTGGCCTAACCAGTAATGTTTTAAGGTGGCTAAAACGCCTGAAATTTCATGAGACTCACCGCTCGGCACTCGATCTAATTAAAATGGCTGTAACGCTTTCGAGTAGGTGAATTCAGCCTATTAAAAGGAGGTCGCTTAGTTGCGTTGCCCAGCAGCTATCCAAAGGATGAGTCTCGATCATCTCATCGCGAACTATACCTTTTCGAGGCGTTGTGCAAAAAAACCAATTTCCTAAGCTCGTCCCGCTAGGTTTGCTACAAGCAGTGCTAATTGAACCGGCTCGATGGGTTTGGCAGCATGGGCTTGAAACCCAGCCTCGATCATCTGTTGTTGTTCTGCTTCACTGGCGTAGGCAGTCAGGGCAGCGGCGGGAATTTGCCCTCCTGCTTCTGCCTTAAGCGATCGCACTTGCCGAATTAACCAGTCATGGGATATTTTCTCGCCGTACCGCTATGACCTCCCCAGTTCCCATTCCCTCACCTCGTATTGCCAAAGGGTTCGTCCTCGCCGGGCTGGCGTTTGCGTTTGCCACCGATACCTTGACGTCCCTGGGGTTTGCCCACGCTAACCTATACCCGCTGGTTGTGGCGGCAGCGGGCTTCTCTCGCAGCGATCGCTGGGTAGCCATGGTTGCCGTCGCCAGTCTGGGCCTAACGGCGGCGGGCTTTTTTGTATCACCGCCAGCTCCCGCCAATTTTGCCATCGCCTACGTGATTGCCAATCGACTGCTGGCGGCTGTGGCGATCGCCACAACCGGCGGCCTTACCCTAGTTATTTTGCGGTACATCAGGCAGGTACACGACGCCCAGCAGGCGCTTAGCGACACCTACGAAACTCTCAGGTCGCAGCAGACCCTGCTGCAAATCGCCAGCGAAATTGGCCGCTTTGGGGGCTGGCTGGTGCCTCTGCCCGAAGGCATCTGTAGCTGGTCGGAAGAGGTGTGCCGCATCCACGAGGTCGAGCCGGGGTTTTCCCCCACCGTAGCCCAGGGCATTGAGTTCTATGCGCCCGAGTACCGCGATCGCATTGCCACCGTCTTTACCGCCTGTGCCGAAATTGGCCGGCCCTTCGACGAAGAGCTGCAAATTATCACCGCCCGCCAGCGCCGAGTGTGGGTACGCGCCATTGGTCAGGCCGTGCGCAACAACCAGGGGGAAATTGTGGCGGTGCAGGGAGCCTTCCAAGACATCACGGCCCAGAAGCAGGCCGAAGCATCCTTAGAGCGCAGCGAGCAGCGGTTTCGCCAGCTGGCCGACGCCATGCCCCTGACCGTCTGGACTGCCGAATCCAACGGCACCGTTGACTACGCCAGTCATGCCCTGCGGGTTTACACCGGCATCTATGAACCCGAACCCCACCCTAGCCAAACCTGGACGACGCTGCTGCATCCCGACGATCTCGACCCCTGCCTGGCGGCATGGACCACAGCGGTGCAAACCGCCAGGCCCTACCGGTTTGAGTTTCGGCTGCGGCGCTATGACGACGACTACCGTTGGCACCAGGTACAGGCCGTCCCCATTCGCGAGCAAGACGGCACCCTTGTTAAGTGGTACGGCACCGCGATCGAAATTCACGAGCAAAAGCAGCTTGCCCATGAAGCTCGCCAGACTGCTGATCGCTTTAACACCACTCTAGAGAGCATCACCGACGCCTTTTTTACCCTCGATCACGAGTGGCGCTTCACCTTTCTCAACCGCCAGGCCGAGCGGCTTTTGCATCGCCAGCGGGCCGATCTGCTGGGTAACTGTCTGTGGGATGAGTTTCCAGAGGCGGTGGGCACCGTTTTTGAGCAGCAGTATAGACAGGCCATTAACGAGGGGCGATCGGTCGAGTTTCGAGAATTTTATCCGACCCTCAACAGCTGGTTTGACGTGCGGGCCTACCCCTCCAGTGAGGGCCTGGCCGTGTATTTTCAAGACGTGAGCGATCGCATTGTCCTAGAAGAGCAGCTGCAACAGTCCCAGCAGCTAGAGTTGGTGGGTCAGCTCACCGGCGGCATTGCCCACGACTTTAACAATCTGCTGACCGTGATTTTGGGCAACGCCGAGTTGCTCAGCGAAATGCTCAAATTCGACCCCAAACTCCAGCCCCTAGCGGAGATGATTGGCAGCGCCGCCCAGCGGGGGGCCGACCTCACCCAGCGGCTACTGGCCTTTGCCCGTCGCCAGGCCCTCGACCCCGAGGCTGTAGAGGTCAACCAGCTGATTGCCACCATGAATGGGCTGCTGCGCCGCACCCTGGGAGAGCATATTGAGATTGAGATCGGGCGCAGAGCCGGGCTGTGGCCCGCCCTGGTTGACCCTGCCCAGTTCGAAAGCGCCCTGCTCAACCTCTGCCTCAACGCCCGCGACGCCATGGTTCAGGGCGGCCGACTGACGATTGAAACCGCTAATACCCACCTCAGCCAAGACTACGCCGACCAGCATGTAGAGGTGGTGCCGGGGCAGTACGTCATGGTGGCAGTGTCAGACACGGGCCTAGGCATTGCCCCCGAAAACCTAGAGCGGGTGTTTGAGCCCTTTTTTACTACCAAAGAAACGGGCAAGGGGACTGGCCTGGGGCTGAGCATGGTCTACGGTTTTATCAAGCAGTCGGGGGGCCACATTAAGCTCTATTCTGAGCTGGGTCAGGGCACCACCATTAAAATGTATCTACCCCGCTTTTGGGGCGACACCGAGCCTCAGCCCCGTCAGGTAGATAGATCCGTAGTGGGTGGCTCAGAGCTGATTTTACTGGTCGAAGACGACGAACGGGTGCGCCGCTACGCCCACGATCAGCTGGTAAATCTGGGCTACCGGGTGCTGGTGGCCACCAACGGCCCCACCGCCCTGATCCTGCTGCGTCAGCGAGACGACATTGACCTGCTATTTACCGATGTGGTCATGCCCGGCGGCATGAGCGGGCGCGAGCTAGCCTACCTGGCCCGGCGGTTCAGACCAGGTTTAAATGTGCTTTACACTTCGGGTTATCCCGAAGATGCCATCGTCCATCATGGCCGATTAGACCCTGGGGTGCAGCTCTTGAGCAAGCCCTACAGCAGAGCCGAACTCTCGCAAAAAATTCGCGATGCGCTGGCCGCACCGCACCGCCCATGACCCGACCCACCTCTCCCCGACCCATTTCAGAGCAGCTACGGCTGCAGGTGCTGCGATCGCACTACCTGCTCGACACCCCCGCCGAGGCGGCCTACGACAACCTGGTACGGCTGGCGGCCCACCTGTGCCAGGTGCCCATAGCCGTCGTCAACCTAGTTGACGAGCACCGCCAGTGGTCTAAGGCCGCCGTGGGCCTAGAGCGGTTTGAAAGCCCCCGCGACATCTCCTTTTGCACCCACGTGGTCGATAGCGATGCCCCCCTGGTGGTGGCCGACACCCACCAAGATGCCCGCTTTGCCGACAACCCCTTCGTGGTCGGCCCGCCCCACCTGCGCTTCTACGCAGGGCTGCCGCTCAGGTCGTCCCTGGGGGTGCCCCTGGGCACCCTGGCGGTGTTTGACCGGGTGCCCC
>JBBSKN010000201.1:0-3843 GCA_038256265.1 Phormidesmidales cyanobacterium
CCCCATGCAGGTTGACTGGCAAGACGTAAAACCCTACGACGACATCATTTATCAAAAGGCCGATGGCATCGCCAAAATCACCATCAATCGGCCCCACAAGCGCAACGCCTTTCGCCCCAAAACCATCGTCGAGCTGTACGAGGCTTTCTCCAACGCCCGCGAAGACAGCCGCATTGGCGTAGTGCTGCTCACCGGGGCTGGCCCCCACACCGACGGCAAATACGCCTTTTGCTCGGGGGGCGACCAGAGTGTGCGCGGCCACGGCGGCTATGTGGATGAGGGCGGCGTGCCCCGGCTCAACGTGCTCGACTTGCAGCGGCTGATTCGCTCAATGCCCAAGGTGGTGATTGCCTTGGTGGCGGGCTATGCGATCGGCGGTGGCCACGTGCTGCACGTCGTGTGTGACCTCACCATTGCCGCCGACAACGCGGTTTTTGGCCAAACTGGGCCTAAGGTGGGCAGCTTCGACGGCGGCTTTGGGGCCAGCTACCTATCCCGCATGGTAGGGCAAAAGAAAGCCCGCGAAATTTGGTACCTCTGTCGCCAGTACAGCGCCCAGGATGCGCTCGACATGGGCATGGTCAACTGCGTGGTGCCGGTGGATCAGCTGGAGGCCGAAGGGGTGCAGTGGGCGCAGGAAATTCTGCAAAAAAGCCCGATCGCCATTCGCTGCCTCAAGGCCGCCTTTAACGCCGACTGCGACGGCCAGGCGGGGCTGCAAGAACTGGCGGGCAACGCCACCCTGCTCTACTACATGACCGAAGAAGGCTCCGAGGGCAGGCAAGCGTTTTTGGAGAAGCGAGAGCCAGATTTCCGCCAATATCCCTGGCTGCCGTAGGTGAGTGGGTGGGTGGGTGAGTAGGTGGATGGGTGGATGGGTGGGGAGTGGGGAAACCCGCGCTACACTTGTACAAGTGATTGGACAGGTTCCTATGCGAGTCATCACTTTTAGCGAAGCTAGAAACAAGCTGAAAGCTATTCTTGACCAGGTGGTGAATGATGCCGACTACACCGTTATCACTCGGCGCGATGCTGAGGATGCTGTTGTGATGTCGCTTGACTATTTCAATAGCCTGCTAGAAACCGTCTACTTGCTCAAATCTCCGGCTAATGCGGCCCATTTAGAGGAATCGATCGCCCAGTACCGCCAGGGCCAAACTACGGAGCGAGACCTGCTCGATGGGTGATCGCAAGCTGGCATGGACCGATGTCGCCTGGAAAGATTATCTCTACTGGCAAAGCCAGGATAAAAAGACTCTGAAGCGGATTAATTCACTCATTCAGGCGACCAAGCGCCTTCCCTTTGAGGGCATGGGTAAGCCCGAACTACTGAAGGAAAATCTAGTTGGCTTTTGGTCGCGCCGCATTGACGACACCCATCGCCTGGTCTACGCCGTAGATGACTACTATTTGACGATTATTTCCTGTCGTTATCATTACTAGACGGTAATTCTACTGGGGCAGATGACGATCGCACGCCCCAGTGATTACGCTGCGAAAGGTTTATCTTAATAGATTACTTCCTGAAACCATGAACCCTCTGATTGAGCGCGTCCAGACCAGCCTGCTTGATTTAGTGGGGCAGTTCATTCAGCTGTTGCCGGGGATAGTGATCGCGCTGCTGCTGCTGCTGCTGACGGGGTATGCCGCTAAGGTAGCCCAACGAATTGTGCGCAAGATGACCCAGCGACTGGTGCCCAGCCGATCGCTGCAACTGCTGGCGATTCAAGTCACCCGCATTGGCACCTGGGTGATAGGCATCATCATTGCGGCGGTGGTGGCATTTCCTGACCTGCGGCTGGGCGACATTATCGGCCTGCTGGGGCTCGGCTCAGTGGCGATCGGCTTTGCCTTTCAAGACATTTTTAAGAACTTTTTGGCGGGCATTTTGCTGCTGGTGGAAGAACCCTTTCGCCTGGGTGATCAGGTAGTGATTGACGATTACGAGGGCACGGTGGAGGCGATCAACATTCGCTCGACTCAGCTGCGCACCTACACCGGGGAGCTGGTGGAGATTCCCAATGCGATCGTGTTTACTAACCCAGTGCGGGTGCTGACCGCCTTTCGCAGCCGCCGCACTGACCTCGATATTGGGGTTGATTACACGACCCCGTTACCGTTGGCCAAGCAGACCTTTCTCAATGTGATCAACCGCGCCGATGGGGTGCTGAGTGACCCAGCCCCTGAAGTGGATGTGGTGGGCTTTGGCGATAGCTCAATTGACTTTAAAGTGCGCTACTGGACAACGCCCCAGATTGCCGAGGTGCGCCGGGTTAAATCGCGGGTGGCGATCGCCCTCAAGGCCGCCTGCGATGAGGCGGGCATTTCGATTCCCTACCCAATTCGCACGGTTCACCTGTTTGACCAAACCCAGTTCAACGAAAGCGAGCGCTTGACCAACGGCGCTAGTGCGGGCAATTCTGAAAATAGGTAGGTGGAAGCGGGGTCAAGCTGGTTATCTAAAATCATGCTGCGGCGCACCACAGCAGGCTCTATAGTAAATGCAATTGATGGGGCTTTGGCACGGTAAATCGCTGCGGTGCTACCCATCTAGCGACAAATGCAACATTAATATTTGATAGTAAAAGACGCTCACCCATGGCCCGACGACCAACAGCCGATGACGGGGTAGATCTGGCTCCTTACATAGATCACTCGCTGCTTAGCCCCACGGCAACCACCGAGCAGGTGGCCCAGTGGTGTGCAGAGTGCGATCGCTACGGGTTTGCGGCGGTGTGCATTGCCCCCAGCCATGTAGCCCAGGCCGTAGACCTGCTGCACAACAGCAAGGCCAAGGTCTGCACCGTGATCGGCTTCCCCACCGGGGCTACCACCTCGGCCACCAAGCTCTACGAAGCCCAGGAGGCCGCCGAGCGCGGCGCTGACGAGCTAGATATTGTGATCAATCTGGGCTGGCTTAAGGAAGGTAAAACCGAGGCCATCCACCGCGAAATCGCTACCATCTGCGAAGAGACGGGGCTGCTGGTCAAAACCATTCTCGAAACCGCCGTGCTCAGCCCAGAGGAGATCGCCCTCGCTGCCGAAATCTGCATGGATGCCGGGGCCAGCTTTCTCAAAACCAGCACCGGCTGGCAGGGCGGTGCCACCGTCGAAGTTGTGCGCCAGCTGTGGGAACTCACCCAGGGGCGGGTGGGCATTAAGGCGTCGGGCGGCATTGGCACAGCGGCCCAGGCAGTGGCCCTCATACAAGAGGGGGCCACCCGCATTGGCACCTCGCGCGGGGTAGAGCTGCTGCGCCAGCAAAAAGAAGAGCCAAACGATTAATGGTGCACTGGCGCTAGGTACTGGGGGATGAATAGTTATTTTTATGGAGTGTTCTTGCTTTAAAAGCCCCCTCAGGCCGTTTTGCCTGAGGGGGCTTTTAGTTGGGGCTGTTGCTAGGACTAGGGACGGCTAGCGATCACACCGAATCTTTGCGGTTGACGGCCCAAAAAATGCCAGCGCTGCCGGGTGCTCTCAACTTGCAGGCGGGGCACTCGCAGGTCGCACCACCGTCAACCAAGTTGAGATACTCAATTTCTGCCTGGACAGAGAATTCGCTGATGGGCAGCCCCAGCATTTTTTTGATGTGAGACTCGATGGGGCGGCAGGCTCGTCGTGCATAGCCTTGCCCGGCTCGCTCAGAGTAGATCATGTAGTCCGAAAGCCAAGTGTCATTCATGCAGGTTTCTCTATCAGACAACTTCGCATCCTCCTGGGGGAGTAGATGTAGGTTACGTCCTGAGATGGATGCAGATCAATAATGCCCCGAACTGCCTGATTTTTACTGTCTACTTGGTTGGTTGAGAGTATCTAAACTAAAAAAACATCCATATCAAGGAC
>JBBSKN010000202.1:0-3842 GCA_038256265.1 Phormidesmidales cyanobacterium
TATCCCACCGTCCGAAAACGCGCGAGTCGTCCTAAAAAAAACTCAAAAACCGTCGCTTAGCTCTCGAACCATCCTCGAGTAGCCAATATTTCTCCCCTCTGATGGCAGGGGGGAAATTCGCTTTAGTCTAAACTCCAATAATCAAGCCAAATCTTAGCAAACATACCGGCCGCATTATCCCGTTGACATACCATTTATGTCCTTAGGGTTATGCCTTTTGGTTTGAGCAACTGGTCAAGCGATTCCTGTCAGGCCGTGGCGCTTAGGGCCAGGTGATGCAGCGAGATGCCCTGGTCAGAGGCCCAGGTGTGGAGGTCGCCAAGGGCGCGATCGCGGTACTGCCCGTAGCGCTCTTTTTTGCCCCGCACTTTGGTTGGCAGGGGCGGCAAAATGCCAAAGTTGGGCGGCATCGGCTGAAAGTGCTTCGGCTCCGCCGAGGTGATGAAATCGACCAGCGCCCCCAGCATCAGGGTGGCGGGGAGGGTCACGGGCGATCGCCCCAGGGCCAACCGGGCCGCATTCGTGCCCGCTAGCCAGCCCCCGGCCACCGCCGCCGTGTAGCCTTCGGTGCCCACCAGCTGCCCCGCCGCCAGCAAATGTGGCCGAGCCTTAAATTGCAGGGTGGCGTGCAGCAGCTCCGGCGAGTTCAAAAACGTGTTGCGGTGCATCACTCCCATTCGCACAAACTCGGCATTCTCTAGACCGGGTATGAGCCGAAACACGCGGCTTTGTTCGCCCCAGCGCAGGTTGGTTTGAAAGCCCACCATATTCCACAGCTGGCCGCTTTTATCTTCCTGGCGTAGCTGCACCACGGCGTAGGGCCTTTTGCCCTTGTTCTCGGGGTCTTTGAAATCGCCCAGGCGGGCGTCGAACAGGCCCACGGGCTTGAGCGGGCCGTAGCGCATAGTGTCTTCGCCGCGCCGCGCCATTTCTTCGATCGGCAGGCAGGCTTCAAAAAACTTAGCGGTTTCGCGCTCAAAGTCCTTGAGTTCGGCCTGCTCGGCGCGGCACAGCTCCGTCCAAAAATGCAGGTACTGCTCGCGGTTCATGGGGCAGTTGAGGTAGGCAGCCTCGCCGCGATCGTAGCGAGAGGCCATAAACGCCACCGACTGATCGATGCTCTCGCCCACCACAATTGGGCTGGCGGCGTCAAAAAAGCTCATGTAGCCCTGGCCGGTGAACTGTTCTAGATCCACCGATAGCGCCTCGCTGGTCAGGGGGCCAGTGGTGAGCACGGTAATACCCTCGTCGGGGATGCGGGTCACCTCGTCGCGCCGCAGCTCAATCAGCGGGTGTCGCTCCAGAGTTTCGGTCAGGTCTTGGCTAAACATGCCGCGATCTACCGCCAGGGCACCGCCCGCTGGCACCTGGTGCTGGTTGGCTTTGCCAATCACGATCGCACCCAGCTGTCGCAGCTCTTCGTGGAGCAGGCCCGAGGCGCGATCGCTCGCCATCGCCCCAAATGAATTGCTGCACACTAGCTCGGCCACATGCTCGCTGTGGTGGGCGGGAGAAGTTTTGTGGGGGCGCATCTCGTGTAGCACCACGGGCACCCCAGCCTGGGCAATCTGCCAGGCGGCCTCGGTACCGGCCAGCCCGCCGCCGATCACGTGAATGGGGTCTGGGGTTTGCACGGCGTAGTCTCTATAAACGTTCAGCTTTTTTAGAATAACGGGTTCTAGCCTGATGAATCTTCCATTCGGCTGACTCATACCTGATCCGACCCACCAAACCCCGATTCGAAACCGGTATCTCGTAGGGGCATTGCATGCAATGCCCCTACGCATCCAACGAATTGTAAGGGGGCAAAAATCCTGTGGTGTCCCCAGATAAACTGTAACTATCGCTACAGTTTGGAGTAAAGATTGTGGAATCTAAGAATAAGAATTTGAGTGAACGGCGGCAGGTGATTGGGGAACTGCGCCATCAGCTGCGGTTTGCCCAGCCTCAGGAGCGTGATCGCATCCGTCGAGAGCTGAGCTTTTGGGAAATGCGGGGTCGCTAAGCCCTCGATAGCATGGGCAGCAGCAGGGTGACGAAGAAGTATACCAGCGCGCCCGTAAACACATAGCTGTCGGTGCGGTCTAAAATGCCGCCGTGGCCGGGGATCAAGACCCCAGAGTCTTTGACCCCGGCATCTCGTTTCATCAGTGATTCGGTGAGGTCGCCCAGTAGGCTAGAGGTGCCCACCATGAGGCCCAGAAAGGCACCGGTCAGCGGCCAAAGGGGCCATTGCAGCCAGTAGCTGCCGAGTAGGGCGATCGCCATACTGCCCGCCATGCCAAAGGCCGCCCCTTCTACGGTTTTTTTGGGGCTGATGTTTGAGAGGGGGGTGCGGCCAATACTTTTGCCAGCGGTGTAAGCGCCAATGTCGGAGGCCCAAATGCAGGCAAAGGCCAAGAGGGTCACCACCAGGCCGTAGGGTAAGGCGTCTAGGGCCGGGGGCCAGGTTTCGGGCCAGTAGCCGCCCAGGGGCAGGCTGGCGGGGGTGTCGCCGAGGTCTCGCAGGCGCACCCAAAAGCTAGGCAGGTAGCCGCCGTAGAACAACCCCAAAATAGAGGCCGCCACGTCGGCAATGGTGGCGACCTGGGGCTGAAACAGCAGATAAAAGCAGATAAACGTGCCGCTGATCGGCAGCAGCGCATCGGCCAGGGATGGCGATAGGTGTGCGGCAATCAGCAGCAGTTGGCTGACCACCAGGGTGGTTTTAGCCGCTGGCAAGATGCCCTTGGCTTTCACCAAGGCAAAGATTTCGAGCTGACCTAAAAAGATAATCACCCCGAAGCCCAGGGTAAAATACCAACCCCCCAGCAAAATCATGATCAGGGCCACCACAATGGCTACGATTCCGCTAATGATTCGAGGCCAGGGCATAGGCGAGGGGCAAAGAGGGTTTTGAAGAGGTGTCGTCCAGGGGATGGCTGCAATAACTCCCGTGGCGACTACTACACTGTGCCACATTAATCCGCCAGCACCGTTAGAAAACTCAAGCTGATTGCACCACACTGGTTGAGTTTTGGCCTCACCGCCTAGGCAAGCGGAGGGGCAGCCATAGATGAGGGCGATCGCTATCCCCTATCAGGTGGCGATGGTCGGCCACCTCAGTACAGCGGGCAAAGGTACCCCTGCGGGTAATATTCACCTCAGAAGTGACATGAAACTATAGACCCAACCTGTGCAAACAGACGGGTGCAAACAGATGGGTGTGATTGCGATGAGAGTTGATTTCTCTACCCTCAATCTAGGGTCTGACTCTGCCGAAAAAGATATTCTGGTTGGTCTTTCTGACTATTTCTATCGAAACTCGGCCTATCAAAATATTTTAAACAGTCGAAGGACCATCTTGGTAGGTCACCGAGGCTCTGGGAAGAGCGCCATTTTTAAGTTTATTGCTACTGAAGAGGCCCGCAAGGGGAATCTTGTGCTTGAGCTTTCCCCAGAAGAATACTCCTACGAAATACTGTCTCAGCATCTCAAGAAAGAAAGCGATGGCTCCTGGGGTAAGCAAAGCTCTTACTCAATTGCATGGCAATATTTAATTTTTAACCTGATCTTCAAGAAAATCGTTGACAATAAGCGCGGGCTGGTTACCGGCCCTATGAAAAACATTTATGACTACGTTCGAGACAATCTAAAAAACCAAAGTATTAATCCTATTGGCATTTTGATCAGCTATCTCAAGCGCTTAGAAGGCATAAAAATTGGTAATTAGTCACAGCAATAAGAGAGGCTTAATGAGAAAGCCTCCAGAGACCCAGGATTATCCAGGCAAACAAGCAGGGGGCGAGCAACCCGAAGAGGCCATGAGCTCAAAGAGGTGGTCTACAGCATTTTCACCCTGA
>JBBSKN010000203.1:0-3800 GCA_038256265.1 Phormidesmidales cyanobacterium
AACCTCAAGGCCAAAGACCTGCCCCCCGGCTACCACGGCATGCACTTTCACGCTGTGGGCGACTGCTCTGATTTGGCAGCCTTCAAATCGGCGGGTGGGCATGTGAACCCCTTTGATCAACCCCACGGGTTTCGCAACCCCAATGGCCCCCACGAAGGCAACTTGCCCAACCTGGTGGTCGCTGCCGATGGCACCGTTGACGTCGAGCTGTACAGCGACCTGGTTGCCCTAGACTCGGGGGCCGCCAAGCTGCTAGATGCCGACGGCACGGCGCTGATTATTCACACCGATAAAGACGACCACTATTCGCAACCCATTGGTGGGTCTGGCGGGCGCATTGCCTGTGCTGTGATTCCTGCTCCGTGATGGTGATGGAACAATAAATTAATAAAGAGGGCAGGCCCCACGCTAGGTCTGCCCTCTTTATTAGCAGCAGGCGGTGCTATCGCTGTTATCAGTAGGTTGGCCTCAGGCGTTACATTCCGTTGCACAGAGCAGAACGTTACGAATGTATAGAAAGAAATTTTGAGATTTGGGCAGAGCGGCGGGTTCGGGGGCGCGAGGGGCAACCACCTAGCTCTATTTGGGGGCGATCGCCCTCTCCCCACCCTGTCTTCAGGCCCGACCCCCATCTATAGAGCCTGATCAGGCTCTATAGATGGGGGTTTGCCGCTTCTCACCGCCCTGCTGTCGCTCTACAGGGGGCGTTTCAGAATGCTCTTTGCCCCAGAGGATTTAGGATTCTCTTTTTTGCTATTGTTCCGGATTAAAGAAAGTCATTACCTAAAATTCTTTTTAAGCTATCCAGATAAACCTGTAGCTATCAGGAGGCTTTCTGGATGTCTCAGGTGCCTCTAGCTCTTTTTAACTCTTGTTTTCAGGTCAATCCATTCTCGCCACCCCTTCCCATTGCCTGGGCGGTGTCGCCATAATCCAAACAGCCGAAACACCTTGGGCCGCGTAGGCAACTGCGTAGACCCGGTTTGTTGAAAAGCTCGATCCAAGTCCAGCGGCTGCGATCTGTGCCCTGGACCTGGGTTTGGCTCTATCCGCCCTAGACGAGTATTTTCCCCTATGGATCACCAGACTTTAAAGCTTTCTGTCTACGGGAAAGGGGGCATTGGTAAGTCCACCACCAGCTGCAACATCTCGGTGGCCCTGGCCAAACGGGGCCGCAAAGTCTTGCAAATTGGCTGCGACCCCAAGCACGACAGCACCTTTACCCTGACCGGCTTCCTCATCCCCACCATCATCGACACCCTGCAAGAAAAAGACTTCCACTACGAAGACGTGTGGGCCGACGATGTGATCTACAAGGGCTACGGCGGGGTGAGCTGTGTAGAGGCGGGCGGCCCCCCGGCGGGCGCGGGCTGCGGCGGCTATGTAGTTGGCGAAACCGTCAAGCTGCTCAAAGAACTCAACGCCTTCGACGAGTACGACGTGATTCTCTTCGACGTACTGGGGGACGTGGTCTGCGGCGGCTTTGCGGCCCCGCTCAACTACTCCGACTACTGCGTGATTGTCACCGACAACGGCTTTGACGCCCTGTTTGCCGCCAACCGCATCGCCGCCTCAGTACGCGAAAAAGCCCGCACTCACCCCCTGCGCCTGGCGGGGCTGATCGGCAACCGCACCTCGAAGCGCGACCTGATCGACAAATATATTGAGTCAGTGCCCATGCCGGTGCTGGAAATTTTGCCGCTGATCGAAGACATTCGGATCTCGCGGGTGAAGGGTAAGACGGTGTTTGAAATGGCCGAAACCGACCCCGCCCTGGAGTCGGTGTGCCAGTACTACCTCAATATTGCCGACCAGATTCTCGCTCGGCCTGAGGGGGTGGTGCCCAGCGAAACCCCCGATCGCGAGCTGTTTAGCCTGCTGTCAGACTTCTATCTCAACCCCCCTGCGGATGCGCTCAAGCAGGAAGTAGACGAGATGGATCTGATGATGGTGTAGATCTACCCCCCCTCGTAGGAGGGGATTTGCTGAACCGTCCCCTCCTTTGGAGGGGTGCCCGAAGGGCGGGGTGGGTTCCGAGACCTGGGCGACCCACCCCTACCCCTCCCAGGAGCGGATGTACCGCCAGTTTTTTGGCAAAAGCTAATTTGGGAGCACTTTAAGGAGGTGATGTTCGACGAAATCGCATAAGGCCAGGGATGGTGTTATGCAGCCTCAAAAACAATTCAATTCTATTGCTGCAAAAATCCCCCTTGATCAAGTTCTAATCCTGAGGCGCTGCATTATCATCGGTACGCGGCGGTGCAAACCTAACCGCGATCCACAGGCGATTTAGCAAAGAGTCAGGATTATGGCCTTTTTTGAGAACTTTACCCAAGTCATTCGCCAAAAATGGTTGGACTACGTGCAGGCCAACCGGGCCTGGTTGACGCTGCAAATGCAGCAGACCTCAGTGCGTACCCCCGATGGCGGTCGCCGTCCCTCTTCCTTTTTGGTGCTGGGGGTGGTGAATGCTCTAGAACCCAAGCTGTCGAACCTGATGGTGCCCTTCTACAAGCTCAACCCTGACGAGGACGCGCTAGTGGAGGTGCTGGGGCTCAACTTTGACCCCGAGATGGTGCTGGACAACCCTGACCACACCCAAACCATTGAGGCCAACGACGACCAGCCGCTTTTGTCCGATTCGCCCGATATTTAGACCTGTTAATAGAGCCATGGGGCAGCGGTTTTCTGGTTTAATCAATCTCTGGACATGAGGTTGGCGAAACCCGCCCGAGGCATCTGTGAACAGCAAACAACTGCGGCGATCGCTCAAAATCAAGTGGCTAACCTACTACCGCGACAACCGCGAGTGGATCGATAAATTGGGTATTTGGGTAACCAGTAACGGGCAGCGGCGGCCCTCGTCGGGCTTTATTTTGGGGGCACTTGCCACCCTAGAACCCGACCTGACCAACCTGCTCCCCCTGGTGGTGGATTTAAGCAGCAACCCCGATCGCATCATTGCGGCTCTGGGTTTAGATATCAGCCCGGTGAAGGAGCTAGCAGCGCTAGAGCAGGCCCACAAGATGCTGCCTGGCAGCGCCCAATCGGAGGTTTCTCTGGCCTCATCAGAGGCCCTCACCCCCCTCACGATTGATGCTCTACCACCGCTCTCCCCCACCCACGACGACGAAGCCTGCTCCGGTGCAGGCGGTAGGGAGAATGATCGACCCAGGCCATAAGTCCTTCACTAGGGAGATACCCCGACGATGACTCTGGCCCCAGCTCAACCCCAACCCTCTGCCCTCGAATTTGACTGCGACACTGGCAATTACCACACCTTTTGCCCGATCAGCTGCGTGGCGTGGCTGTACCAAAAAATTGAAGACAGCTTTTTCTTGGTGATTGGCACCAAGACCTGTGGCTACTTTTTGCAAAACGCCATGGGGGTGATGATTTTTGCCGAACCCCGCTACGCCATGGCCGAGCTAGAGGAGGCCGATATCTCGGCCCAGCTCAACGATTACGAAGAGTTGAAAAGACTGTGTGAGAGCATTAAGCGCGATCGCAACCCCTCAGTCATCGTCTGGATTGGCACCTGCACCACCGAGATCATCAAAATGGATCTCGAAGGGCTGGCCCCCCGCCTCGAGGCCGAAATCGGCATTCCCATCGTCGTCGCCCGCGCCAACGGCCTCGACTACGCCTTTACCCAGGGTGAAGACACCGTGCTGGCCGCCATGGCCCAGCGCTGCCCCACCGAGGAAGAAGCCGCCGCCAAGCAGTCCGCTGCCGCTAAGGTCGAATCCAAAGAAGGGCAAGGCGGCATTCAAAAGCTGCTGGGTCTGGGCCGCAAAAAA
>JBBSKN010000204.1:0-3777 GCA_038256265.1 Phormidesmidales cyanobacterium
CTCTTTGACCATCCGTTTCCTGACCTCTTTGAGTCTGTCTTGAGTACTTTTACAGAGTTACCTATGCCTAGACGGGCTACTTCGTCACAACAGCCCCATCCCTGGTACGGACAACCTGTCCCGGCTTAAGTTGATACCCGATAAATCTCCTGAACTGAGAAGATTTATTCGAAAAAAAGACCATTATCTGCGGCTTTCTCGGTTGCGATCGCTGACCAAAAAACTCTCACGCCGCAATTTCCGTACATATACGCAAACATTTTAATTTCAAAAAAATAAGCGCCTAGAAAGTTATTTTTTGTAGGGGTCTAACCCCTCTTAGATAATTCTGAGGGCTTCGTTAAGCTTGACCCATCGAGGCGTGAGTAGTCGGCTTCGAGAATTTCCCTAAGGTTATAACCCAATCCAGCTCGGGATCCGTAGTTTTCCCACAGCTAGAACTCCACTTCTGGACTTGGATGAGGTTTGTTCAATGGCTGGGTCAGTAGAAATCCAACCTGAAATAAATGGCTAAAGTTGCTATGTTCCCAATCCTATTAGTTAGTCAATTAGACCTAGAGAACGTCAAATCAGGGTGCGAGGAAAATGTCACGGGATGCACTTGTTGTCGGAATCAACGCCTATCAAAGCCTGCCTAGTTTACAGGCACCGGCTCAGGATGCTGAGTCGATGGCTCGGTGTTTAGAAAACTTTGGGGAATGCCATGTGGTGCGGCTGCCTGAGGCCATTACCCATCAAAAGCCAGCGATTAGCCTCCGGGGTATGGTCACTACCCCCATGTTAGAAGAGGCGCTGATTAAGCTGTTTAAGCCAGCGGGGAAAAACATTCCTCAAACCGCTATCTTCTATTATTCTGGCCACGGCCTTCAGCGCCAGGCAGGCGTTCAGGAAGGCTATTTGGCCACCAGCGATGTTAACCCGGCGGCGGGGCAATACGGGCTGTCGCTGCACTGGCTGCGGCGGCTGCTGCAAGACAGCCCCGTACGCCAGCGGGTGATTTTGCTCGACTGCTGCAACAGCGGCGAGTTTTTTAACATGCTCGATGCCGACCCCGGCGCTAGGGCTGGCACTGATCGCCTGTTTATGGCCGCCGCCCGCGAGTACGAAGCCGCCTACGAATCACTCGATAGTCACCACAGCGTTTTTACCCAGGCGCTGCTGTCGGGGCTAAACCCCCACAAAGTCAAAGGCGGCATTGTCAACGGCCACTCTCTGACCGATGTGGTCAACCGCGAGCTTAAGGGCGAGCTCCAGCAGCCTCTATTTGAAAGCTCTGGCGGCGAAATTGTCCTTACCCGCATGGCTGGGCTAACGGCTACCCAGTCAGACGCGCCGCTGCCGCTGCTAGAGCGACTGCAAAAGCTGCGCTATGGGTTTTGTCCGTTTCCGGGGGCAGATCCCTTTGGTGCGGCTCACAGCGAGTTTTTCTTTGGCCGCGACGACATTACCCAAACCCTGGTCGAACGGGTGCAGACCGCTCGCCTCTGCGCTCTGGTGGGGGCCTCGGGGTCAGGTAAAACCTCGATTTTGCAGGCTGGTCTCATGCCTAGGCTGGCCCAGTTAGAGGGCGGCATCCAGGCGCGCTATCTGGCCCTAGGGGCATCGCCCCTGGCCAACCTAGCGGAGGTCTTTGTCGACCCGGCGGCCACGGGCCTGCGGCGGGCCGAGCAGCTGCGCCGGGCCGAATCGTTCTTGCAGCAGGGGTCAGAGGGCTTTTGCCAACTGGTGCAGGCGGTGGCGGGAGAGGCCCCCCTGGTGCTGGTGCTCGATCAGTTTGAGGGGCTGCTGGCCGAGGGTCTTGCCCCCGAGGGTGATCGCCGCCAGGTAATCGACTGCCTGACGACGGCAGTTGAGCGAGAGCATCTACCCTTGCGATTGGTGCTAGGGCTGCGAGCCGACTCCCTCCAGGCCCTCGGCGAGTTTCCGGCTCTCCAGGCGCTGGTGGCTGACCACAGCCTGGCGGTGCCTACCATGTCCTACAACCAGCTCAAGGCCACCATTGTTGGCCCTCTAGACAAGGTCGGGTTGCGCTACGATGCCAACCTGGTCTACACCCTGCTGCTCGATGTGGTCAGCGCCCCGGCCAACTTGGCCCTCTTGCAGGTCACCCTCAAAGAACTGTGGTCGCGGCGAGAGACCAATCCTGCGGCTCCAGAGCCACCCTGTCTTACCCTGGCTACCTATGCCGAGATCGGCGGGCTGCGTCACCTGCTTAGCGAGCGGGCCAACAGGTTTTACCAGAGCCTCTCGGCCGCTGAGCAAGCCATTGCCCAGCGAATTTTTTTGAGTCTTTGCGACCTAAGCGATGGGGTGGCGCTCACGAGCCGTCAGGTATCTCTAGCTGAGCTAGTGACCCCAATCATGCCCGAAGCAGCCGTGATCTGTGTCTTAGAACAGCTGATTGCTGCGCGCATTGTGGTGGCTCAGGCCCCCGTCCATGACTCCGGTCAAGACTCAGCCACGCTGGCCGGTTGTTCACTGCCAGCAGCCGACGGCGATGCGCCTCTGGTGATCAGCGATCTGCTGGTAACGACTGCGCCCTCCACAGCTATAGCTCCCTACTTCGACATTGCCCACGAGGCGCTAATTCGCAACTGGTCGGTGCTGCAGCAGTGGCTGCACAACCAAGGGCCAATTGTTAGGCAGCAGCGCAAGATCGAAGTGGCGGCCCAGGGATGGCACCAGCAGCGGCAGCCCAATCACCCTGATTTTTTCTTAACCAAAACCCGTTTCAACGAGGCCCAAATCTTTCGTCAGGCCCACCCCGAGCAGCTTTCGCTGCTGGCCAGCAGCTATTTGGAGGCCTGTGATCGCCACAACCGGCGCTGCGGCCACAGGCGGCATCTGGTGCAGTTGCTGATACCGCTGAGCATGGCCACCGGAATGCTGACCGCCTACGCCCACAGCCACATGACTCACCCCTCCACTGCCCTGACCCGATTACAGGCTGAGCCTGCCATGGGCGCGCCTAGCTTTGAGCTGCTTTCCCCCACCGAGCCCCAGCCGGACGAGTTGCCCCTGAGCCTCGGTTTTACCCAGGCTGGGCCTCAGGTTGGGCTCCAGGCTGGGATAGTGCGAAATGATCTGCTGAGATTGATGCCGAGGGCAGGTCGGAGCGAACCGCCCGCCCAGGAGAGCCTGGCGGCAGCGCCACAATTGCGGTCGGCGCTAGCGTACTCAGCGCAGAGGCTAGCGCCTCTAGAGACTGCTGCCACGACCCTTCAACCCAGTCTCACAGCCGCTTCGGCCGCAGCGGCGATCGCCCCTGCTGGGCCCCCGGCTAAGGGCAGCACCCTGCCCTTAGCCAATCAGGTGGTGGAGCTGGAGTCGTCCTGGGTGTCGCCTGAGGATCCGACTTTGATTCTTCAAATTTGGTGTACCCGCAGTGGCGCTGAGCCGGTGTGCTTTACGACCACCGCCGCTCGGGGGGGCTAGGGGCCAAGGGGCGGGCAAAGAAAGGCTATCCTGGTCTTCATGGCGTAAGCAATGGATCAGGGCATGCAAATTTTGTCGGTGGCGCTGCAAAACTTTAAGACCCACCGCGATCGCTACTTCGAGTTTCAACCCGGTACCAACGCCATCTGCGGCGAAAATGGCGCGGGTAAGACCAGTATTTTAGAGGCGATCGCCTGGGTGCTCTTCAACTACCAGGGCGACTACGCCAAAGAAGATCTAATTCGCAACGGTAGCGGCAGCGCCCAGGTGACGGTGGCGTTTACCTCCAACTACGATGGCCGCACCTACAGTGCCCAGCGCTGCACCCAGCGGGGCTACGCC
>JBBSKN010000205.1:0-3592 GCA_038256265.1 Phormidesmidales cyanobacterium
GATCTCAGCGCCAGCGGCGTGCTGGGCGACCCCACCGTAGCGACGGTTGAAAAGGGCGATCGGCTGAGGGCGTCGCTGGTGCAGGGCTGGGTGACGGCACTGGGCGATATCTATCGATTTCGGCAGCCCCACACCGACCCCCTTGACTCTCCAGTGAACTGTAGGGATTAGTCTAAGGCTATTGTTATCCATCAGTTCCCATGGCTACCCAATCTGCCAACGCTACCCAGCAGCTCCAGCTCACCGGCATGAGCTGTGCCGCCTGCGCCAGTGCGATAGAGAAGTCGCTGCAAGCCGTCCCTGGCGTTAACGTTGCCGCCGTCAATTTCGCCGCCGAGCAGGCCACGGTGCAATACGACCCCAGGCAGACTGAGGTGGCGGCACTGCAACAGGCCGTGATCGCCGCCGGCTATGGGGCCACTCCTATCGCCGACGATGCGGCAATAGACGACCAGGTCGATGCTGAGGTACACCAGCGGCAGCGCCACCAGCGGCAGCTCACCTACCGCGTGGCCCTGGGCATGGTGTGCAGCACCCTGCTGGTGATTGGCCACACGCCGATGATGCTGGGGCGAGATATTCCCGCCATTCCGCACATTTTGCACAACCCTTGGTTTCAGCTGATGCTGACAGTGCCAGTGATGGTGTGGTGTGGGCAGTCGTTTTTTGTGGGGGCGTGGCAGGGGCTGCGCCACCGCCGGGCCGACATGAATACCCTGGTGGCCATGGGCACGGGGGCGGCGTTTCTCTACTCTCTAGTGGTGACCATCTGGCCGGGGTTATTGACGTCCCAAGGCCTTGAACCCGACGTGTACTACGAAGTGGCGGCGGTGGTGATTACCCTGGTGCTGCTGGGGCGGCTGCTCGAAAGCCGCGCTCGGGGCCAAACTTCCGAGGCGATTCGCAAGCTGATTGGCCTTCAGGTGAAAACCGCACGGGTGGTGCGTGATGGCGAAACCCTGGATATTTCTCTGGAGCTGGTGCAGGTGGGCGACACCGTGGTGGTGCGACCCGGCGAGAAAATCCCGGTGGATGGCCGGGTGCTGACCGGGGAATCTGCCGTGGATGAGTCGATGATTTCGGGGGAACCCCTGCCTGTTACCAAGCGCCCTGGCGACGATGTGGTGGGGGCGACGCTGAATAAAACCGGACAGTTTACCTTTCGCGCCGAGCGGGTGGGGCGCGACACGGTGCTGGCTCAGATTGTGCAGATGGTGCGCCAAGCACAGGGGTCTAAGGCCCCGATTCAAAAGCTGGCCGATCGCGTCACGGGCTGGTTTGTGCCGGTGGTGATGGCGGTGGCGCTGCTGACCTTTGGGCTCTGGTTTGCGATTACGGGCAATCTGGTGCTGGCGATGTTTACCACCATTAGCGTGCTGATTATTGCCTGCCCTTGCGCCCTGGGGTTGGCGACGCCGACCTCAATCATGGTGGGCACGGGCAAGGGGGCCGAGCACGGCATTTTGATCAAAGACGCTGAAAGCCTGGAGCTAGCCCACAAGATTCAAACCCTGGTGCTCGATAAGACCGGGACGCTGACCGAGGGCAAGCCCATGGTGACCGACTACCGGGCGGTGCAGGGCACGGCGCAAGAGCTGCACTGGCTGCGGCTGGCGGCGGCCCTAGAGCAGTATTCTGAGCACCCCCTGGCGGAGTCAATTGTGGCCTATGCCCAGGCCCAGGGCATTGCGGTAAAAGAGATTGAATCGACGACGGTGGATAAATTTCAGGCGGTGGTGGGCGCTGGGGTGGAGGGTTGGGTCACTGGCCGCCACATTCAGCTGGGCACTAGTCAGTGGCTGGCAGAGCAGGGAATGGATCTGACCGCCTTAGCCCCCACTGCCCAAGCCTGGGAGCAGGCGGCTAAAACTACGGCATGGCTGGCGGTAGACGGCCAGGTGGAAGCGATCTTTGCGATCGCCGATGCCCTCAAGCCCTCCTCGGCGGCGGCGGTGCAGCGGCTCCAGCGCATGGGGCTGGAGGTGATTATGCTGACGGGGGATAACGCTCAGACGGGGCGGGCGATCGCCGATCAAGTCGGCATTCAAAAAGTGATCGCCGGGGTGCGCCCCGACCGCAAGGCCGAAGAGATTAGCGCTCTGCAGCGCCAGGGTCAGTTTGTGGCC
The DNA here is from genome assembly GCA_038256265.1 of Phormidesmidales cyanobacterium. Classification (GTDB taxonomy): domain Bacteria; phylum Cyanobacteriota; class Cyanobacteriia; order Phormidesmidales; family Phormidesmidaceae; genus Nodosilinea. Next base: position 2,127 of record JBBSKN010000205.1, read on the forward strand.
ATGGTGGGCGACGGCATCAACGATGCCCCCGCGCTGGCCCAGGCCGATGTGGGTATTGCGATCGGCACCGGCACAGATATTGCTATGGCTGCCAGCGATATTACGCTAGTGTCGGGCGATCTAAACGGCATTGTGGCGGCGATTCAGCTCAGCCGCGCTACCATGGCCAACATTCGCCAAAACCTGTTCTTTGCCTTTATCTATAACGTGATTGGCATTCCGGTGGCGGCGGGGGTGCTGTACCCCTGGTTTGGGCTGCTGCTCAACCCGATTGTGGCGGGGGCGGCGATGGCCTTTAGCTCGGTGTCGGTGGTGACCAATGCGCTGCGACTGAAGCGGTTTAAGCTGCGAGGTGGGGTGTAGAAGCGGCGCGATGCCAAATCACCCCCCTGAGTTTGCTATACTCAAAAACTGACAAGGCGGCGACATGGCCAAGTGGTAAGGCAGAGGTCTGCAAAACCTCCACCCCCGGTTCGAATCCGGGTGTCGCCTTTAACGATAAACCGCTAGATTCAGCTCCTAGAACCCCTGTTAGACGGCGAGTGCAGCACTTCGGTGTGACCCTCGCCGTTTCTGTTTTGGGCATGTTTGGCCATGGTTGGAGAAGTATTCCGAATTTAAGGAGCCTCAGATTAGCCAATCTACCTTCGCGGTGGACTACCGCCGGTGCCGCAACCACATTAAAAAGCTGCGACAGATGATTTGAGGGATGCGAATTGACAAGTCAGCGCAAGCGATCGCGATTCGAGACCACCTGCTGGCCAACGTCACCCCCCAACACGGCCAAACCGGCGGAGCGAGATACCATCATTCAGACGTTTCAGGAGAGCCAGCTGTATGGCTACGATGACATGGATAGGGTGATGAATGGGTGGGGGTAAGGAAGCAAATGCTTGCAATCCTGAGTGTTATTGACAGTTGAAGCTGCAAGTGTTTATCATAGGCCCATGAGCATGTTGCAACAAATTGCCCAGCAACAGCCCGAGATGGTCTTAGATCGCTTCGTTGAGGTGACCAATGACCTGCTGCCCCAGTTTTTGCCCGACCAGAGTTCTGGGAGTCGCGGGCAAGAGCCGGTGAACCCTCGGCTGGTGCGCTACTACACCACTCAGGGATGGTTAGACAAGCCCCTCAAGCAGGGGCGCGAAGCCCGGTATACCTACCGGCATCTACTGCAATTGCTGGTGCTGCGCCGTTTGCTGGCGGAAGGCTACAGCGCCAGTTCCATCGGCAGCCTGATCGGCGGCCAGGCTGATACGGCGTTAGAAGACATTCTGCAAGGAGGCGTTCAACTGACGGTGGAGGCCGCGAACCCGGCGCTGGCGTTTTTGTCCCAAATTCGCGATGGGCAAGGCCCGGCCAAAGGCCAACGCAGGGAATCCTCTCCATCAGACCGTTCGCAAAAGCGTTCTGCCAGTCCAGCGATGCAGTCTCCTCCAGCGGCGTCTATTCTGCCTGCCCCAGCC
>JBBSKN010000206.1:0-3566 GCA_038256265.1 Phormidesmidales cyanobacterium
ACGACATCATTACCGGCGGCAGCGATACCGACGTGATCTTTGGCGGCACTGGCAACGATATGATTAGCGGCGGTAGCGGCAATGACTCGCTTTACGGTGAAGATGGTGACGACATCATCAACGGCGGCAGCGGCAATGACTATATCGACGGCGGCCCCGGCAATGATGTGCTCAGCGGCGGCAGCGGCAATGACTGGCTGATTGGTGGCCTCGGCGATGACGTGCTTACCGGTGGCGGCGGCAACGATGTGCTGATCGGTGGCCCCGGCAATGACCTGTTAATTGGCGGCATGGGCAAAGACATCTTTAAGTACCAAACCCTAGCTGAGGGGTTTGACACCATTGTCGATTTCGAGATTCTGCACGATCGCATCGACCTCAGCGACATCGGCGGCCTCACCTGGGGCAACGTGCAGCTCGCCCAGAGCGGCGTCGACACCCTGTTTTCGCTCAGCGTGGGTGGTCAAACCCACGCCATGGCCACCCTGCTCAACGTCAACGCCAACACCCTAAGCGACAAGCACTTTGTGCTCTCGGCCTAGGCTGGCCCTGACCTCTAGTTTTGCCCCCATTTCTGTGAAATACCATGAAATCTTTCTCCCCCACCGCGTCTGCCCCCATGCCGGTGCTCCCTCTGCTGATTAAAGGCCTGGGGCTGGCCAGTCTTACCGGGTCAATGCTGCTCCCCGCAGCGGCAGCCCCCTTTCCAGAGGCACAACCCAGCCTTAGGGCTTCTCAGAACCAGTCTGAGGTTGAGTTTGCCAGCGATCAGGTGCTGACCGGTGCGACTGCGCCCTTCCAGGCCCCAAACGCTTTCTTTTTTGACCTGGCTCAGCTTGAGCTAGAGAGTGCTGAGTCTGGGCCAGATCTGCGGGTGCGATCGCGCCTCGGAGCGGGCTACAGCACCGCCAGCGGCAGCTACCCAGCCCTGGGGCGGTTCGATGCCTTTGTGCCCCTGTGGCAAACCGTGGGCGAAGATCTGGGCTTTTTAGAGGGGCGACTGTTGCGCAACAGTGACGACACCACCGCTGGGGGCATTGTGCTCGGCTATCGCAGCCACAACCCCGATGCCGATCGCATTCAGGGCGGCTACCTGGGCCTCGACGGGCGCGGCACCCCATCGAGCACCTTCTATCAGCTCAGCACCGGCTACGAGAGCCTCGGCTCCGACTGGGATTTTCGCTTCAACGCCTACCTGCCCCTGGGCGATCGCGATCGCACCATCAGCGACATCGACATCGACACCGGGCTGCAAACTTCTACCCGATTCCAGGGCAACCTGCTGCTGCTCGAAACCCAGCGCCAGCGCCAGCGGCTGCTCCAGCAAGAAACCGCCTTGGGCGGCTTTGATGCCGAGGTCGGCACCCCCCTGGCCCGCTGGGATGAGGGCGATCTCAAGGGCTTTGGCGGCGTCTACCTCCAGGGGGCACCCAATCTGGCCAGCTACCTGGGCTGGCGACTGCGGCTAGCCGCCGATCTCACCCCCAATTTCAACACTGGCCTAGCGCTCCAGGGGGATGGGCTATTTGGCACCCGTCTAGTACTTTCCATGGGCGCTACTTTTCCTGGCGCGCGTCCGGCGGCCCCAATTCCAGCCATCGATCAGGTGCGCGCCCGACTGGGAGAATCCACCGTGCGTCTGCCCGAAATCGCCGTGTTTGTCGCCACCCAAGCCGAGTCGTTTAGCACCCAAGAGTCGCAGCCGCTGATCAACCCCGAAGAAGAGCAGGCCTACCGTTTTCAGCACGTGAGGCTAGGGGGTAGCAACGGCGACGGCACCTTTGAAAACCCCTTTGGCACCGTCGATGCGGCCCTCATTGCCACCGTTAGCGACGGCAATGATGTGGTCTATGTGGACGGCACGGTAGACGTGCTGATTCCGGCGTTAATCATTCCCGACCGGGTGCAGTTGCTCTCCCAGGGGCCGCGACAGTTCCTGTCGGGGCTACCCTTCCCCGGCTTTGAGACCACCGCTGCCCGGCTGCCTTTCTCTCCCGACCTCAACTACTTCGACGGCATTGTGGTCGAGCTGCCCTTCTCTGGCAGTGGCAACTTCCCCCGCATCGATGGCGTTACCCTGGGCAACCGCACGGTGCTGGCGGGCTTCAGGTTAGAGAATGTAGTAGGAGAGGCGGCGATTTTAGGGCGCAGCATTCGCAATGTGGAACTGCGGAACAACACCATCACCAACCCCCAGCAGCGGGGCATTTTTCTCGACGATGTCGGCGGCAGTGCTATTTTGTTTGACAACGTAGTCACCGGTGCCCAAGACCAACTGATCATCGGTCCGGACTTCAGTCTGCAGGAGGTTGGCCTCCCTTCGGGCCAGGGTATTTTTATTCGCAACACCACTACGCTTAATTCTTTGCAGGCCACCATTGCCGGCTTTCGGGCCGACGACAACCGGGTCGGCATCGAGCTAGCGGCAGAAGGCTCTCTTGCTCCCCGCCAGCTACCCAACCAGGAGGTCGCCATTGGCCCTAGCAGCCCTTTTAACACCAGTATTGGCCTCAGCCCCGGCGCGGTGATTACCAATAGCGCTAGCAACAACAGCGACGAGGGTGTGCTCGTCAGGGCTATTACCCTAGGCGGGCAAGAAGTTAGCCTACAAGGGATCACTATCGCTGACAACAGCGCAGACGGCCTGCGGGTAGTGGGCGAATTTCCGATCTCATTTCAGGAATTGCAGGTGAGGGATAGCGTGATCGCCCGCAACGGCGAGGCTGGCATTCGCATCGAGGCCAGCGAATCGGCCACCCAAGAGTTCAACATCGACAACAATCAGATTGTGAACAACGGCGGCCCCGGCATCTTCAGCACCGCCGAAGGTGCTGCCTTGCAAGAATTTGTCGCCAAGCCCGAGCTGGGTTCTCTGGGTATTGGCAACAACACCATTACCGGCAACGGCGGCGATGGCATTGTTCTAACTACTACTGATTCAACGCTGCTGGTGGAGGTGCGCCAAAACCAGTTGGCCGATAACGAGGGGCAAGCTATTCGAGTCACCGCTAACGGCGACGCTCAGGCCTGTTTGATCGCCTTTGGCAACACCATCAGCCCTGCCATTACCCTCAACAACAACACCAACAACGCCGAGCAGTTTAAAGTTGGCGATCTCGCCAACTTATCCTTGAACAACGATAACGGGGTCGTCACCTTCGACCCTAATAACCTCAGCGACTTTACCAACATTCCGCCTGAGGACCCTCAGACCTGTCTGATGCCGGTCCCGTTGTAGGAGAACCTCAACTGGTTCCTCAAAGCTGGCCCTAAAACCCCCAGACGCGCCGAGGGCCAGTGTCTAGGTGAATGATGTTGGGAATGTTGCTGTAGATGCCTACCCCCCCCGGCCAGGTGAGCATCACCGCGTTGGCCACCTGGCGACCGCTTAGCCCCTGCACCTGAATGTCGACGGCGCGACCAAACAGGTGCTGACTCTGGGACGCGCCCCCCACCGCCGCATTCACCGCAGGGGGCCGATACCAGGAGTTAATTTGAAAGGGGCGGTTAAGCCGTTCTCGCACCGGCTGTAGCGCTCGGGCCAGGCCAATAATGTTGTTGACGAT
>JBBSKN010000207.1:0-3258 GCA_038256265.1 Phormidesmidales cyanobacterium
AAACTCACTTCTGAAACTTAGCTTTGGTTTAGGTACAGATATTACCCCTGTTAAGGCGGCTGCCGAATACAGCAAAATCTCCAGAACGGTGATGATTTGCCGGTCTTCGGCTACGACCACCAGGGAGTGAACTCCCTGGCTGATCGCTCAAGTCTGCTAAAGCAGACTGGTGTAGTCGGCCCACAATCCTCTTCAGAGGATTTCTGCTTGGAGCCTGGGACTTTCAGTCCTAGGCTCAGCGGCCAATTCGAGGGATCAACCTCTAAATCTGCCCCAGCCTGACAGGGCTATTCCTAGGCTTAAAGCTAATTCAAGAGGTCGCCGCCTGATCTCGAACTCAGCTAATTAACGTCTTAGGTGACTTTTGGAAAACTTTCTCCCTAATGGTGGGCAGTGCCCACCCTACGGTAGCTACAGTCGTTGAATTGACGGGGAGCTTATTTCCTAGAAATCTCTCTAATATCTAACCCTGGGAAATTTGCTGCTCGATTGTGTCGGTGGCGGCGTCTGGGGTTAGCGGTCGGTCAAATAAATAGCCCTGGCCGTACTCGCAGTGCATGGCTACCAATAAATCATGCTGCGCAGAGGTTTCTACCCCTTCGGCCACAACATTCATGCCCAGGGCGTGGGCCAGGGTAATGATGGCCTGAACGATCGCCATTTTTTCGGTATTGGCTTCTAGCAGCGCAATAAATGACTGATCGACCTTGAGGGTGTTGAACTTAAACTGGTGCAAATAGTTGAGCGATGAGTAGCCCGTGCCAAAGTCATCCATGCTGACTTGAATGCCCAGATGCTGAAGTTTAGTCAAAATAGCGGTGGCCAGGTCGGTGTTGCCCATTAAAACGCTCTCGGTAATTTCGAGCTTGAGGCGATCGGGGGCAACCTCAGCCGTCTCTAGGCAGGTCTGAATCTGCTTGACCAAATTGGGCTGAGAAAAATGATGGCTAGAGAGATTGACGCTAATCGTCAGGGGCGGTAGGTGGGGCCACCGCTGCTGCCATTGGTGCATCTGCTCGCAGGCGGTCTGCAAACACCACTGATCGATGGCTACAATCAGCCCAGTTTCTTCAGCCAGGGGGATAAACTCTGCTGGAGAGATCAGGCCTAGGGTGGGGTGTTGCCAGCGCACCAGGGCCTCAAAGCCCACCAGCGTTGTGTCGCTCAAGGCCACAATCGGCTGGTAGTAAAGCAAAAACTCTTGGCGCTGGATGGCTTTGCGCAGATCAATTTCGAGCTGGAGACGGGCCACTACTCGATCATGCATGGCGGGTTGAAAGGTCAAAATTTGCCCCTGGCCCTGGCCCTTGGCCTGGTGCAGGGCCGTGTCAGCTTCTTGCACCAGCGCTTCAGGGGTGTTGTGGGCAGCGTGACTCAGGGAAATGCCCATGCAGCAGGTGAGAAAGACCTCGGTATGGTTGCAGTCGTAGGGGCGCTCAATTTCGTGGCGCAGTTTGGTGGCGATCGCCGCCGCGCTATCTGAGTCAGGCAGCTGCCGCAGCACAATGGCAAAGGTGTCTTCGCCCCAGTGGGCCAGAGCGTGGGCAGGTTTTAGGGCCTGGGCTAGCCGAAAGCTGATCTCCAGCAGCAGCTGATCGCCGGCCTCGTGGCCCAGACTGTCGTTAATCGCCTGAAACCGATCAATATTTACCAGCACCACCCCCGTCAATGGGGCGACTGACTCGACGGCCAAGGCCTGGGTGAGCTGCTGCAAAAGGTGCTTGCGGTTGGGCAACCCGGTCAGCGGGTCGTGCAGCTGAAGGTGATGGAGCAGTTGTTCTAGCCGCCGCTGCTGGCCCTGGCTGTGGTCGGTCTGCCGCTGTAACTCAACCACTCTGACGCCCACCATCAGCTGAGCCGCCAGCTGCTCTAGGTAAGCGATCATATCCACGGCCCTAGGGGCAAGGGGCGATCGCCAAAACCCCATCAGGTGCCCCCAGAGCTGCCCGTTGTACCACAGGGGAACAATCCAGCCATTGTCCATATACTGAAGCTGCAAACTCTGTCCCAGGGCAGGGGGCATTTGCTGTAGGGCGGTAGCGTTGAGAAACTGGCTGTGTTCTGGGCTAGCCAGACCCACCGCCCAGCGAAAATAGCGGGGGCATACCTCAGGGGTAGAACCCTCGCTATGGGCTGTAGCTAGTAGGCAATCACCGTCGTTAACCGACCGCTGGCTCACCGCCATCACATCGACGGCGATCGCCTCACTAATTCTGGCCATTGCGGTTTGCAACAGGTCAGACAGGGTTGAGCAGCGCTGGAGGTAGGTACTAAACTCAGCGGCACAGTGGCCCAGGGAATGGCCGGGGGTAGGGGCGATGCTGGGCTGCGCCCCTGCAGACTCAGCCGGGGGCACAAAGGGAGTGCGCCGATAGGCCGTAGTGAGAGACTGTGCCATAGCCTTAAAAAAAATAGGGGTACGGGGGAATGATGTCTGCAACCCAGTGGAGCCAGGGCGAAAAAACCGGAGCAAGATACAGCCTCTTGGTAAACCCAGCCTGGGCTTGCTCCGGCACCACACCGCTTAGACAGTTCTAGATTAGGCTTTGCGGATGGCTTTACCCATCAGGGAATGCCTGAGTCTGGGGCAGATTATGGCTGAGTTAGGCCCGAGGCAAGGGGCACACCTGGGCCAAGGTAGCCAGCAGGGTCGCGCCATCGGGTGCGTCTAGGGTGGTCACGGCCACCTCGGCGAGATCGCTCTGGCCTAGAGCGACAAGGGGTAGCCCAGGCACAATGTGGTGCATGCGGCGCAGCATGGCGATACCGTTGACGGTGGGCAGGGCTAGGTCTAAGACCACCGCCCCCAGCTCGGCCTGGTGCTGAATAAACAGAGCGATCGCATCGGCCCCCTCCTCCGCCACCAGTACCCGATAGCCGTAGCTCTCTAGCAGGGCGCGGTGCAGCTCGCGCATGGGGTCATCGGCCATCACCAAGAGCACCAGGGTCTGGCCGCCGTCTAGCCCGGCGGGCACTGCCGCCAGGTCTAAGGTCAGGGCGGCTGGCTCAGCGATCGCCGGTAGATAGACCTCAACGGTGGTGCCGCTGCCGGGCTGGCTAGTGGTTTGGAGCCAGCCGCCGTGGTTCTTGACCAACCCCTGGGCGGTGGAAAGCCCCAGCCCCGAGTGGCCAGCCTGGGCGCGGGTGGTGAAGAAGGGTTCGCCGCTGCGATCGCACACCGCCGCCGTCATGCCCGTGCCGGTATCGATCACCGTCACTACCACGTAGGCCCCCGGCAATGCCTGCGGATGGTCGGGC
>JBBSKN010000208.1:0-3206 GCA_038256265.1 Phormidesmidales cyanobacterium
ATAGACTCACCCAGGTGACCTGGGTAAGCTGACTATTTACCAACTGGTTAGCCCACTGGGAGATTTCATACAGATACAGCTGAAGGCTCTGGAGCATAGTTAGAACGGTGAGGTGCAGAGGCACCCACCATTGTAACAATCCTGCAACCTGTCCTCAGATTTCTAGGCTAAGAAAAGGCACTGCCGCCGTCTAAAACCCTCAGGGCCGGTGATTCTGGAGAGCCACCCTTTGACCGTCGTAGCCGTAGGAGCACCGGTGTATCCAAATTGATTTCTCTGGCAGCTCGCACCAGCAGAGCCGCCGTAGCTAAACTCGCCACCATTGAGCTACCTCCGTAGCTCAGCAGAGGAAAGGGCAGCCCCGTGGTCGGCAGTACCCCAGTAGCCACCCCCATATTCAGCAGCGCTTGACCCACCAGCAAGGTCATCGCCCCCACTGCCACCAGGCGATGTAGAGGCTGCTTTAGTCGCAGGGCCACCAGCAGCGCCAGCGAGGCGTAGGCACCCAAAAACAACAGCAGCAGCAGACAGCCGATGAAGCCAAATTCTTCAGCAAACACCGCAAAAATAAAGTCGGTGTACTGAATCGGCAGAGAATACAGCTTTTGCTCAGACAGCCCAAACCCCTGCCCCCAAAAACCACCCGAGCCAATCGCCAGCAAGCTCTGCACCAGCTGATAGCCCTTATCTCCAGGGTCAGCCCAGGGATTTAGAAATGACACAATCCGCTCGCGCTGGTAAGACTTGATGCTGATGCTGACCACTGCGGCCAGCAGCCCCCCGCCCGCTGTTAGAAGCAGATATAGATAAGGCAGCCCTGCCGCTAGAGCGATTAGCCAGAGGGTAAGGCCACAGATTGCCGCCGTGCTCAGGTTGGGCTGCACCAAAATCAGCCCTAGTATGCCTACAAAAATACCTAGCCAGGTCAGGCGCGTCCGCCAGGTTAACTGGTGCCAACGGCCAAACAGTCTTGCCCCCTGCAAAACCAGGCAGGGTTTAATCAGTTCCGAAGGCTGAATCATAAACGGCCCCAGGGGTAGCCAGCGGGTAGCCCCATTCACCGTCACCCCCAGAGAAGGCACGAGGGTTAACGCCACTAACCCGACTAAAATGAGCAGCACGATGCCCGAAGCCTGAATCAGGCAGTCTAGGGATGTGTGGACGATACGGTTAAACATCACCAGGCCAATGGCGACCCAGAGCACCTGCACCATCACGTAATGCAGCCCATAGCCGTGTTCCACCACAGCTACCGCATAGGAAGCCGAAAACAGCACCAGCAGCCCGCCCCCCAGCCACAAAAAGGTGAGCCACCGTAGCCAGCGGGCCTCCGCTGACCACTGGCCTACCGTGGGGTCAACCCATGGAATTAATCGAGCAATATTCACCCTGCTACCCCCCGAGCCTAAGGGCCAAGTCGTTTAAGGGCCAAGTATAGCGGAGGAGACTATTTTTGTGGTTTTTGACCGGGCTAAAATCACAAAAATAGCTCCCCAAAACAAAGCGGCAGGGCCAGCACCTAGGCCAACCCTGCACACATCGCGAGAACGCAGTAAAAATTTCTATTTCTATCTCTATTAGACGCTCCCCAGAGGCAAAATCTCTAAAGCAAACCAGTGTTCGACCCTTGCCGACCTGTAGCTAATTCAACCTTGACAATTTTGCCACCCATTTTCTGAATGCGCTGCTGCTCTTTGAACCAGTTGTCGTAGGGTACTAGCTTGGTAAAGAAAGTATTTTGTAGTTCCCGCTGGGTGCGAATTCTGGTTTGGCTAGGAACACAAGCCGTGATCTTAAACATGCGCATGGCCGAAAGCTCTCCTGCTATCTCATGGACAGATGTAAACCAAATCCAAGTCCAGAAGTGGAGTTTCGCCGATGGGAAAACAACAGATCCCGAGCTGGACTTGGTACAGACACTTAAAAGCCAGAGTCGAAAGCCAATGCTTAGACAACAGGAAGACAATACAGCACAACCCATTGTCCTCAACACTCGCCCCTGACTCTGGCCTAGATTAGCTTTGGCCTTTGGCCAAAGCACAATGGATGAGCTTGGACTAGCTCAAGCCAGAGGAAATGTAGTCAAAGTAAACGCCCATTTCCTTGCCAGCGTCAGAACCCACCAGGCTAGAGGTGACTTCTTTCATGGCTTGGATGGCATTAACGGTAGCCCCAATGGGTACACCGAGGGAATTGTAGGTTTCCTTGAGGCCGTTCAGCACCCGCTCATCTAGGATGGAGGGATCTCCAGCCAGCATGGCATAGGTGGCGTAGCGCAGGTAGTAGTCGAGATCGCGAATGCAGGCAGCATAGCGACGGGTGGTGTACATGTTGCCACCGGGACGGGTGATATCGGAGTAAAGCAGGGACTTGGCCACAGCTTCTTTCACGATTTCAGAGGCGTTAGCGCTGATGGTGCTAGCGGCACGAACGCGCAGTTCGCCAGTTTGAAAATAAGCTTTGAGCTTATCTAGAGCTGAGCTATCCAGGTACTTGCCCTGTACGTCAGAAGAATTAATTACAGAAGTAATTGCGTCTTGCATGATTTTTCCCTAAATGACCTGAGTTGAATTGACAACGCAACAAAGCAGGGGGCTTAGAGTAGCCCACCCACGACATAGTCGAAGTAAGCAGAAGCCTCAGCGGCATCTTCACCGGAGAGCAGACCAGCAGCCACAGCTTTGAGCGCGCGTACGCCTTCGGCTACACCAGCTAGGGGGGTACCGAGAGAGTTGTACATCTCTTTGACGCCCACTAGGCCAATTTCTTCGATGGGGGTTACATCACCAGCTACTACGCCGTAGGTCACAAGGCGCAGATAGTAGTCTAGATCCCGCAGACAGGTAGCGGTCATTTCTTCGCCGTAGGCATTGCCACCGGGAGAAACAATGTCAGGGCGACGCTGAAAGAGTTGGCTACCAGCTTCTTTAACGATCCGCTCGCGGGATTCGGTCAACACCTGGGCAATGCGCAGACGACGCTCACCAGAAGTAACAAAGCCTTTGATGCGATCTAGCTCACCGGGGCTGAGATAACGAGCCTCAGCATCGGCATTCACGATGGATTTCGTGACAATACTCATTGATGGATTCCTCCGAAAAATATGACCAGATGATTTGAAACTGGCATTTAAAGGTTCGGGGCCAGAGCTAACTCTATAAAGAACCTCAGACCTGGCAGCCTTCCCGATTAATTGTCCGGTATTG
>JBBSKN010000209.1:0-2961 GCA_038256265.1 Phormidesmidales cyanobacterium
CCCGGTGCGTAGTGCCGTTCTTAGAGATATCGTGAGACCCACAGGTGGGACAGGTCATCTCAATCGTCATGGGGTCGGCTTCCTTGTCATCGCGATGGCGTAGCCTAAATTTTCCTCTATCCCGCAGACTAATGCACTACCGAATTTTTTACTTTCCTCTGCCTTCGTCGGCGTACTGGCGCTGCTTGGTGCCTGCGGCGGTGGCACTACCACGACTAGCGAGGCTGAGACGGAATTGGCAGCGAGCGACTCTGGCAACTGCCCCCGCCCCGAAAAAATGGATGCTCGGTTCTGCGATCGCGACGGCGACCTGGTCGCTGATGCCCCCGAAGACCCCGCTGAGTTCGTCAACCCCGACACCTTGATTTTTGCCTACACCCCCGTGGAAGACCCGGCGGTATATCGCGACGTGTGGGCCGAATTTATCGAACACATGGAAGCGGTGACCGGTAAGGATGTAGAGTTTTTTGCCGTTGACTCTAACGCCGCCCAGCTAGAGGCCATACGCGCGGGCCGCCTACACGTGGCAGGCTTTAACACCGGCAGCAACCCCTTTACCGTGAACTTCGCAGGCTTTGTGCCTTTTGCCATGATGGCCGCTGCCGATGGCAGCTATGGCTACGAGATGGAAATCATTGTGCCCGCCGAAAGCGACGTACAGGCCGTCGAAGATTTGCAGGGCAAAGAAGTCGCTTTCACTTCCCAGACTTCAAATTCTGGGTTCAAGGCCCCCTCGGCTCTGTTGGATTCAGAGTTTGGCCTGGCCGAAGGTACTGATTACACCTCTACCTTCTCCGGCAGCCACGACAACTCTATTCTCGGGGTGGCCAACGATGACTACGAAGCGGCGGCGATCGCCAACTCAGTGCTAGTGCGCATGGCCGACCGGGGTGCAGTTGACGCCAACGAAGTGCGCAGCATTTACCAGTCTGAAACCTTCCCCACCACCGGCTATGGCTACGTCTACAACCTCGACCCTGAGCTAGCCGAGAAGGTGAAAGAAGCCTTCTTCACCTTTGACTGGGAGGGCACCAACCTTGAGGCCGAGTTTGGCCAGTCTGACGAGGCCCAGTTTATCCCCATCACCTACGAAGAATACTGGGCGGTGATTCGCACCATTGACGATGCGCTAGGGGTCAACTATAGCCAGCCCGAGTGAGCGATCGCCGTAGGGTGGGCAATGCCCACCCTGCCTTATCAAGGTAGGGCAGATTTAGGGGTTTGATCCCTTAGATTGGTCGCTGAGCCCAGGACTAGACGTCCAATGCTCCAGGCCTCAACCCTCTAAAGAAGATTGGGAGCCGCGTTTTCCAGTTTGCTTTAGCAGACTTTTGCTATGGGCTAGGGAGCTCAATCCCTGGTGATTGTGGCTATTGCCGGATTACGAGACAAAGTTGTAAATCCAAAATTGGTTGTTCCATGCTCCGCCTAGATTCGCTCACCAAGCGCTACGACACTGGCGACCTGGCCCTTAGTGACATTTCGCTGACGGTGCCCGACGGCCAGGTGATGGCGCTGATTGGCCCGTCTGGGGCGGGCAAGAGCACCCTGATTCGCTGCATCAACCGCCTGGTAGAACCCACCTCTGGGCAGATCTGGGTCGGTGAGCAGGAGATTACCCAACTGTCGCCCCGCGCCCTGCGCCAGGTGCGCCGCAAGGTGGGCATGATCTTTCAGGAATATGCCCTGGTGGAGCGGCTCAGCGTGATGGAAAACGTGCTGTCGGGCCAGTTGGGCTACGTGGGCTTTTGGCAGAGCTGGCTGCGCCGCTTCCCGCAGCCGGTAGTGGATGAGGCCTTTCGGCTGCTGAGCCGGGTGGGGCTGCCCGACTTCCCCGACAAGCGGGCCGACGCTCTGTCGGGGGGGCAGCGGCAGCGGGTGGGCATTGCCCGCGCCCTGCTGCAAAACCCCGACCTGCTGCTGGTAGATGAACCCACCGCTAGCCTCGACCCCAAAACCGCCCGCCAGATCATGCGGCTAATTATGGAGCTGGCTGGGGAGCGGGGTCTAGCGGTGATCATCAACATTCACGATGTGCCCCTGGCGCAGATGTTTGCCCAGCGCATTGTCGGTCTGCGGGCAGGGCAGGTGGTCTACGACGGCCAGCCAGATGGGCTGACGTCAGAGGTGCTGACCGACATCTACGGTGTAGAAGACTGGTCTACGGAGGCCGACGCTGCCGATGTGCCCGAGGCTGACGCCGACGCCGATGCTGAGGTGGTGTTGCCCCATGTCTAACCGTTCTTTGTCTAGCGCAACCCGCCGCTGGTCGCCGCCGCCAGCAATTCGCAGCCCCTACAAACGGTGGGGGTTGATTTTGGGGGCGGGGGTTTATCTGGTGGTGGCTCTCAGCACATTGGAGGTCAACTCTGACCGCATCGCCCGTGGGCTAGAGCGCAGTAGCCGAATTTTTGCGGGCTTTTTGCAGCCCGATTTTGTCAGTCGCTGGAGCGATATTCAGGCGGGGGTGCTGGAGAGTTTGACCATGACTGTGGTGGCCACGGTGATTGGCATTGTGATTTCGATTCCGGTGGGGTTTGGGGCGGCGCGCAACGTGGCCCCGCTGCCGATCTACCTGTTCTGCCGCGCCTGGGTGACGATTTCACGCACCTTCCAGGAGGTGATTATCGCCATCTTATTTGTGGTGATGATGGGCTTTGGCCCGCTGGCCGGGGTGCTGACCCTGAGCTTCACCAGCGTCGGCTTTGTGAGCAAGCTGCTGGCCGAAGACATCGAAGAAATTGAGACCGCCCAGGTGGAGGCCATTCGCTCGACGGGAGCCTCGTGGCTGCAGCTGATGACCTATGGGGTGCTGCCCCAGGTCATCGAAATCTCCTGGGTCTGAAACCCCGCCGTTTCAGGGCGGATTTACATTTAACGTACTAGAATGTGAGAATGGCACAAAAGGCTTTTAAGTACCGCTTCTATCCAACGCCAGAGCAGGAATCCTTGCTCAGGCAA
>JBBSKN010000210.1:0-2838 GCA_038256265.1 Phormidesmidales cyanobacterium
ACGGCCCGAAGCTGAGCTCGCTCGTCGGCGCTCAAGCGAACAATGTATTTTTTCTGCATGGCAGTCTGCCTAACTCCACACAGAACAGATTAGCTCAGCAGGCGCGATAACCCTAAGTTTTAGTGCTGACGCTGCACTAGTAATAAACCATAACGATCATTGAAAAAATAAATATACCTTTTGCCAGATACAGTCTTTCCGGTACAATAGCCACCCAAAAGCCACGCCAGCCCTGCTACCGCTTTTGGCTGCGCGGTGTTCGTGTCTAAGTCAGGCCCATAGCCTTCCCCGGCTAACCCATCCACAGTTAGGACCTCCCATGACTTCTGTGCTCCACCGCCCCACCGACAACACCAAACTGGCTGGCCTTCCAGAAGATGTTAGAGCAACGCTGCAAGACCGCTTCAAGCTTGTAGTCCCCGCCCGCTCCGTCTCTGACCCATCCCTATCCCCCGTGCTCGACACTGCTATCCCAGCCGATTCATCCGTTCAGCCCATTGTCTCGCTTACCAACGTCGAGAAAATTTACGCCAACGGAAGCCAGGCGCTAACCGGCGTCAATCTGACTGTTAATCCCGGTGACTTTCTCTTTGTCACCGGCCCCTCCGGCTCCGGCAAATCGACTCTGCTCAAACTGCTCTACGGCCACGAGCGCCCCACGGGCGGCAATATTCTCGTCGCCGATGAACCCATCTCTGCCCTGCGGGGCAACCGCCTCGCCATGATGCGCCGCCGCATCGGCGTCGTGTTCCAAGACTACAAACTTATCCCCAAACGCACCGTGGCCGAGAACGTGGCTTTTGTGCTGTGGGCCCAGGGTTTCACCCGCAAAGAAATTCACCGTCGCCTCTGGCCCACATTAAAGATGGTGGGTCTCCAGGGCAAAGCCCAGTGCTTCCCCGACGAACTCTCGGGCGGTGAGCAGCAGCGGGTGAGCATCGCCCGCGCCGTGGTCAACACCCCGCCCCTTCTATTGGCCGACGAGCCCACCGGCAACCTCGATGCCGATAACTCCCTGCAAGTGATCAAGATTCTCAAAAAACTTAATTCCATTGGCATTACCGTCATCGTCACCACCCACGATGAGCACTTGGTACGCATTTCTAACCACCCCGTCGTGCAAATCAAGAACGGTCGTCTGCACCACCTGTGCCGCTAATGCTACATTCCTTAACATCAAGCGCTACACCACTTCCAATCAATAGGATAATGATTAGAGCTAACGCCCTGGTGGTCTAGTTCACGACCCCAGAAGAATTCGGTCTTTGAGAGGAACGTGTCTTGGTCAGTAAAGCCCCATTTAAAACAGCAAAATCAGAAGAAATTTTTGCCGCCGCCCAAAACCTGATGCCGGGCGGTGTCAGTTCACCAGTGCGGGCCTTTAAGTCAGTAGGCGGCCAGCCCATTGTGTTTGATCACGTCAAGGGTTCCTACATCTGGGATGTAGACGGCAACAAATACATCGACTATGTGGGCACCTGGGGCCCTGCCATCTGCGGCCACGCCCACCCCGAAGTGCTTGCAGCCCTCTCGACGGCGCTCGAAAAAGGCACCAGCTTTGGTGCCCCCTGCCACCTCGAAAACGTGCTGGCTGAAATGGTCATCCAGGCCGTGCCCAGTATCGAGATGGTGCGCTTCGTCAACTCCGGCACCGAAGCCTGCATGGCTGCGCTTCGGCTGATGCGGGCTTACACCGGGCGCAACAAAATCATCAAGTTTTCGGGCTGCTACCACGGCCATGCCGACATGTTTTTGGTGCAGGCCGGGTCTGGGGTGGCTACCCTGGGCTTGCCCGACTCCCCAGGGGTGCCCAAATCGGCCACCATTGACACCCTCACCGTCCCCTACAACGACCTCGAAGCGGTCAAAGCCCTCTTTGCCCAAAACCCAGGAGAAATTGCTGGCGTGATTCTTGAACCCGTGGTGGGTAACGCCGGGTTCATCACCCCCGACGGCGGATTTCTAGAAGGTCTGCGAGAAATCACCCGCGAGCACGATGCTCTGCTGGTGTTTGACGAAGTCATGACCGGCTTCCGTATTGCCTACGGCGGTGCCCAGGCCAAGTTTAACGTTACCCCCGACCTTACCACCCTGGGCAAGGTAATCGGCGGCGGGCTACCGGTGGGGGCCTACGGCGGTCGCCGCGAGATTATGGAAATGGTCGCTCCCGCTGGGCCGGTCTACCAGGCAGGCACCCTGTCGGGGAATCCGCTAGCCATGACCGCAGGCATCAAAACCCTAGAGCTGCTTCAGCGGCCCGGCACCTACGATGAGCTAGAGCGGCTGACGGCCAAGCTCACCGAGGGCCTGCTTCATGCAGCCCGCGATACGGGCCACGAGGTTTGCGGTGGCCACATCAGCGCTATGTTTGGCATGTTCTTTAACCCCGGCCCAATCAGCAACTTCGAAGATGCTAAAGGCTCTGACCTGGAGAAGTTTAGCCGTTTCCACCGAGGCATGCTGGAGCGGGGCGTGTACCTGGCCCCGTCGCAATATGAGGCAGGCTTTACCTCGCTGGCCCATACCGATGAGGATATCGACGCCACTATCGCCGCTGCCCGCGACGTGCTGTCGTCACTGTAGATAGCGGAAATCTCCATAAACGCTAAAAGCCCTGGGTGCTTAAAGAACCCAGGGCTTTTCTTTCTGCTTAGCAAGCGACTAGTGCAGCGTCAGGACTTAATTTTAGGGTAGACAGACGCTAGCTTACAGCGTGCGTCGTCTACCTTCATCTGCCAATCAACCCCGCGCTGGGTGGTGTTGACATCACATGACCAGGCAGCGGTTTCAGTCTGCAAGGTTTCGATATCGCCAAAGCGACGGCCATGGATACACTGG
>JBBSKN010000211.1:0-2765 GCA_038256265.1 Phormidesmidales cyanobacterium
CCGCTGACGGGGCTGGTGGTGGCGGTGCCGCTGCTGCTGTGGGGGCTGGCCCAGTCAACGGTGGTGGCCATTCCCGAAACCGGCTCTAGCCTGCTCAATTTTGAAGCCCTCGACCCCAAGGCATCGCTGATGCTAACCCTGATGTCTAAGCTGGTGCTGGGGTCAGCGGTGGCGGCAGACCAGGCGATTCACCTACACCCGGTGGCGATCGCCGGCTGTCTGGGTCTAGTGGTCACGGCCCTCAACCTGATGCCCGTGGGCCAGCTCGACGGCGGCCACATTGTCCACGCCATGTACGGCCAGCGCATTGGCGGCATTGTCGGGCAGGTGGCGCGGCTGCTGGTGTTTGGTTTGGCTCTGGTGCATTCTGAGCTGATGATTTGGGCGATTCTTCTATTCTTTATTCCGGCGGCCGACCAGCCCGCTCTCAACGATGTCAGCGAGCTAGACAATCGCCGCGATTTTTTGGGTCTGTTGGCCTTGACGCTGTTGGTTATGATTGTGCTGCCAGCGCCGGGCATTCTCACTCGGCTGCTCTATTAGCTCCAGAGTTAGGCGTTATTCTGTCCTGTCTCTGCTTCTGGCCCTATTGTTAATACCCGCCATGTCCCAAGACCTCACCCAGTGGATTGCGGAGGTGCGCACCCTCCAGCGGCAGCTGGCCGACACCCAAAAAGAGCGCGACCAGGCCTTTAACAGCGCCGCCAACTGGCGTCGCCTCTACGAAACTGAAGCTCGGCAGCGCCGCGAAGAATCCGCTGAGTTTCAGGCGCAAATCGAAGCGATTCAGCAGCGCCTCGCGGCGACCCCCGGTGCGGTTTTAGAGAAAGATCTCTCCACCGTCAACTCCCTTCCGGCGTTGCAGCAGCACCTTGACGGTCTGGTGCAGCAGTGCCAAGACCTGACCGAGCGTTTGCAGGCTGAACAAGCGGCCCATGCTCAAACCCGTCAAACCCTGACCGCCGCTCTGGGCGACACCTTTGACGCACTGCGGTAGGGGCACAGCACTGCTGTGCCCCTACTGTGTACCCCTACCGGGGGCATTAAACAGGAATTGGCCTAACCCGCGACGAAGATGTACCGCAGCAGAAAGACAGCGGCCAAAATCCACATGCCGATGCTGGTTTGGCTGGCTTTGCCCTGGAAAGCTTTGACCAGCGGAAAAGCAATCAGGCCCATGGCCAGCCCTTCAGCGATGGAGAAAGCCAGAGGCATCATGATAATGGTGAGAAAGCCGGCGATCGCATCGGCAGGTTCATCCCAATCGATCAGTTTTGCGCCCGACATCATCAGCACCCCGACCATAATCAGCGCCGGAGCCGTAGCAAAGGCCGGAATGCCCTGAAGCAGGGGAATAAACAACACTGAAGCCGCAAATAGCCCCGCTGCAACCAGAGCGGTAAAACCGCTGCGGCCCCCTTCGGCAATGCCTGAGGCAGACTCAATATAGGTAGTCACCGTGGAGGTGCCCAGCACCGCTCCGGCAGTGGTGCCCACGGCATCAGCCATAAAGGCTTTTTCTACCCCCGGAAACTTGCCATCGCTGTCAATGTAGCCCGCCTTCGAGCCCAGCCCCGTGAGAGTGCCAATGGTGTCAAACAGGTCAACAAACAAAAACACAAAGATGATGCTCACTATCTCCCAAAGGTTGCCGCGCAGCAGCTCGCCTAGACCTAAAAAAGCCTGCCCAAACAGGTCGGTCGGCGCTTGGGGAATCGCCATCACCCCGGTGGGCCAGGGCGCTACGCCCAACAACCACGACAGCGCGGCGGTGCCCAAAATTCCCCACAGCAGGGCTCCGGTTACCCGGCGTGCCCAAAGGGCAGCGGTAATCACCAGACCCAGTAAGGCCATGGCAGTTTGGGGCGATCGCAGATTGCCCAGGGTCGTAAAGGTCGCCTCCGACGGCACAATGACGCCTGCCCCTTTGAGGGCAATGTAGGCAATAAACAGACCAATACCCGCCGTGGTAGCATGCTTTACCGCGTCCGGAATCGCCGCCATGATCGCACCGCGCAGGTTGGTGAGGGTCATCACGATGAAGATAACCCCCTCGATGAAGACGGCCGCCAGAGCCACCCGCCAGTCAAGGCCCAAGCCCAGCACTACGGTAAAGGCAAAGTAGGCGTTAATCCCCATGCCCGGTGCTAGCACAAAGGGCAGTTTGGCATAAAGCGCCATAATTAGCGTGGCTAAGGCGGCAGACAGCCCTGTGGCCACTACCAGTTCACCAAACAAATCTCCTGACTCAGTCAAGAAAATTGCGTTCGACAAGATGGCCGGGTTAACAATCAGAATGTAAGCCATCGTGACAAAGGTGGTGAACCCCGCCAGAGTCTCGGTGCGAAAGTTGGTGCGCAGGGCCGCAAAGTTGAAAAACTCCGCAATTTTGTTCTTGGGCTTCGGGTCAGAGGGCGCCTGGGGCAGTTGTTCAGTCGG
This sequence comes from Phormidesmidales cyanobacterium, assembly GCA_038256265.1. Classification (GTDB taxonomy): domain Bacteria; phylum Cyanobacteriota; class Cyanobacteriia; order Phormidesmidales; family Phormidesmidaceae; genus Nodosilinea. The sequence goes on from JBBSKN010000211.1 coordinate 2,440, forward strand.
CTGAGTCACAGTGGCACTCCTTATCAAGGGAATCAATAGACAGATGCAATGGAACAGATGCTGTGAAATGAACCGGTGACTGCCCCCTCCTATTCATAAAGCCAATAGCCTCAGCCCTAGTCGACGACATCTACTCAGTTGAATCTGTTGTTAGCGCTACAAATAACAATTGTTTGACGCATAAGTACTGGAGTTTAGACTAAGGCGATAGGAAAAAGCAGCCCGAGTCTTGCTCGGGCTGCTTTTTAGCCGAAGCTGAGAAAGCACAACCAATCTCGGCAAAGGCCTATGACCTACGATAGCTTGTACGGATTTCGACAACGCGC
>JBBSKN010000212.1:0-2391 GCA_038256265.1 Phormidesmidales cyanobacterium
CAGCTCAAAATAGGCAGGGCGATTTTTGCAGCGCCCGGTGATAATCACCTCGGTGCCGCGAGGCTTGCGCAGCAGCGCCTGCACAATTGGGTCTTCGGGCAGCAGCTCTAGATCCACCGTGGGGTTGAGCTCGTCGAGAATGATGGTTTTATAGAGGCCCGAGGCGATCGCCGTTCTAGCAATCTCCCAGCCCCTTTCTGCCTCCACGTAGTCGATCTCCTGCTGCTGGCCGCGCCAGACGATCGCATCGCGGCCACAGCGCTGGTGGTCGACCAGATTGGGGTAGATCTTGCGCAGGGCGGCGATCGCCGCATCTTCGGTATAGCCATTGCCCCCCTTCAGCCACTGAATAATCAGCACCCGGTGGGAGAGGTCTTGGCTGATGCCCCGACCAATCGCCTGGAGCGCCTTGCCCAGGGCGCTGGTCGACTTGCCCTTGCCCTCGCCGGTGTAGATCTCAATGCCCTCGATGCCTTCGATGCCCTCCGCTTTGGGCTGGGGTTTCATCTCTGAGTGCAGGTCGGCGACATCGAGCAGGGACTGGGGGGCACCGCGCCCGGTGGCAATGATCTCCAGGTGGTCGGGCTTGTGGCGCAGGGTGCGGGCCACCTCGTCGATGTCGAGCAGGCCCAGGTCGAGCACCGGGTTGATCTCGTCGAGCACTACCACCGAGTAGAGGCCCGAGGCGATCGCCCCCTTGGCCACATCCCAGCCCCGCTGGGCCTCCTGCTGGTCAAATTTGGTGATGTCTTCGGGGCCAAAAAACTCGGCCCGCCCGGTGCGCACCTGGTCAATCAGGTGGGGGAAGCCGCGCTGGAGTGCCTCAATGGCGGCATCTTCGTCGTAGGTGCGGCCCGGCCCCTTGAGAAATCGCAGCAGCAGCACCCGGCTGTCTAAAAACTGGTGAATGCCCAGGCCAATGGAGCGCAGCACCACCCCCAGTGCCACCTGAGACTTGCCCTTGCCCTCGCCGTCGTAGACGTGGATTTGCCCCGTAAGCCGCTCATTGCCCTGCTGGGCGGTGCGAATGCCGATACCGGTTCTGACCATGGTGTTGCGTGTTGCGTGCTGGGTGTTGCGTTTTATGGAGCGGCCCGATCTAGACTCAATCTAGAGTTTTAACGATCTAGAATCTTAGCGAACTAGGCGCCAAAGATGGGCTGAGGCTATACCCTTGAGAATGCACCGCGAACCCGCGTCCGGGGGTTGCCCCCTGCACTCCACCCCCACCCCCCATGCCGATCACCAACCTGCTGTCAGAACTGGGTATTTTGCCGCTGCGGGCGATCGCCTTTCAGACCCTGCTGCTGCTGGTAGCCATTGTGCTCGAAGCCATGGTGCTGCGCCAGCAGCTGCGTCTGGGCTATCGCACCAGTATGCAGTACGCCGCCACCCTCAACCTGCTGGCCACCAGCCTGGGCTGGGTGGCATTTTTGGCCATTGAGGCGGTGCTGCCGCTGTCGCTGCGCAGCCAGGTGATCAGCTACGTGCTGTTCAATCGGTTTTATCTCAACGGCTGGCGCAATGTGCTGCCGGTGGTGGTGGTGGTGACAGCGATCGCCGCGTTCTTCGTCACCTACTGGATCAAGCTCCAGGGTTTGACCTGGCTCCAGCGACTGCTGGGCCAGCAGCCCATAGACACCGACCCAAAGCCGGTGGCCATTAACCGCCGCCAGCTCTACGAACGGGCCCGCCGGGGGCGGGGCACAGACGAGGGGCAGCGGGGCGACTCACCCCGTGCTCTGGCGGTGCTCCAGGCCAACGCCGCCAGCTTCACGGCCATTCTGGTGCTAATGCTGTTAATCAACCAGGTGGGGGTGCTGGCATGGTAATCGTGCTGGTTTTGAAGTGGCTCAAGCAGGCCTTCATTGCGCTGAAAACGCTGCTGCTGCCACCGCGCTACTTCTCGTGGCTGACGGTGATCTACATGAGCCTGTTCTCATGGCTGGTGTCTCTGCTAGCCCGCGTGGTAGACGCCACAGCCTTTACCGTAGGTCTGCTGGCCACCATCAGCTGGATCTGCCTTGCTCTGGGGGTGGGGTGGGCGCTAGAGGCCGGTAAGATTCGCCCCTTTGGATTGCCCATTGCGCCCTGGGTGTCAGGGGCGATCCTCTGCCTGTTTTTGTTTGGCTCCTGGGGCGGGCGCTGGCTTCAGCCCGCCCTGGTGTCGTGGCCGCTGGTATCCTTTGCGGTGGTGGCTGCTCCCAAGCTGGTGAGCTGGGATTTTAACCTTAAAGACCCCCCCGGCCCGGTGCGTCAGCAGCTGGCCCTGCTATTTTGCCTCAGCCTGTTGTTTAGCAGTTGGTTTCAGTTTTACTTTCGCATTCAAACCTGGGTGCGCGACTACCCCAGTCTGGTGGCCGACAGCGTTGAAAACAGCGCCTTTGTCTA
>JBBSKN010000213.1:0-2269 GCA_038256265.1 Phormidesmidales cyanobacterium
AAGCTGGCGGCGCGGCTGGTGGGTTACAACAACGGCGGGGCTGAGTACCTGTTTCCCGGTCGGCATGGCCGGGGCCAGCTGGCCCGGTCGTCGGCGGATTGGCTGCTGGGCCAGGCGTTGGCCTACGCCGGTTTGGAGGGGGTGGGGATTAGCACCCACAGCTTCAGGCGCACGGCCCTGACAAACCTGAGTAATGCTGGGGTGCCCCTGCGGGTGATTCAGGAGATCAGTGGCCACCGCAGCTTGGCAAGCTTGCAGCGGTATCTGGAGGTGAGCCCAGAGCAGAAGAAGGCGGCGATCTCGGCGCTGGGGTATTAATGAAAAACATAAATCCCCTAAGCCATTCGGTCGGCACTGCTTCTTAAGAGGAGATGAATCTCTATAGCCCTTGGCTTATAGTTTCGCGATCGCCTACCAGTCAAAATTCAGTTAATCGATTAAGCAATTAGGCGATTAACCACTTAAGCAGCCAAGCTTCATAGACCATAGAGAGCCGCTAAATCAGTTAATCGATTAATCGCCTAAGCAATTAACCTATTCTTGGTCTTCCGTCTCCACATCGACGTCTACCCACTCGCCGTCGTCGTCCACGTCAAGCAGGGGTAGAGCGCCAAAGAGTGAGGCGATCGCATCTCTAGACTGATGCAGTTCATGGCTGGAGAGTCGCCCGGTTTGGGTGTCGTTGACCACCAGAGACTGCTGTTGGCCCTTGCCTTTTTCGGTGGCGGTAACGGTCAAAATGCCATTGATGTCAAAGTCAAAATGCACTTCCACCTGTACGGCCCCGGCAGGTTTGGGGGGAATGCCCTCGATCCGAAAGGCCCCGAGGGGCACATTCTCCTTGGCAATGGGATTTTCTCCCTGAAACACCTCGACCTCAACGATCTGTTGGCCGTCGGCAGCGGTGCCATAGATCTGAGACTGGGAGGTGGGAATAACGCTATTGCGCGGAATGATGGTGCTAAACATGCCGGGCATTGGCCCCAGAGGGGTGTCCATCATCGCCGCAATGCCGAGGGAATGGGGGCTGACATCCACCAAAATGCTGTCTACCGCCGCCCCCGAGAGCACCCCGGCTTGCAGCGCCGCCCCCATGCCCACACAGAGGTCAGGCTCAAAGCTGCTGACGGGGGTATCGGGCAAGTGCCCTTCGACTAGGCGTTGCACTAGGGGAATGCGGGTGGAACCGCCGACCAAAATAGCCCGGTCAATGTCGTCTGCGGTCATATCGGCATCGCTCAAGGCCCGGTCGATCGCTTCTAGGGTTTCTTTCAGGAGGGGTTGGATCAGGTTTTCAAAGTCTTCTCGGGCGATGTCGGTTTCCAGGTGCAGGGCGGTTTCTCCTTGGCTCACTAGGAAGGGTTCACGCACCGTGGTAAAGGCGTGTTCGCTAAGGGCAATTTTGGCCTGTTCGGCGGCTTGCAGCAGCCGCGCTTGGGTGGCCGCGTCGTTGGGCACCTCTGTAGCGTGAAGTTGCTGGAAGCGGTCAGCTAAATGGCGCTGCAGCTGTCGGTCAAAGTCATCGCCGCCGAGGCGGTTATTGCCGTGGCTGGCCAGTACCTCGGTGACATGGCCGGTAATTTCGACGATGGAGACATCGAAGGTGCCGCCGCCCAGGTCGTAGACCAGCACGGTCTCGCTGTCTTCGCTGTCGATGTCAAAGACCAGGGCGGCCGCCGTTGGTTCATTGAGAATTTGCAACACCTCAAAGCCAGCGATCTCGCCCGCTTCTTTGGTGGCCTGCCGTTGGGCATCGGTAAAGTAGGCGGGCACGGTAATCACCGCCTGGGTGACCTCGTCTTCGAGCATGGCCTCGGCCCGCTGCTTGAGCGATCGCAGAATAATGGCGGAAATTTCCTGGGGCCGATAGGTGCGATCGCCCAGGGTGACGGTGTAGTCAGTGCCCATCTGTCGCTTAATCGACTTGACGGTGCGATCGGGCGCTGCCGCATACTGCCGCCAGGCCGACTGCCCGACTAGCAGTTGCCCACTGTCGCTCATGCCCACGTAGGAGGGCAGCAACAATCCGCCGTCGTCGTCAGGGATCACCCAGGGTTGTCCATCTTCCAGGGCGGCAATGATTGAATTCGTGGTGCCTAAATCGATGCCGACTACTTGTCCCATGGGGGCTTACCCTTTTTGTTGAATACATGAACACAGCAAAATCCCTCGCAGACACGGGGAGGGCAGACACGGGGGCCTGCCCCTACTCTACCGGCGGCACGGCCACAATGACCTGGGCTTCCCGCAGTACTCGGTCTTGCCAGCG
>JBBSKN010000214.1:0-2085 GCA_038256265.1 Phormidesmidales cyanobacterium
AACCACCAGCCCGTGGAGCTGCTGCGCTTCATTGAGGTGATTGAGTCTGCTCTGGGGCAGAAGGCAACTCTCAACCTTAAACCGATGCAGCCTGGCGATGTGCTGTCCACCTACGCCGACACCACCGACTTGGAGCGGGACGTTGGGTTTTCGCCCGACACCTCCTTAGAGGCGGGCATTGCCAAGTTCGTAGACTGGTACAGAGACTATTATCTTAACCCCTAATCGACCCCAAACTACTGGGGCTAAGTGGCGGTTGGGGGCGGGGCAAACCGCTGGCTCAGCACCGCCAATCCGGCCCCGACGGCTTCTGCCAGAGTGCCTACCAGCCGGTACAGCGCCACCGCGCTGAGAATGACGCCGGGGGAGAGCGTACCTTGCAGCAGGGTGACGGCGATCGCCTCAAACACCCCCAGCCCCCCCGGTGCGCCAGGGATCACCAGCCCCGCCAACCAGGCCAGACTAAACAGGCTAACCACCGAGAGCCAGAGGCTTGCAGGTAGCGGGCTAACAGCGCTGATCACCAGAGCAAAGCCAAGGCCCTTGAGCAGCACAAAGCCCATTTCTCCCACCAGTGGTTTGAGGGGGTAGTGGTGCAGGGCGGCCTGGGGTAGCGGTTCCTCTAGATTGTCCTTGGCTTTGGCCTGGCCCAGGTGGTTCATCACCGGGTTGAGCCAGCGGGGGTGAATGGCCCCCAGCGCCAGCACCAGCAGCAGTATTTGCCCTGGCCAGTAGGAGGTGGGGCTGGCCAACCCCAGCATCAGCGCTGCATTGGCCATCAGCAGCGGTTCTAGCACTACGCCGACAATGGCAGGCCCTTTAGCCACACCGCGATCGCCCAGGGCGCGCACCCGCCCATAGAAATGCCAGACATTGCCCGGCAGATATTTCAGCAGATTGGTTTTGAGATAGACCGGCATGCTCCAGGTGCCGCCCACGGGCTGTTGCAGCGCTTGCATAATCCAGCTCCACACCCAGCCCGCCCAGCTGTGGGCCAGCAGGCTAACAATAGTAGCCAGCAGCAGCAGCCAAATTCCCCGAGACCGCAGGCGGATGGCGGTGACCTCGGCCCAGTGCCCCACCAGGGTGTGGGCTAAAAAGGCGATCGCCGCCGCGACAATCACCCAGCGCAGGTAACGTTTCAGCAAAACTCTAACCTTGCTTTGATTGTGATACCCTAGAAAAGTTGTCAAAAAAACCACACATTCGAATTTTCGGGTCTCCCCCAAATTTTGTTTTGGGGAGCACGTTCGAATGGAGGATTAACCCGAAAGGAGTCAAAACCAAATGCCCGTTATCACTCTATCCGAGCTACTGGAGTCTGGGGTTCACTTCGGCCACCAAACCCGCCGCTGGAACCCGAAGATGGATCAGTACATCTTCACCTCCCGCAACGGCGTTCACATCATTGACCTGGTGCAGACCGCCCAGCTGATGGAAGAAGCCTACAAATTTGTCCGCACGGCGGCAGAGCAGGGGCAAAAGTTTCTGTTTATCGGCACCAAGCGCCAGGCTGCTGGCATTGTGGCCCAAGAGTCGGCCCGCTGCGGCTCTCACTTCGTCAACCAGCGTTGGCTGGGCGGCATGCTCACCAACTGGGAGACGATCAAGTCTCGCGCCAACCGCCTCAAAGAGCTAGAGCGCATGGAAGAGCTGGGTGCCATCGACCTGCGCCCCAAAAAAGAAGCCGCCGTGCTGCGCCGCGAGCTAGAGAAGCTGCAAAAGTACCTGGGTGGCATTAAGACCATGCGCAAGGTGCCTGACGTTGCCATCATTGTCGACATCAAGCGGGAATACAACGCCGTGTCTGAGTGCCAAAAGCTCGGCATCCCGATTATTTCTTTGCTAGATACCAACTGCGACCCCGACGTGGTTGACGTGCCCATTCCCGGCAACGACGACGCTATTCGTTCCATCAAGCTGATTCTTGGCAAGCTGGCCGATGCCATCTACGAAGGCTCCCACGGCGGTCAGACCAGCGGCGATGACGACTACGACGACTACGACGGGGCCGACGACGACGAGTTTGGCTACGACGCCCCCGCCGCCGACAGCGACAGCTAGGGTCTCGCCCTCCCCTCTGTC